>DHXL01000402.1:0-19440 GCA_002415335.1 Oxalobacteraceae bacterium UBA5157
AGTTGATCCCATTGCTCCTGGGTTTCGATGCCCTCGGCCACAGTCTTGCGTCCGAGATCACGGACAAGGTCGATTGTGGATCGCACGATCAGAGAGGAATCCTTGCGGACGGTCATATTGTGTACAAACGATTGATCGATCTTGATGTACTCGACCGGCAGTTTCTGCAGATAGCTGAGTGATGAATAACCTGTACCGAAGTCGTCGATGTAAAGCGGGATGCCATCATCGCGCAGGCTGTGCAGCACACGCAGTGCGAGTTCGGCGTCATCCATCACCGCGCTCTCGGTTATTTCCAGTTCGAGCAGGCCGGCAGCTACTCCCCATTTGGTGTGCAGTTGACGAATTTTTTCCAGCAGATTTTCATCGCGCAGGTTGCGTGCGGAGAGGTTGACAGCAATCGGCAGCGCACAGCCTTGGGGTCCCCATGCCTGGTTCAGGCGCAGTGCGGTCTCAATCACCCATTCAGTGAGCGGCCTGATGAGTCCGGTATGCTCGGCGAGCCCAATGAATTCGCCCGGCGGGATCACTCCGCGCTCGGCGTGCTGCCACCGGACTAGCCCTTCGGCGCCGCACAGGCGGCCGGTGCTGATCTCTACTTTCGGCTGCAGATAGAGGCGCAGGTCACCACCTTCAATCGCGCGCCGCAACTCCCCGGCGATCGTCAGCCGATGCGACTGGTCCTGGTTTTTGGCGTGATCGAAGATCGCATACTTTGCGCCGCTTTTCTTGGCCAGATTCATGGCGATGTCGACATGCCGCAGCAGGTCATGGGCCGTCAACCCGTGCTGCGGAAACAACGCGACGCCGATCCTGGCCGACACATCCAGCGCAATGTCGGCAATCGGGAACGGCCGCGCCAACACGTCTTCCAGGCGCTGCACCATGGCGATGGCGCCGCTGGCGCTCGTATCGGGCAGCAGGACGGCGAATTCATCACCGCGCAGGCGCGAGACGCTCGCGGACGCGGGGGCAGCGGCTCTTAACCGGATCCCGTATTCCTGCAGTATTTGATCCCCATGGCTGAAACCGAGGGCATCGTTGATCTCGCTCAGTCGTTCGATATTGGTTTGCAGCACCGCGAACGGCTGGTTGAGCCGCTTGGCGGCATCGATGGCGGTAGTGAGAAACTCCGTGAATTGTGTCTCGTTCGGCATCCCGGTAAGGACGTCGTGGCGGATCAGGCGGTGCATCGCCTGCTGGGCCTTTTTCTGCTCGGCGCGCGCGCGCAGGGTGGCAATGCCGAAAGCCAAGTCGTCGGCCGACTCGCAAAGCACCGTCACTTCGTCCAATCCAAAGGAATCCGGATCGGCAGCGTAAATAGCGACACCGCCGATGATCTCGCCGTCGACGCACAGAGGACAGGCAACGACGCAGGCATAGCCGGTCAGATATGATCGCCACGGCGCGTAACTCGGATCGGTGAGCATGTTGCGCACGCTGGTCTGTCCCGTTCGAATCGCAGTGGCCACCGCGCCGCGCCCATATTCGTTGTCACCCCAGCTACCTTTCATCACACGCAGGGCCGCGATCCCACCGGGGTGCCCGCTTTCAGCCATCACCCGCAGTGATCGGAATTCATCGTCAATTCGATACCAGACCGATGCCATTTGATAGTGCCCCGCTTCCGCGATGGCCCGGCACATGCTGTCGAGCAGATCCTGCTCATCTGTCGCACGCAGCAAGGCGCGGTTGCCCGCGCTCAGGGTTTTCAGTGCGCGGCTGACAAGCTCCAGCTTGCGCACGTTCTGCGCGAGCTCCGTATTGAGGCTTTGGATTTTTTCCTCGGCGTGCTTGCGCTCGGTGATGTCGGTGCCCAATACGTAATAGCCGACCTGCTGGCCCAGGTCCTGTCGCTTGGGCAGGTAGTTGATGGCCTGCCAGACGCCGGGGAACGGTTGCCAGTCGTAGCTTTGCGGCTGCCCCTGCAATACCTTGGCGATCAGTGGGGCGGCGATCCGATAGCGCTCTTCGCCCAGGATGTCGCGTACGGTTCGACCTGCGATATCGGTCTGCCCTGGCGCGAAGCGTTCGAGGTACTGATCGTTGACGTAGACATAGCGTTGCAGTGCATCGACGTAGGCGATCATTGCCGGCGCGTTGCTGATCACGCTGCGCAAATGATCGTCGCTTTCGTGCAGTTGAACGGTCCGCTCGTGTACGCGTTGTTCCAGCAGTGCGTTCTGTTCGCGGATTGTCTGCTGGGCCTGATGCGCAATGGTTACATCGCGGAAAACCAGCACCACGCCGCTCACCCGTCCCTTGGCATCGCGTATCGGTGCCGCACTGTCGGATATGGGGCGCTCGCTGCGATCGCGCGCGACAAGCACGGTGTGATTGGCCAGTTCCTGGATTTTGCCTGTGGCTAGCGCCCTGGCCACCGGCACTTCGGCAGGCTCACGGGTGTGTTCGTTGACGATGCAAAATACCTCTTCGACGGTTCGACCCCGTGCATCGGCGAATACCCAGCCGGTAAGTCCCTCGGCTACAGCATTCATGCGGGTGATACGCCCATCGGCGTCCGTCGCCAGCACGCCATCGCCGATCGAGAGCAGCGTGGCGGACAGGCTTTCCTCGCTATCGGCGAGCGCCCGCCGGCTTGCCCCGGTCTCCCGTAGCTGGCGCCGAATCAAAACATAAGTTGCCGCAAGCAGCGTCAAGAGCAGCACCGCGACCAGCTCGCCGGCCGCAACCATGGTTTGGCGCTCGCGCCATTGCTCGGCACTGCGATCCTGCAGCAGCCTACGCTCCTCGTTGGTCATCTCGCGCAACAGGCCGTAGGTGCGCTCGCGCGTTTCCTTCAGTGGTGCGCTTGCCACATAAGCGCTGGCGGCGTCGAGGCCCCGCGTCTTTCGCAACTGCTCAATATGTCTGGAAATTGACAGTCGCTCATCGATGACCGCGCGCAGTCGTGTCCAGCGCTCCTGCTGACGGGAATTGTCAGCCGTTAATCGCTTGAAACTGCTCAGCGAGGTATCCCGCGTCGCAATCGCTGCGTCGCGTTCGGCGAGTCGCGCCGAGTCGCCAGAAATTCTGTAACTTTGGGTACTAAATTCGATTTGGAGCGTGTCTGCCCGCGTTCGGGCAAGCCTATCGAGCACGTCGTGGGTGTGTGCTACCGACTGCGCCGCGTCAGCCGCGTTTTGCGCCATCTTCCAGGTGGTGGCGGTGAGGCCTGCAACCACCAGCACGGCAGCGGTAAATGCGGCGAGCACCTTGACTTCAAAGCTGGAGTGGGTTTTCACATAAGCCCCGCCATTTGTCGACTTCCATCAACGGGCAAGTTCCGCAAACTACTGTTTCTGCGAAGCGTCGCCCCGTCCAATCACATGGGCGGTGCACCGGCAAGGTGCACCCGTTTAAAAACTCCGAATGGCAGCAAACGACTGTAGCCTATCACGCAAATATAAGAAGGAGAACAGCACATGCGGCAAATGAAATGACGTGTTTTATGCGGGTGCGATGTGCAGAAAAATTACCGGCCAGGTTCATGCAAATATCCGAATGCGGAACGGGTAGCGAGCAAATTTTCCGCCGGCGACTGCGACTGCGACACCTTGCTTGATCTTGAATCAGTGCACAACCTGTAAGAAATGACAGTCGTATCATATTTTGGCTACGCCTGACCGGAGGTTATTCCAGCTTCCCGGCAAACACTCGCTCGCACGAGCGGATGCGTCCTTCAAAAATGGCGGGACGCGATCCGTACGCGCACCCTGCAGCCGCCCGGCAGCTAGCGTCCGTCGCTGGCACGATCGGCCGGCCAACGAATGGCAATGTTAATAACGCGGCGATCGACGTTTACCTCTTCGCCCCCTTGCGTTCATATCCTCCGAAATCAAGCATCGGAACCATGATCGGCACAGCGTTGTTACAACGCTATACATGCACATACAAACTGTTACCAAGTTTTCGGAAAAAACCCCTTATTCTTCGAATCGAATTACCGTTACTGGAGCTATACAGATTGGATGCGGCCAAATCTTCTTGGTCTCATAAGAAAGTCGGGTCTCCACACGAACGAAAGGAAAACACTATGTCCGTTTCATCAATTACCGGATCCAATGCCGCGATTCCGAGCACGCAACTGACAGGTATATCTTCTGTCAATTCAAGCGGCCAGGATTCGGACGGCGACAATGATGGAAGTCGCGTATCGGGGGCCTCTGGCGGAGGCGGGAAATTCGCTTCCGCGATCGGGCAAGCACTGTCGCAACTCGGCATATCGCCGGGGGCGGCAACGAGCACGACAACTTCCCCATCGAGCACCTCGTCCACAACACAGGATCCGCAGCAGGCACTGGCTGCCTTCATGCAGAATCTGTTCGCAGCGCTGCAATCCCAAAGCGGGCAGTCGGGTGCCGCAGGCTCTGCTGCCGGTGCAGGTGCTGATCCCACTGCTGCGGTAGCCGGCACGGCCGGCCACGGCCATCACCATCATCATGGCGGTGGCATGGGAAAAATCGAGGGTGGCCTGCAAAACCTGATTCAGCAACTGTCTTCATCGTCGAGTTCGAGTGCCTCCGATTCCACCACTTCGGGGTCCAGCTCGGGCACGTCGAATTCCACGCTGGATGCCCTTCAACAGAGTTTCAACAGTTTATTGAGCACAGGCGGCACATCCGGAAGCAATGCAAGCCTGAGCTCCTTCCTGCAATCTCTATCTCAAAGCATGCAAGGTGCTGCAGCCACAGGAAACGTGGTCTCGCAAAAGGTTTGATCGCCAAGCGTTGGCGAGAGGAACCGATAGGCAGCCGGGCAGTGTCCCTCATGCCGGCGAATTATGGCGGTTCGCGTGATGACCAGCGGTGCGGTGAACATCCGTCGTCACTGGGGCATCCGCGATTCAGGCCTGCTGCCCTGTGACGCCCTATTCCTGACCTGGGAAAACTCTTTTGATCCTTTCTGCTTGACCAAAAAAATGCCCACGATGCTTTCGGATCGCGGGCGAACCCATTTCTCAAATGGGAAGGGGAGACAGAGATGAATCAGCGCCAACTCTATTCCTGTCAGAGCGAGGCACCTTCAGGTATTACATTCTCTTACCTGTTTTTACATTCGGAATACATGCTGTGTGCCAGTGCGTGTGTCTCCAGGCCGGGCATCGTGTGAAGCCACTGATCAGCCCAACAAGGTCATGACGACGCGATTAATTGCCGCACCGCCTGCGACCAACCAGATGAAAAGCAAAGTGCCAAGCATCAATGGCTTGACTCCGGCGCGACGAATCGCCGAGACATGCGTTGTCAATCCGAGCCCCGCCATTGCCATTGCAAGCAGCAGGGTATCGATTTCAATTCCCTCGGCAACGGCCGCGTGCGGCAGCAAGGACGTCGAGTGAAGCCCGACCACGGCGATGAACGCGAACGCAAACCATGGAATCGCAAGACGGCCGGCAGGCTCCGACTGGGCTTGCGTGCCGACCATGAGGGTCGCCGTCGCGCGACGTTTCTTGTCTCTGGCAACGTAGGCCGAGAGCAGGATAAGGAATGGCGCCAGCATCATTACCCGAACCATTTTCGCAATGACCGCCGAGTTGGCGGCATCCTGATTGATTGACTTCGCTGCCGCCACCACTTGTGCCACTTCATGGGTCGTTGATCCGATATAGATGCCAAATTCCGAAGGCGCGGTACCAAGCAACTGCCAGTGCAGATTCAAGCGATACAGCAATGGATAAAGAAAAATCGCCAAGGTACCGAACACCACGACGGTCGACACCGCAATAGTGACTTGTTCGGCGCGACCCCGAACCAGCGGCTCGGTCGCCATGACTGCCGCGGCGCCGCAAATCGAGCTGCCCGCACCAATCAGAATGACGGTGTTACGGTCAAGTTTGAAAAGCTTGGTGCCCAGCACCATGGCAAGCGCAAACGTCGAGGTAAGCACCACTGCATCGATTGCGACCCCTGCAATACCGACCATGCGAATATCTTGAAAGGTCAGGCGAAGGCCGTACAGGATGATGCCTAGCCGAAGCAGGTTTTGCCTGGAAAACGAGACCCCGGCCCCGCAGCTCGGCGCAAGAAGCGGGAACAGGGTATTGCCGAGCACGATGCCCAGCATGATGGCGATCGTGAGCGCACTCAAGCCATGCGATTGCGTCCAGGCCAGTTTTCCCAATTCGATCGAGGGCCAGGCGATTATTCCGCTCAGTGCCAGACCGGGCAACAAGCGCCGGGCGTGCGCGGCGAGTGTCGTTTTAGCGCAGGAATGGAGTTCCGCATCGTTGGCGTAGTTTAGGGCGGACATTTTTTTCTCGAAGTGAAGGGGGTCAGGTAAGCGTGCAGTGTATGTGTCAGAATGAAAGCTATAAAACGAATTATTTATCTATAATCAACCTGCAAAATAGGTAAATGCTATGCGCCTTAGCCTTCGACAGTTACAGATATTTCTCGCCGTCTGCGATTTGGGCAGCACGACGGCAGCCGCCAACGCGATCGCGTTATCGCAGTCGGCCGTGAGCGCGGGACTCAACGAGCTGGAAGGATTACTGGATATTCAGTTATTCGATAGAGTGGGAAAACGCCTGATCATCAACGACAACGGACGTTTGTTATTGCCGCAGGCCCGACAAATTCTCGACACGGCTGCGACGATCGAGCAGCAGTTCGAGAAGCCCGATGCTTCGACAGCAATCGGATTGAATATCGGGACCAGTACGACGATAGGCATCTATCTTTTACCGAAAATTCTTGCGAGTTTTTCGCCACAACGCGCACTTGCGACCCCTCGCATACTGATTGCCAATACGGCTGAGGTCGCATCGGCCGTCGCAAGTTTCGCTGTCGATATCGGCCTGATCGAAGGTCCGTGCCATGAGCCCGACTTGCATGTCGAGCGCTGGATTACCGATGAACTGATCGTTGTGTGCGCGCCAAGCCACCCGCTTGCCGCCGGCAAGCCACACCGCAAGGTGCCGCTCAAGGCCTTGCGCGAAACCGGTTGGCTGCTGCGAGAAGCCGGCTCGGGTACGCGCGAAGCCGTGGAACATGCGCTCGTGCCGCATCTGCACTACCTGCATTCGGCAGCGGAGTTCAGCAATTCGGAAGCGATCAAGCATGCTGCTGCCGTCGGGCTAGGCGTAGCCTGCCTGCCACGCTTGGTGGTCGCCGACCTGTTGAATGGCGGACAGCTGGTCGAACTGAATACGGCGCTTCCCGTACTCCGGCGGCATTTTTATCTTGTTCACAGAAAACACAAGATACTGTCCGCACGGCTCTCCGGCTTCATGCAATTTTGTCGGGATTGGAAGATCGAGCGTGGCGTCATGGCACCGGTTTAGCCGCATTTCGATCCGCACTGTCACCGGCCAGGGCGCCCCCTCTCGCACCGCACGGTCAAGTCAGCGTGCGTAGGCTCGGATCATTAAAGTCCTTCTTCGCCGCAGGAAATCTATTAAGGCTTTCTCACGGACAAAGCGCAAGCGATCCGATGAAGCCGTCCGGCAAGTCGAGGCCAAACAGCCGGCAGCGCATCAATTCGCGTTCCAGCGCGGCGCTCCACTCCTGCAACGGCATCGCGAGGCACTTCAGGCTGGCCTCGAAGCGTGTCCATTCGCGGGCAAAGGCGCGTACTCGTTCCGTGGGCGGCTGACGGGTAATGCGATCGCTGGCTTGCCGGCCGAGGTAATCGCGGGCCAGCGCTTCCCAGTCAGACAGCCAATCGGGACCCTGCTCGACGCACATCAGATCGATGCCGACCGCGCCCGCCAGATGGATGGCTGCGGCCGTCAATCCCGGCTCGTGGCTGACCGAAAGACCGGCGTGTAGTCCCGGAATGCCGAGCCGAATCGGCTGCCCGGGGCGGGAGACAAGCGGCACGGTTTCCGGCGCTCGATCCAGCAGAATGCCCAATACTTCCCGCAGCGCCTGGCGCGCCAGTTCACGCGCGGTATCGCGAATGGAGATGTCCGGCGTGGCGATGCTGAATACGAGCGGGTTGGCATCGGCTGGGGGCGCCGTCGGGTCAATCGAGATCGGCCCGGGCCAGGACTGAACCTGGAGTACGGGACCATCGATCCGAGGCCGCATCTCCGCCACGGTTTTACCCGCGCGCCGGCGCTGCGGGGCAGCCGCTCCAGCTTGATCCGGCCGGGATATATTCGCCCTTCATCACCAGGGTCAGCGCGCCCACTCTGGCATGATCGGCCACTTTCGCGCTGTAGAGGACGGCACTGCGCGGGCCCAGATAGACGCCCTTGCCGATGCTGACGTGATCGATCTTCATGACGCGGTCCTCGAACAGATGGGTTTGCGGACAGGCCAGTGCATTGATTTCGCTGTCATCGCCGATTGTCACGCAGTCGAATTCGGTGACGTCGGTGGTGTCCATGTAGACGCCGCGTCCGATGTGGCAGCCGAACAGATTCAAGGCGAGCGGCAGAAACGGCGTGCCGCGCAGGTAGCGCATGAAATTCGGCACGGTGATGCCTTCGTACATATTGGACACGGCTTCCGACAGCCAGACAAATGGTGTCCACATCGGTGTGGTGCAGGTCTTGTAGCGACCGAGCAGTAGCCACTTGAACGCGGCGACAAAGAGCAATGTGCCGATGCCATACAACAGACCGGCGACGGTCAGCCTCCAGATCACTTCACCCCAACGACCGTCACCGGCAACCGGCATCACACCGAGCACGACGGTGTAACCGACGGCCGTGACGATGGCGTGCGGCGCAACGATGCGGAATGCTTCGATCATGCCGCGGCAGATGCGACGCAGCACGGACGGCCGAAACGTGAGCGACTCCGGGAAGCCGCTGGTTTGTTCGCGGGCCGGCAGGTTGATCGGCGGCGAGCCGAGCCAGGTGTCGCCTTCGCGCATCTGGCCGTTCTCGGGCGCGCGTGAATGGACGCCGATCAGCACGTTTTCCGGCAAGGTGGTGCCGTCCGGGACATAGGCGCCGTTGCCGACGAAGCTGCGGCGCGAGATGATGGTCGGCCGCAGGGTCATCCAGCCACCGTCGATTTGTTCATCGCCCAGCATCACGGCATCGGCGATGAAGGTCTCGTCGCCGAGTGTCAGCATGTCGGGCACCACGCCCAGCGCCGATGAAATCTCGGCATTGCGGCCGACCTTGGCGCCGAGCAGGCGGTACCAGATCGGGGCGTACAGCGTTGCGTACACGCCATGCAAGACATTCAGGCTGGATTCCTGGATCTGGCTGACTAGCCATTTCCCGCAGTAGACCGCGCTGTGAACCGGCCACGATCCGGGCTGCAGTCGCGGCAGGATGCTCCAGCGGATACCGGCTGAAAGCAGTGCGGTAAATACAACCATCAGTGCCGACGCCGGCAAGGCGAGCACAAAATAAATCGCCAGTTGCACGGCTTGCGTATTGCCCTGAAACCAGGGGAAACGCTCCGAGTCGGCCAGCCAGTCGATCAGCATGAAAGCCGGGAACACCGGCAGGAAGAACAAGGTGGCGATCAGCAGCGCGCCCAGCACGAAGAACAGCGCTTCGCCGGCCAGGCGCACGCGGGAAACGGCCGGGCGAGCCGGCTGCAAGGTGTGGTCGAAACCGCCGACGTCGCGCGCCGGCGATCCGCTCCAGACCCGCGCAGCAGGAACGCCGGCGCCGTCGCTCAGCGCCGACAGCCCTTCCAGATGGCCGAGCCTTTCGATGAAGGTGTTCCCTTCGAGGACCGCGTACGAACCGACATAGGAATCGTGGCCGAGCACGATGGTGCCGAGCCGCAGCTCGCCGTCCTGCACCCGCGCGTTTTCGAAGTTGACGGCATTGCCGATGCTGGCGCCGTCACCGATGCTCAGCAGGTCGGGCGCCCGCAGGGTGATCGAACCGATCAGTACTTCGTGCCCGATGCTTGCGCCCAATGCACGCAGCCACCACGCATAGAGCGAGCTGCCGCCCAGCATGTAGGTCGGCGCCGATTCGACCAGCCGGTCTGCCAGCCACCAGCGGTAATAGGTCAGGCCCCACAGCGGATAACGGCCGGCCTTGAGCCGGCCGGCGATCAGCCACTTGCCGGCGATCGCGACCGCGAACTCGAGCAGCGTCGCCAGCAGGAACACGCCGACAGAAACCGCAATCGCGCGCGGGATCGAGTCGCCCGGATCGCCGGTATAGAAATGATAGGTGAAGAACGGGGCCAGCCAGTTCCCCATGCGCATGGTAATCAACAGCGGGACCGCCGCTGCCTGCGCTGCGCCGCACGTCCAGCGTTTCACGGCGGAGGGCCGCGCCACCGGCACAGAGAGCGCAGCAGTAGTCTGTTCCGGTGCCTGCGCGATCGCCTGTGCGATGCGGCCGATGGTTCGGTTTTGATAGATGTCGCGCACGGCGACGTGGGCAAAGCAGGGATGGGTGCGCAGCGACGAAGCCAGGCGCGCGGCGAACAGCGAATGGCCGCCGAGGTCGGAGAAGAAGTCCGCGTCGCGCCGGATCGGCTGACCGGGAAACAGCTTGGCCAAGACGGCAAACAGCGCCTCCTCTGCCGGCGTTTGCGGCGTGTCCGAGCCGACTGCATCGACGCCGGCGGCAGCGAGCGACAGTGCCTTCAGCGCCTTGCGGTCGATTTTGCCGGAAAGCAGCCGCGGCATCTCCGCCAGCATCTCGAAATGGCCCGGCACCATGTACGGCAGCAGGCATGCGCCCAGCACGCCGCGCAAGATGGCGCCGGAAATCTGTGCACCGGCTTCCGGCACCAGGAAAGCGATCAGCTGCTCGATGCCATCTTCCTTGCGCAGCACCACCGCTGCGGTGCCGACGCCGGCTTGCTGCAGCAGCACGGCTTCGATTTCGCCCAGCTCGACCCGGAAGCCGCGAATTTTTACCTGGTCGTCGCTGCGTCCCAGGCATTGCACGCGGCCGCCGGCATCGATGCGGGCCAGATCGCCGGTGCGGTACAGGCGCGCGTGGTGCCTGCTGCTGCCGGCCCACGGGTTGGGGAGAAATTTTTCGGCGGTCAGGTCCGGTCGGCCGAGATAGCCGAGCCCGACGCCGGGGCCGGTGATGCAAAGCTCGCCGACATCGCCGCGCTGCTGCAGCGTCAGCTCTGCCGACTCGGTGTCAAGCACCAGCATGCCGTAGTTCGGAAGCGGCGAACCGATCGTCACCGGGTCATGGGCATGCAGCTCTGTCATGCTGGCCGATACGGTCGCCTCGGTCGGACCGTAGCTGTTGAACACACTTCTGCCCGGCCTCGCCCAGCGCGCGACCAGCGCCTCGGGGCACATCTCGCCGCCGAGATTGATCAGGCGCAGGCACGGCACATCGTTTTCAAACAGCGCAAGCAGCGTCGGCACCGCATGTAGCACCGTGACATGATGCGCGGCAAGCGCGACCGGCAGCGCCTCAGGATCGGAAGCGATCTCCTTCGGCGCAATCCACAGCGTCGCGCCGACCAGATAGCCGATCCAGATCTCTTCCAAAGACATGTCGAAGGCGACCGAAAACCCTTGGTAGACCAGATCGTCATGGCAAATGCCCAACACGCTATTTTCACTGCGCAGGAAATGGCAAATCGCTCCCTGGCTGATTTCAATTCCCTTCGGCTTGCCGGTCGACCCGGATGTGTAAATGACATAAGCCGGATGCGAGGGCAGCGCCTGGTCGCGCCGCAGCAGCGGCCCTGCCAGCGGTGCGGCCAACTGTTCGGCGGTCCACACCGTGAAGCGCGTGTCCGCCAGGCCCGGTGCGAACTGCGCGCAACTGACGATGCCCGGCGAAGCCGCGTCGTCCAGACAGACGGCAATGCGATCGATCGGGGTATCCGCGTCGAACGGCAGCCACGCTGCGCCGGTCTTCGCAATACCCGCTTGCATGACAAGCAATTCGATTCCGCGCGGCAGCCAGAGGCCAATGACGTGGCCCGGCCGCACGCCCGCCTCGATCAGTCTCGATGCGACGCAGTCGGCGCGGTCGTTAAGTTCCTGATAAGTGATTCGCCGGTTTCCCTCAATCAGCGCGACCTGATCCGGCATTCTGCCGGCGGTGGCTTCCAGCAGATCGGCCAGTATTTCGTCGCGGATCAGGTCGGGTCGGATCGGCCCGAGCAGAATCGGCTGGTCGGAAACAGGGGAATGAGCCGGAAGCGGAAATAACGATGTTGCTGACGGTGCGCCGTCGGCTAGAGCGGAAGTCATGGGGGAGGATTTCGAATGAGCTGATCCTACTAGCGCAATCGCATTGAATCGGTTGACAGGGAGCATGACTATATTCGGGCGTCGTCTCGCATGCCGCAGCCGGCACCGGCCATCTGCCGGCATCCCCGTGCCGGTGAAACGACCCTGGCTTGTATTGTTTGGCAACTCCATGGCATCGGACACTCCCTTCCGAACACAGTCCCATCACGTCCGCCACCCAGGATTTCGACCCACCTGCCGATCTTGTCGCAGACATCCGATCGGCCAGTTGGGCGATGGGGCGGGCAATCGAATCATCGCCGCCAGGCAAGTATCGCTGCGCGAGCCATGCAGCAAAAGACGGATGTTGCCGATGCGCCAGACGAATCTCAGCGAGACGAGTATCAGCGCCAGGATGCCTAGCTCCTTGTGAAACAGAATCAGCGTAATCTTTTTGGTATCGAAGCCAACGTCGGGAAGGCTACACCATGTAGAGTCCCGATCCGATCAGCATAGTGAGCAGAACAGCCATGAGCCAATGGAGCGCGATGGCCACGGCGCCGTACCCCTGTTCGGTGTTCGCAAGTTGTTTCATCGGTCGCATCCGGCGGCAATAAAAGCGTTTATTCCTCTGGACGCGTGCGAAGTTCATTTACCGACAAATGGCCTTCTTTTCTATTCCAAAAGATATAAAATAATATTGCGAATGTGAGAGCAGGCAAGTGGAACCCGTTCGAAACAGGATCGCGAGATGAATGGTAAAACATGGCAGACTTGGTTCAACCGGAAGTTCCGAGTGAGCCTAGTGCGCGAGGGAAGCACGATGAATAGCAAGAGCGTCCAATCGTCCTATGATCCGAACAACCTGCTCACATCGCTGCTCGGCAATCTCAAGCTGAAGAACGATTCGGCATTGGCGCGTGCGTTGGAGGTCGGTCCTCCGATGATCAGCAAGATCCGCCATCGGCAGCTTCCGGTCAGCGCGTCGCTACTGATTCGGATGCATGAAGTGACCGGCCTCAGCATCGAGGATCTGCGTACGCTGATGGGCGATCGGCGCCACAAGTTCCGCATCAGCGACGAGCAGTTCAAACCGAAGGAAGGCGCGGTATTGAGCTCGCCCTAGTGCTTGCTGCGGCGCCCGGTTGCCCGTCATCTCGTCTCCGGCGCATCGACGTTGAACTTCGGGCGAGCGCGCAGCGCTGAGTTGCGGTCGGTGTGGTTCTCCGCATTTCCGCCGGGAAGCAAGGGAGGTTGCCATGAAGTTCATTACCTTGGTGCCGATGGCGTTCATCGCCGCGTTCGTTGTGGGCGGATGTGCTGCCCGAACATCGTTTGTCGATCTCTACGGCCAGTCTGCGCCGGCTTTGGCGGCCCAACGCACCATCGTGATTACGCCCGCGACGAAATATGTCAATGTCGAAGGCGGCCAGATAGTCAGGTTCGTTGCCGGCAACAAGGAATTTGCATGGAATTTCAATACCGCCGGCTCGATCAGTTCGTTCGCCTTGAACGATGTCGCGCCGCCGGGCGTCCTGGACCACCCGGTCCGCGCCTATGTTTCGCCCGACCCGAAATATATGGGTGTGGGCGGCAGGGGTCACCAGCACCGCTAGCTTCACGATGTCATGAAGAGCGGCGCCACGATCGTGCCGGCTATTCCGCGGCGCGGTCCGGCAGCTTCAGTCGCCCGGTATGGAAATCATATTCGTAGACTTCGCCATAGCGTCCCCATTCGACTGCCACCTCCAGCGCGCGCTTCGCTTCGTCCGCCTCCAATGACTCCTCCAGCAGCTCAATGAACGGCTCTTCGGCCAGCGTACCGGTCGGCTCCTGCTCCAGTCGCTGACGGATGCGCGCCGCCAAGGGCACGTGCGTCAACAGCTGCTGGCCGAATATCTGGTGCCGCAGCGTATGCTCCGCTTCCACGTAGTGACGCCCGAGCGGCGTCAGCGTGATGTCGCCTTTTTCCACTTGCGCCAAGCCAAGCAGCCCGATCGCTTCGTAGGTCGGGAACAATTCTTCGTCCGACAGCTCGGCTTCTTCGGCCAATTGCGGCAGGTCGGCGTGACCGTTGAACGGCGCACCGGCCAATAAGTCGAGCACGCCCTCGATGTGACTGACATCGGTTTCCGGCAAACGATAGTCCGGGCGCGGAGCCGCTACCGCGCCGGTGCGCGCTTCCTGGACCGGCCGCATGGTCATCAGGCCATACACCTCGTCGATGAGCGCGCGAACCTCCGCCGAATCGGCGGCGCGCGGGCGCGGCAAGGCAATCTTGACCTCGCTGCGTATCCGTCCGGGTCCACTCGACAGAATAATGATGCGGTCAGCCATCATGACCGCTTCTTCAATGTTGTGGGAAACGATCAAGATACCCTTGGTGGGAATCCGGTTGCAATCCCACAGATCGAGAATCTCATTGCGCAGCGTTTCACCGGTCAGCACATCGAGTGCGGAAAACGCCTCATCCATGAGCAGCACATCTGGGTTGGTCACCAGCGCGCGGGCGATGCCGACGCGTTGCCGCATGCCGCCCGACAGTTCGCGCGGCAGCGCACCGCCAAAGCCGGTCAAGCCGATCAGTTCGAGCATGGCGTCCGCGCGCTTTTCGCGTTCCGGCGCCGGCATTCCCTGTGCTTCGAGGCCAAGTTCGACGTTTTGCTGCACGGTCAGCCACGGAAACAGTGCGAACGATTGGAATACCATCGCGACGCCGGATGCGGGGCCGTGGATGCCTCTTCCACGATAAGTCGACTGGCCGGCATCGGTGGGAATCAAGCCCGCCATGATGCGCAGCAAGGTCGATTTACCCGAGCCCGACTTGCCGAGCAGCGCCACGATTTCGCCTTCGCCGAGCGAGAAATTCACCCCTTCGAGAACCAGCCGCGGCGCACCGTCGGCGCTGCGAAACGACTTGGCGACGCCATTCAATTCCATCAATACATTCTGGGCCATGGTTCTTCCTTAACGGCTGCGGTCTTCGGCCAGCAAATAGAGTTTACGCCAGAAGAAACGGTTCAATAACATCACGAATACGCACATTACGCCAATGCCAAGCGCGATGCGATGGAAGTCCCCCACATCAGTCATCTGCTTGATATAGCTTCCCAGTCCATCCGCCACCAGCGTGGTCTTGCCCCAGGTGACGTATTCCGCCACGATACTGGCGTTCCAGGAGCCGCCGCTGGCGGTAATGGCTCCTGTGATGTAAGCAGGGAACACCGCCGGCAGGTACACGCGTTTCCACTTGAGCCAGCCCTTCAATCCCAGATTATCGGTAGCCAGCCGCAATTCGTTGGGAATCGTGCTGGCCCCGGCGACCACGTTGAACAGGATGTACCACTGGGTACCAAACACCATCAGCGGACTGAGCCAGATGTTTGCGTTGAGCTTCAGGGTCACCAATAAGTACACCACCAGCGGAAACATCAGGTTGACCGGAAAGGCCGCCAGGAACTGCGCCACCGCCTGCACCCGCTGCGAGTACTGCGGGCGCAGACCGATCCAGACGCCGATGGGCACCCAGACCACAGACGCCAGCGCAATCAATAGAAGCACGCGCAGCAAGGTGATCGTCCCGAGTCCGACCACATGCGCGGCTTCGCCCCAGCCGACATCGCCATGCACGAAAACAACCAGGCTCACCAAGGCGAGCAGTGAGGCGAGCGGGACCAGCACATCCCACGCGCGTGCCAGCAAGCGGCTGAATTTGCGCGGGCGAGCCTGCACGGATGACCCATCGGCCTGCACACTGAACCAGCCGAGCGCGCCGCGCATCGCCTCCCAGAACCGATCGGTCAATGCGCGAATCCAGCGGCTGCGCCGTCCCCAGTCCAGCAGCCATGAATGCTGCGCGGTGTCGCCCTGAGATTCCTCGAAGCGGAATTTGTCGGCCCAGGCCAGGAGCGGCCGGAAAAACAGCTGGTCGTATAGCAGGATGCCGGCCAGCATCGCGCAGATTGACCACGCAATCGCGCGTCCATTTTCCGCCTCGATGGCGGCGGCGATATAGGCGCCAATGCCAGGCAATCTGATGTCCTGTCCGGCGACCGAAATCGCTTCAGCGGCGACCAGGAAGAACCAGCCGCCGGACATCGACATCATCATGTTCCACAACAGGCCCGGCATCGCAAACGGCAGTTCCAGCCGCCAAAAGCGCTGCCATGCCGACAACCTGAAAACGCGTGACGCTTCCAGCAGTTCGGGTGGCACCGTGCGCATCGACTGATACAGGCTGAACGCCATGTTCCATGCCTGCGACGTGAAGATCGCGAAGATGGCCGCGCATTCAACGCCGAGCAAATTGCCGGGAAAGAGCGCGATGAACGGTGCAATCGCGATCGCCTGAAAGCCCAGGATGGGTACCGACTGCAGAATATCGAGCAGTGGGATCATCACCTTTTCGGCAGCCCGGTACTTGGCTGCAATCGCGGCAAAGGCAAGGCTGAACAGCAGGGAACATCCCAAGGCGGTGAACATGCGCAGAATGGTGCGCAACAGATAGTAAGGCAGGTACACCGGGTCAAGCGAGATCGGGGTAGCCTGCCCGACGATGAAGGGCCGCGTCATTTGCATCGCGCCAAACGCCAGCGCAGCCAACACTACCAACACCAGCGGCAGCAGTATCCAATCCCACCGATTGGGTCCGGCAGCCAGTAAGGACTGGTCGTTGCGGCGCGGATTGAACAGCTCAAACATGAGAATTCCTGATTAGTCTTTGTAGGCCGGTACGGATCGAGGCGACGTCGCCCGATCCGCAGCCCACGCGATCGGCTGAACGGGCAAAACCCCCGGCAATTCGGCGCTATCCAAGCGCGCTTGGCGAGATTGACGCTATAGTAAACTTCCATGCGGGATTCAGGCTGGTAATTCGCTTAACCACCACCAAAGAACGCCAAAACCGCCATAATGCGGAATGCCTGTGATCCTGCCCGCCGGACGAGCAGGAGCTGGCTGCCCTCGTCGGTTCGGCGTCTGCCGGACTGCGCCACCGATATGCTTGAAGGACGTTCCATGTTTACTTTGACGGTCACTTGGTGGGAGCTGATCCTGCGCGCGCTGGCGACCTATGCCTTCATGGTCGCGCTGCTGCGCATTACCGGGAAACGCCAGGTTGGGCAACTGGCGCCATTCGATTTGGTGCTGCTCCTGATCTTGAGCAATGCAGTACAAAATTCGATCAACGGTGGCGACAATTCGCTGATCGGCGGCTTCATCTCGGCGCTCTCGCTGATCGCGGCCAACTATACGATCAGCTACGTCACTTATCGAAGCAAACGGGTCGCGGCACTAGTCGAGGGACGCCCTCAGGTGCTCATTCACAACGGACATCTGTATGCCGATGTCATGCACAAGGAAAAAGTGACCCAACATGAGCTGGACGCTGCACTGAGAGCCGCCGGCGTCGCCTGTATCGAGGAAGTCCATTTTGCCGTGTTGGAAAATAACGGACAGATCAGCGTAGGCAGCCTGCGGACTGATGCCGGAAGTCCGAAACGGGAGGTATTCTGATGTCGCAGTTCGAAGAACAGGAGCGCTCCAAGGACCAGCAACCGCGCTTCGGCAGGCTGCTCGCGATTTGCGTGGCGGCCGTGTTGTTTTGCGGGTTGTTGGTATGGTTGTCGGGGATGTATCTGCAGGATTGCTGCACCTTGGGATTCCTGGATCGGCTTATTCACTGAGCGGGAGTAAGTCGCGGGCGTTCGCTGCGACCAACCTTGGCAACAGAAATGCCATCAGTCGGCCCACCGACTCATCAACACGTTCATGGCCGGTATCGAGGACCAGCGACGGCGCCAGCGGAGCTTCATACGGCGCAGAAATCCCGGTGAATTCGCGAATCACCCCCTTCTCGGCCTGGGCATACATGCCTTTGGGGTCGCGTGCCTTGCAGACAGCGAGCGAGCTATTGCAGTAAACCTCGATGAAGTCGCCCGCGGGCAGCAAAGTCCTGACGCCTTCGCGTGCCCTACGAATGGGCGACACCAGCGCCACCAGCACGACCGTTCCCTGCATCAAGAACAGCTTGGCCACTTCACCGGCGCGCCGAATATTCTCATTGCGTTCATCGGCAGAAAACCCGAGGTCGGCACACAAGCCATGGCGCAGATTGTCGCCATCGAGAACGATCGCATGAAATCCCGAGCGATGCAGGTTTGCTTCGACGGCCTGCGCAAGCGTGGACTTACCCGATCCCGGCAAGCCGGTCAGCCAGATTACTTTGCCCTTGTGCCCGTTCAGCAGCTCGCGCTGATCGCGGGATACCGGGGACACCTGCCACACCACGTCTTTGCGGAGCGTCAATGCACTTTTCTCATCGGTAGACCCTGGCACGGCTGCTACCGCTTTTGCGGATAATAAAGTTCGTAGAACCACGCGCAGGCACTCTCGATCTGGGCTTGGATACGCGGCGGGATATCATGTTTCCCCGGCTTCACAATCCGCTCGGACTGACGGTGCAGATACTTCATGTGGTAGTGGCTGTCACTTTCCTGGAGGCCGATTGCGAGCTTCTCCGGATTGATCGCATATGGCGACAAACCCAACCAGGCATAGAGGTGCGACATGCATGCCGCCGGCTTCTCCATCAAGTCCTCGAAGCGCAGAAAGTAAAGACGTTTTTGCACCTCCGCAGGCAAGTCCTGAACAGCGCTCAATGAAATCAACGGCGAACCGATCGCCTTGTCCTTTGCGAACAACATGTCGGCCCGGCCGAAGCGGTCGAAGTCCGCCAGGTGATCGATGAAATCGATGAGAATGGTTTTCTGATGTTGCGCTTCGATCGAGCCATAGATCTGCCCGAGTTCCCGTATGCAGACGATAAGCTTGGCTTCCGGCGCGATTTGCAGCAAGAGTTCGATCGCATGCAGCCAGGCGCGGTTCTTGTCCACCACCGCTTTTTTGTCGCCGCCTTGGTGCCATCCGCGCAAGAATCCCTGCATGGCCGACGCCAGATTCGCGTAGCTGGCCTGACCGCTATGATCGAGTTGCGACAGAAAGAACTGGTCATCGCTAACCATCCGTCGTATTCCCAACAGGGTATTGCACAAAGGCGAACTATGCCCTTCGCAATGAATCTCGGGATGTTGCGCCAGCATCTGGCACAACAAAGTGGAACCTGCCCTCGGTAATCCTGTCACGCCGACGAAATTAGGAATCATCAAATAAATATCCTTACCGGTTATTTCTTATCATCGGACGTTTCGCTCGACTGCACCCCTGGCGGCAAGTTAATCGCCTGGCCAATCACGGTGATATTCAACCCGGCCAGCGTATCTTGCACAGAACCGCTGGAAAGCAAGCCATGCGAGCTCTGGCCGGCTGAACTCGCTGAGCCAGCCGAACTGGATG
>DHXL01000402.1:19704-20117 GCA_002415335.1 Oxalobacteraceae bacterium UBA5157
GCCTCTTGGACTTGCGTGATCGCGCTTCCACTGGCGATCGTTGTGCCCAGGTCATTGCCGCTACTGGCGAGTATCACGTTTCCGTTCGGCGCGGCTAGTGTGCTCGTTCCACTGGACGCAATGCTGGTCCCAGCCACTTGCGTAATATTGCCGGTGACCGCGGTTACGCCCAGGCTGGCGCCCGCGATGATATTCCCCAATGCCACGGAACCGCTTGCCTGGGTGATGCCGACGTTCCCGCCGGCGCTGACTGTGCCGCCGCTTTGGCTAAACGAATTAGTCACCGTAAAGTCTCCGCTATTGGACAGCGAGCCGCCGGTCTGGGTGAAACTGTCAACACCGACGTTGCCGGCACTGCTGAGCGCCCCGCCGGATTGATCAAGACTCGCCAATTGCAAGTTGTTTGTGACGCT
>DHXL01000191.1 GCA_002415335.1 Oxalobacteraceae bacterium UBA5157
GAGTCGGTGGCGGTATTGGTTGATGCAGTGCATCAATTGAGCCGGACCATGCACATGCAATCATATTCCGGCAAAAAGATGGAGGCAGTGCTGGCTTAGTTCCACTTGGCAGAAAATTGATCTAGATCATGCAACGCTCGTGTCATGTCGTTACCATGAGTCCTCATGGCATCGGGCAGGATGACCGAGATGCGTCGATGCGCGCATCGGAGTTGCCGGGCAGATGTTTGAATAATCAGATTGCGACGCTTGAACTGACGCCGATGAATGACGCTACGCAAAACTTGAAAAGCATTCTGGCGAACAGTTCATTGTTCGGGATGCTCGACGAGCGGCAGCTTGACGAAGTAGTCGGCCATACCACCTCGATGCGGGTCGATGCGCATCTTTCCGTAGTGAACCAGGGTGATCCGCCGGAAGGGACATTTTGGGTGGTGTACGGACAAGTGAAGGTCGTCTTGTACACCAAGCAGGGGAGCGAAAAGACGCTGGAGATACTGGGTCGGAATACCTGTTTCGGATTAGGTGAGATGCTGCTCGAACGGCCTCATCTGGCTTGCGTCAAGACCACGATCGACTCGATGCTGCTGCATACCGATCGCGATGTGATGTTGCAGGTTGCCAAGGAAAATTTTGTCTTCGCCCGCGAATTGATGACCTGTGTCGGACGCCAGTTCTATGGGTTGGTACGGGACATCGAGAGTTATTCCCAAACCGCCAAGCAGCGGCTGGTCGGCTACTTGCTGCGACAAAGCCAGAACGAGACCAGCGACTACATTGAACTGGTTGCCAATAAATCATTGATCGCGTCGAGGCTCAGCCTGACGCCGGAAACGCTGTCCCGTCTGTTTCATGACCTCGTCGAGGAACGATTGATTTCGATTTCTGGACGACGGATAAGGATACTCGACTACGAAAAAATGTCGTCGTTGCTCGCATAGCTTGCCCGTGAGCGGCGGTCAGGAGCCGAGGCGTTTCCCGAAGAATTTCGACATTGGGCAGATAGCATGCCAAAAAAACCAAGTACTGTTGATGCGCACACACTGACTATTGATACGCCGCCGGGCCACCTCGAGCTACTGGACCTGACGGTCCGGAACTTGCGCGCAAGCGAAGCGAAGCTACAGCAAAGCGAGGCACGTTTTCATAGTCTCGCCACGTTGTCATTCGATTCGTATTGGGAGCAAGACGAGTCTTTGCGGTTCACCCAATTTTTGGGTTCGAGCGTTGATCAACTCGGCATCACGGCTGATGCATTGATGTGCCAGACCGGCTGGGATATTCCGGGGGTGCGCTGGAATGTGCCTGAGCGCACGGTATTGGAAGAACGGCTGGCGGCCAGGGAGCCGTTTCGCGATGCTATCTGCAGCTGGATCGACGCCGATGGCGCGCGACGCCATTTCCAAATAAGCGGCGAGCCGAAATTCGATCTGTCCGGCCGCTTCACGGGGTATCGCGGCATCGGCAACGATGTCACGGACCGGGTGCACCGCGACGATGATCAGCGGCGTTTTCGTTCGGCGATCGATGCCACGGCTGATGCAATTTTTTTGCTGGACCGAGCCACACTGCGTTTTACGGACGTCAACGACACCGCTTGCCGTATGCTCGGATACAGCCTTCAGGAACTGCTTGCGCTGGGGCCGATGGAGCTCGGAGCCGGCTCGCGCGACTATATTGGCGGCATTTACGACGACCTGATCAGCGGCAGCGCGGCATACAAGGTTACCGAACTGTGGCTGCAACGCAGGGATGGCTCACGTTTTCCGGTCGAGATCCATCGTCAGGCACATCGCTCGGACGATGGCTGGACCATCGTCGCCGTCGCGCGCGATATCACCGAACGCAAAGAGGCCGAGGGCCGGCTGCGGCAACTGGCGCATTATGATCAGCTCACCGGCCTTCCCAACCGGACCCTGTTTTACGATTCACTCAAGAGCACGCTTGTGCTCGCCGAGCAGCGTCACCTCGGCGTCGGCGTATTGCTGATCGACCTGGATCGCTTCAAGAACGTTAACGACACGCTCGGCCATTCGACCGGGGACGAGCTCTTGCGGCAGGTGAGCCAACGGCTGATGAAGTGTGTGCGGGCCAAGGATACCATCGGACGCCTGGGCGGCGACGAGTTTGCATTAATACTGTCCGATGCGGGAAATGTGCACAGTGCCTCAATCGTAGCCAACAAGGTGATGAGAGCCTTCCGTCAGCCCTTCACCCTGGAGGGCCGCGAGGTAACCATGACGGCCAGCATCGGTCTCACCGTGTACCCGACCGATGCGTTGGAAGCCGACACGCTGATCAAATACGCCGATTCCGCAATGTATGAAGCGAAGGACGCCGGACGCAATACCTTCCGTTTCTATACTGAGGATATGAATTCCAGAATGCTGCAAAAATGCGCTCTGGAAGATGACTTGCGCAGGGCAATCGAGCATGATGAGTTTGTCTTGTACTACCAGCCGAAGATGCAGGTCGACACCGGCGAGTGGAGCGGAGTTGAGGCGCTGATCCGCTGGAACCGGCCTGGACACGGGCTGGTGTCGCCCGCCGTCTTCGTTCCCGCACTGGAAGAAACCGGCTTGATCGTGCCGGTGGGAGCGTGGGTCATCAATGCCGCATGCAGGAAAATCAGCAATTGGGAGCACGCAGGAATCGGCCCGATTCCCGTGGCGGTGAACGTCTCCGGAAGACAGTTCCTCCATGAGGGGCTTGCAGCGACAATCGAAGCGGCGATACGCAGGTATCGGATTGAACCGTCGTTACTGGAGATTGAAATAACGGAAAGTTCCCTGATGTCGAATGCCGAACACACCGTCGATGTTCTGCAGGATTTGAAAGCGCTGGGCATCCGGATATCGATCGACGATTTTGGCACCGGTTATTCCAGCCTGG
Organism: Oxalobacteraceae bacterium UBA5157; assembly: GCA_002415335.1. Classification (GTDB taxonomy): domain Bacteria; phylum Pseudomonadota; class Gammaproteobacteria; order Burkholderiales; family Burkholderiaceae_D; genus UBA5157. The sequence goes on from DHXL01000191.1 coordinate 2,893, forward strand.
CTTACCTGAAGCGCTTTCCGATTGACAAGCTCAAGATCGACATCGCTTTCATCCGCGATGTCACCACCAATGAGGATGACGCCGCCATCACGGCAGCCATCATCAACATGGCGCACAGCCTGAAGCTGAAGGTGATTGCCGAAGGCGTCGAGACGCTGGAACAATTGGAATTCCTGCGCACGCACCGCTGTGACGAGATCCAGGGGTATTATTTTTCGCGGCCGCTGCCTGCGCCGGAACTGAAGAAATTGCGTCAATCGTCGCGTGTCGGTCGCTCTGGCGGGCCGGCGGCGATCTGCTGATAGAGCCGCAGTAGTCCTACTGGCCTTCGCAGATGATCGTCGTTACGTACAATTTTGCCGAATCTTTTTTGGTGGCAGCCCATTCGACCACTTGCTGCGCCTCGGCGATCGTCATCACCGACGCCTTCTCTATATTTCGAATAAAAGACACACCCTCAAACTCGCCGGTCTTGCTCCGCATTGCCTTGGCGTAGACGGGCACGTCCTTTTCGGTTTCGTTGATTTTTCGTTGCCGCACGAGGTAGCGTTTGTCGATCGGAGCCATGGGAATTCGTATGAATCGTTCAATGAAAAAATTCTTGGATCGGCGGCCGGCTTCGCGCTCGCCATAGCCGGCATCCGTGCGCAGAGGCAAAATAATGCTAAAGTTGCAAAGTCCGGCGGGTCGGGCAACGGAAGTAATCATGTTCGGCAGTATAGCGAATTTTCCCCTCAACCCACCGCTTGGCAGGTTCCCGGGATTCGCGTCCGTGATGCGCAATGATACAAAAAATTTGACCCGGGCAGCGCCAGATGTAAGAAAATGCGCAGGCTTGCCCGTGCCGCAGGCCGAAAATGGCAATCCTGACAATTCCCGATATCACGTTCCTTTTGAGATGCTTATGAATACATTACGGTTATATTCGCGCCTGCTTGCAACGCTGCTCTGTGCAATCGGACTAGCGGCTTGCGGGGGCAGCACCACCACGATCACGATCGGCGGTGCGATCAACGGCTTGACCACAAGCGGGCTCACGCTGTCCAACGGCGTCAACACAGTGGCGCCGGCTGCGAATGCGACTTCCTACACTTTTTCGGGATCGGTCAACCAGGGTTCAACGTACGCCATTGCCGTGCTGGTGGAACCCACCGGATTGACCTGCACCTTTGCCGGTAAGACGAACGCATTCACGGGCGTCGCCGGAGGCGAAAATGTGACCAATGCGGACCTCACGTGCGTGCAGAGCGCCTTCAATCTGGGCGGCACCGTCACCGGATTGACCACTGACGGATTGGTCCTGGCCGACGGCAACTCAACCGTCGCCATTCCCGCCAATGCCACGACGTTCACGTTCGCACCCGCCAAGATCGTCACCGGCTTTGCGTATGGCATCACGGTGCTGAGCCAGCCGGCGGGCCTGACCTGCAGCGTCGCCAACGGGATCGGAATCGCGGGCACAACCGACGTGAGTGTGTCGGTAAGCTGTGTTTAATCAATTGATGGCATGACTCTCCTGAGTCGATTCTTGGAAAGATTTATGAAGACATTTTTACGGTATTTGCGTATCTCATCTCTGGCGCTGACTTGCGCGATCGGACTGGCGGCCTGCGGCGGATATTCGGCATTGACGCTGGGCGGCACTGTCAGCGGACTCACCAATAGCGGACTGGTTCTGGCCAATGGCGGCGACACGGTCAGCGTGCCGGCCAACGTCACATCCTATGCGTTCCCGAACCAGATTAATGTCGGCGCCTCGTTTCACGTCACGATTCAAAGCCAGCCGCAGCATATGACTTGCGCAGTGATCGATATTTCGGGCACGGCCGGCACGACGTCGACCACCAATATCAACGTCGCCTGCGCGCAAAATTCGTACGCGGTGGGCGGCACGGTGAGCGGCTTGACTGCGGGCGGATTGGTGCTGATCAACGGCGCCGATGTCGTTACGATCGCCGCCAACGCAACGGTATTCACCATGCCGGCCAAGGTGCCGGACGGGTCTGTCTACGGCATCGCGGTGCTGACCCAGCCGACCGGCTTGACCTGCAGTGTCGTCAACGGCACCGCGTATATGGCGGAGGCGGCGGTGACCAGCGTGCAGGTAATCTGCGTGCCGGTCTGACCGCCTTCCGCTTCGCGGTATTGAAGGCCGCTTCGCGCATCACCGGCACGGTGCGCAAAGCGTCCGCCGTTCGACACTCTCATGCCGCGGCATGATTTCATCGACACGCCAGTTCGGATGGCTGACGGATGGCTACTCCCAGGCACCAGCGGGAGTTGATGGCGCACAATATAAATCAATCGATTGATTTGTATTGTGCCGGCGTTCGCGTTCGACCTACAATCAAACGGATGCTTGTGCCATCAATTTTGAGGAGATCCGCCATGAGCCTGAACGGAAAGACCATTTTCATCACCGGGGCCTCGCGCGGCATCGGCGAAGCGATTGCTTTGCGCGCGGCGCGTGACGGCGCCAACATCGTGGTAGCCGCGAAGACTGTAGCGCCGCATCCGAAGCTGCCGGGCACCATCCACAGCGTCGCGCAAGCCATCGAGAAGGCCGGCGGCCATGCACTGCCGCTGCAACTCGACATCCGCGACGAAAATGCAGTGCAGGCAGCGGTGGCGGCGGCGGTGAGCCACTTCGGCGGCATCGATATCCTGGTCAACAACGCCAGCGCGATCAGCCTGACCGGCACGCTGGAGACACCGGCGAAAAAATTCGATCTGATGCTGGACGTCAACGTGCGCGGAACCTTCCTGTGTTCACAGGCGTGCCTCCCGCATCTGAAGCGTGCGGCCAATCCGCACATTCTGACTCTCTCGCCGCCCCTGAATCTCGACCCGAAATGGTTTGGGCCGCATGTCGCCTACACCATTGCCAAGTACGGGATGAGCATGTGCGTGCTCGGCATGGCCGAGGAATTCCGCGCCGACGGTGTTGCGGTCAATGCGCTGTGGCCACGGACCTTGATCGCAACTTCGGCCATCAATGCGATCGATCCGCGACTGATGGGCATGGGCCGCACGCCGCAGATCATGGCGGATGCCGCGTATGCGATATTGACCAAGGATAGCCGCGCATACACCGGCAACTTCGCAATCGACGACGAAGTGTTACAGGCGGCCGGCGTGACGGATTTATCCGGCTATGCCTTGACGCCGGGCGGCTCGCTGCAGCCGGACCTGTTTCTGTAATGCGCTGCCGCACGGGCGGTGCAGAACGCCCGGGGCGGCGCATCACGTGCGCATTGAGGTGGACGGCGGCGCACTGATCTCCCATGCGCCACCGCCTTGCAGCAGCAGCTCAAACCGGTGAAACGGCTTCAGCGTACTGCGGTGGCCGACGCTCACCAGCACCGTGTCGGGCAATTGCCGGAGAAGCAGACGGTACATCGCGTCCTCCAGTCCCTCATCCATTGCCGACGTTGCTTCGTCCAGAAATACGGCTTCCGGCTTATTGAGCAACACGCGGCCAAAGGCCAAGCGCTGCTGTTCGCCCAACGAAAGAATTTGCGACCAGTCCGCGTCTTCGTCCAG
>DHXL01000084.1:0-1178 GCA_002415335.1 Oxalobacteraceae bacterium UBA5157
CGATGGCGATGGACAACCCCCAGGAAGCCACTCGCAACTTGCAGGAACTGAAAGATCCCGGCGCGCAATTGTCGCTGGACGACTTCGGCACGGGCTATTCGTCGCTGGCCTACCTGAAGCGCTTTCCATTCGACTTCGTGAAGATCGACCGCACTTTCATCACCGATCTCACCGACAATCCGGAGGATGCTGCGATCGCCACTGCCATCATCGCGATGGCGCACAGCCTGGGGTTGCGCGTAGTGGCGGAAGGCGTGGAGACCGACAGCCAGCTGCAGTTCTTGCGTGCGCTCGGCTGCGATGAGATGCAGGGCTATTATTTTAGCCCGCCGGTGCCGGCTGCCGCGTTCGCGGTCATGCTGCGTGAGGGCAAGCGGCTCGCGCTCGCGCCGTAGCTGTCCGCTCGCAATATCAAACACCATGGGGCTCCCGGCGGTTGGGCCCGGCCTCGCCGTTTCGGCCCCCGTGATAGAGTTCTCAGGATTTCTCTCACCATTCTCGCGCGTCGGTTCGCAGCACTGTTCCCGCTGCGGTGCGGCGCGTTCCATCAACGCTAAAGGAAGCCGTATGAAACTCTATTACTCACCCGGGGCATGTTCGATGGCGACGCATATCGTCGCCCGCGAAGCAGGTCACACATTCGATCTTGAAAAAGTCGATATTCCGAACAAAACCACTGCCGGCGGCGGTGATTACTGGAAAATTAACCCGAAAGGTTACGTGCCGGCATTGATGCTCGATAACGGCGAAGTCCTCACCGAGGTCGGCGTGATCTGTCAGTACCTGGCAGACCAGAAGCCCGCTAGCGGCCTCGTGCCGGAATTCGGTACGATCGCGCGTTACCGCCAGATGGAAGCATTGAATTTTGCCGCGACCGAGATCCACAAGCAAATTGGCGCACTCTTCAATCCAAAGATGACACCGGAGATGAAGGAAGTGCAAATCGGCACGATCGAGCGGCGCTTCAACGCGTTGGAGAAAATGCTCGACGGCAAAGAGTACATCATGGGCGACCAATTCTCTGCGGCCGATGCCTATCTGTTTACCGTACTCAACTGGACCACGATGCACCAGATCGATGTCAGCAAATGGCCGAACATCAAGGCCTACATGGCTCGCATCGGCGGGCGGCCCAAGGTGCAGGAAACGATGAAGGCCGAAGGCTTGCTCAAGTAACC
>DHXL01000084.1:1433-9275 GCA_002415335.1 Oxalobacteraceae bacterium UBA5157
GGCACAATGCTGTTTCTGTGCATCGGACTAGAAGACGGACCGTAGATCGCCACGTAGGCCGCCCAATCTTCGGTTCCGGCCAGTTGCATGCCGGAATATTCGATTTCGTACTCCCCAATTGTCTCGGATGGCACTGCACTCTCCCTGCGCTGGATGGTCTGGCGCTATGATGTCTAGTGTAACGGGAAATTTCATAAAAACCATGTAAGGACTAAACATGCCAGTTCTCGAATATACGCGATGCAAGGGTAAACACCTGACCTATACGGTGACCTACGATGATGGCGAGTATTTCATCGAACAGGATGGGAGAATGAAGAAATCGGTTCCGGACGCGCTTGCGATCGGCATCGCTCCGCATGAGGCGAAAGCTTCCCTGATGTTACGCATGGCGATCGCCGATATCGAAGCCTTGCTGGGAATGGAGGAGTAGTCGTTCACAGGTGGCCGCTGTGTGTGGCACCGCACTGATCGGATGGTTGGTTGCGAGCAGACTTCAGTAGGGCAGTGGCGCCGCCGGTGCGCGGCAGGCAATGATGAAACGCATTCTTGCATGGTGTGCAGGGCTGCCGCATTTATATCGCCGCATCAGGCGGTCGATCGCGTCAGCAACGCAATCGCATTGACGACGCTTTGCCCGTGCCCGCGATTTAAACGCCCATCGCCGCGATGGCATTGTATGTCACAGAGGAGAGAAAATGAAAATGCGCCACCTGTTCATTGCGTTGCCGATGCTGCTAGGCTCGGTCACCGCAGCCAACGCCGAGATCAGTATCGGTATCGCGCTTCCCGGTGTCAGCATCGGCGTCAACATGCCGATCTATCCGCAACTGGTCCGTGTACCGGGTTATCCGGTTTACTACGACCCGCGCGCGGATTCGAATTATTTCTTTTACGACGGCCTGTACTGGGTCTATCAAGGCGACAACTGGTATGCGAGCAGTTGGTACAACGGGCCGTGGGAATTGACCGACCCGTATGCCGTGCCGTTGTTCGTTCTGCGCGTTCCGGTGCGCTACTATCGCCAGCCACCGACGTATTTCCGCGGTTGGCGTGCCGATGCGCCGCCGCGTTGGGATGATCATTGGGGCCATGAATGGGAGCAGCGCCGAAGCGGTTGGGACCGGTGGGACCGCCGCTCCGCGCCGGCTGCCGCACCGCTGCCGACCTATCAACGCCAGTATTCCGGGGCCCGCTATCCGCGCGCGGAAGAACAGCAACATGCGATTCGATCCCAGAATTACCGCTACCAGCCGCATGAAGCCATCACGCAGCAGCATTTTCAACAGCGCGGCAACACGGGCGTGCGCGCAGGGCAAGCGCGCCAGCCGCAACAACAACAGCAACAACAGCAACGACAGCCGCAACAACAGCAACAACAGCAACAACAACAACAGCAACGACAGCCGCAGCAGGGGCGGCGCGAACTGCAGCAACAGCAGTCGCCGCAACAGCGTGAGCCACAACAATCGACGCAGCCGCGCGCACAGCAGCCGCAACCGATGCAGGCGCAGCCGCGAGGGCAACGCGCCCAGCCTGCACCGCAAGAGAGAGGCCATGATAACCGCGCTGAACCGCAAGGGAGAGGCGCTGACAACAGGTCCGAACCACAGGGCAGAGGTCGCGACAATCGCGCCGGACCGCAGGATCGGCAACGGGACAACAAGGACGAAGAGCGCGGCAACGATCGGCGCTGATCGCTTATCGTTCCGCGCTGCCGCAATGGAACATGCTGATATGCGCGGCACCGAACAGACCCGTTATGCCGGATCGATCACAGTGGCTTATGCGGCGGTCTTAGCCGCGTACAACCAAAGAGGAACGCCATGAAAATTTTAATGCCATCAGTTGTACTGCTTGCGATGCTTGGTCTAGGCGCATGCACCGGACCAATGGGACCGCGCGGCGACACCGGCGACACCGGCGACACCGGCTACACCGGTGCTCAGGGTGCCACTGGAAATCAGGGCAGCACCGGATACACCGGCGCAACCGGCGCCACTGGGAATCAGGGAAATACCGGATACACTGGAGACACGGGTGCAACCGGCAGCACGGGTGACACCGGCGCGACGGGAGACCAGGGCGACACCGGTAATACCGGTCATACCGGTGCGACTGGCGCTAAAGGCAAGACAGGTAGCGGCGGCGGCACGGTAATCGTGGTGCCTCCGAAGTAAGGGGTGCTCGGCTAAAGCGGGTGGTGGCGACCGCGCCATCCCGCGCTCGCTGGGCCCGATGCGAGATCGAGGCTTCACCGGGATAAGCCAATTCTGATCAACGAGCGAAATATTCGAGACCGGCCTACCGCCGCCGATCGCGGAGCCCGTTCCAAGAATGCCGAATGTGAGTGAACGCAATCGAACGATGCAAGCCTTGCGCGAGAGCGAAAGACGCTATCGCGTCGTCATTGAGACCGCGAGTGATGCCATCGTCACCATCGACGAAAATGACATATCACCTATGCAAATCCGGCGGTCGAAAAAATACCAGGCTATCGCCCCACGCAGCTATGCGGCCAGAATCTGGCCATCCCTTGTGGGATGACTATCGCACTCTGGCAATTCAGAGCGGCTTGCGCGCCTGTTGGTCGATACCGATTCTGTCACACGAAGGCACGGTGTTGGGTTCGTTTGCGATGTACTACACCGAAGTGCGCAGCTTGCACCTGGAGGTGATTGCCGAAGGCGTGGAAACGGGCGAGCAGGCTTTTTTTCTGGGATCGCACGGCTGCTTGTCTGCGCAAGGCAATTACTACGGCAAGCCGGTCGCATCCGACGCGTTTGCCAAGCTTCTGTAGGATTGTGCCGCACGCGCAGCACAATCCTTTCTCTCGCGCATCGTGGCAACGATGAGGATTACTTGCGTGGGATCGCCAGGCCAACTGCCAACCCGACGCTAGCTGCAATCATGCCCGAGACCGCCATTGCACGCCACGGATTTTCATGCACCATCTCATTCGCCGAGTTCGCTGCGTCCTTGCCTGCCTTGAGTGCCATATCCTGCATGTCATGCGCTTTCGACAGGCCGGCGTCCAGCAATTTTAGTCCCTGTTTTTGCAGCGTATCGGCTTTCTCGCCGGTCATCGAATTGGTCTCGCGAATCAATTGCTCAGCCTCGCTTACCAGCGATTTCATTTCACGGGTTGCCTTGCTTAAATTCGATCCAAACATAATTTTCTCCTGTGTGAACTATCAAAAAAAAGCGTCGTCTTCCAGAGGGGCTGGCGAAGCGCTCACCATGCTTTTTCATGCAAGTTTCAAGAATAACGCCGTGGTCGTTGATGATCTGTTCGTTACCGAACGGATTGCTCGCAACGCCTGATGCATCCTGATGCTTTTCATGGAGCAACTGACATGACTTTAATAACACGCGATATCAGTGGTAATTGCCCGGTTCTCGACGATGACGGCCAGCGGCCAGAAAGCGGGGACATCGATGGGGCGAGTGGGCACGATGCGTCCAGGGAAGAACCAGGCTATGTGGGAGAGATCAGGGAAATTCCGCTCGCCGGGCATGGCGCCCCGGTCGACCATGCCGTGCCGGCGCAGCAATAGTGCGCGCCCCATTTCACGCCGCCCAGGTGTCGTATAGTCATCCGAGAGGCCATCGTCATCCATGAACATTATCGATGTCAAAGCCACAGCGTTCGCCATGCCGCTGACGAGTCCCGCGTTTCCGCCGGGACCATACCGGTTCGTAAGCCGTGAATACCTGGTCATCACTTACGAGACCGATCTCGATGCATTGCGTGCGGTGGTACCGAAGCCGTTGCAGATCACCGAACCGCTCGTCAAGTATGAATTCATCCGCATGCCGGATTCGACCGGTTTCGGTGACTACACCGAATCGGGCCAGGTCATCCCGGTCACGCTGGACGGTGTCAAAGGCAGCTACGTGCACTCCATGTATCTTGACGACCACCCGCCTATTGCCGCCGGGCGTGAACTGTGGGGATTTCCGAAAAAACTGGCGCAGCCGAAGCTGGAAGTCGATATCGACACGCTGATCGGGACGCTGGATTACGGTCCGGTTAGAATAGCGACAGCCACCATGGGTTTCAAGCATCGCGAAGTGCCCCATGATGGCGTGCTGGCGGTACTGGCACAGCCAAATTTTCTGCTGAAAATAATTCCGCACGTTGACGGCACACAACGGATCTGTCAGTTTGTTCGCTACTACACGACGGAGGTAACGCTGAGAGGGGGCATGGACCGGCCCGTCGTCGCTGAAACTGGATCCCCACGCACTGGCGCCGGTTTCCGATTTGCCGGTTCGAAAAATTGTCTCAGCCCTGCATTTCGTCGCCGATTTGACACTCGGCTTGGGCTAAGTGGTCTACGACTATCTCGCCTGAACTCTTCACATTGCGTTGCAGTCAAACCACCTACAGGAGTCAACCATGAAACTGAAAGATAAAGTGGCATTCATTACCGGTGCCGCGAGCGGAATCGGCCGTGAAATCGCGGTCGTTTTTGCGCGCGAAGGCGCACACGTCGTCATCGCGGATCTGAATAAGGAAGCGGCCGATGCGACCGCCGCCGAGATCGGCAAGGACGGGCCAAAGGCAATCGGCGTCGCGGTCGACGTCACCAGCGAGGAGCAGGTCAACGCGGCTGTTCAAACCGCCGTCGACACCTTTGGCGGTATCGATATCTTGATCAGTAACGCCGGAATTCAGATCGTCCACCCGCTCGAGGATTTTCCGTTTTCTGAATGGAAAAAATTGCTTGCCATTCATCTGGACGGTGCCTTTCTCACGACGCGCGCCTGCCTCAAGCATATGTACGCGTCGGGACGGGGCGGCTCGGTGATCTATATGGGATCGGTGCACTCGAAAGAGGCGTCGATGCTGAAGGCCCCCTACGTCGCGGCGAAGCACGGCCTGATCGGGCTCGCCAAGGTGGTAGCGAAGGAAGGCGCGGCACACAATGTGCGCGCCAACGTCATCTGTCCCGGCTTCGTGCGCACCCCGCTGGTTGAGAAGCAAATCCCCGAACAAGCCAAGACGCTCGGCATCACGGAGCAGCAGGTCATCAAGGACGTGATGCTCAAAGAGACCGTCGACGGCGAATTCACCACCACCGACGATGTTGCTCAGGTTGCATTGTTGTTCGCTTCATTCCCGAGCAACGCGCTGACCGGCCAATCGCTGGTGGTCAGCCACGGCTGGTTCATGCAGTAAGCAGACTGATTCGCAGGCAACTTGACCGAAACGGCTGCACGCCGCGCCAGGCAAGTTGCCTGCAGTCCAGCGGCCGACTCGCCTGGTTCGGCGCAGACCGCTGAGCTCCGCTCAGAAATCCTCCGGTGACCGATTGACTGTCACCCATGCCGCAGCAGTTTCCGAGAGACGGCGCCGCGCCATTCAAACTGATTGAAAGCGCGCTTCGTAACGCTATTATGAGAACAGGCACTGCCTGCTCAGTGTGCTTCGGGTAACGGTGATGCGGCGTTTCGTTCCGCACATGGTTGTCCAGTGCAGTGCCTTGGCGGGGCATTGCAAACGACGGATGTCCCTTGTTCGCATGGAATTGTGCGGAGGTGCATCATGACAAGCATGAAGAGTGATGTGATTGATGATTTTAAATCGAAATTGAGAGGGAAGTTACTCCAGCCGGACGACCCCGGCTATGACGATGCCCGGAAAATATGGAACGCGATGATCGATCGCCGGCCGGCAATGATCGTGCGCTGCGCCGGCACGGCGGATGTCCTGTGCTCCGTCGCGTTCGCGCGCGACCACGGCTTGCTGCTGGCGATACGCGGCGGCGCTCACAATATCGCCGGCGATGCGGTGTGCGACGGCGGCCTGGTGATCGATCTGTCCGGCATGAAGTCGGTCCGGATCGATCCGGATGCGCGCCGTGCGTATGTTGAAGCGGGCGCCACGCTGGCGGATTTCGATCATGAGGCGCAGGCGTTCGGACTGGCCACTCCGTTGGGAATCAACTCCACTACCGGGGTTGCCGGATTGACCTTGGGTGGCGGCTTCGGGTGGCTCAGCCGCAAATACGGATTAACAGTGGACAACCTGATATCGGCGGACATCATCACGGCCGATGCGCAGCGCTTGCGCGCCTGCGCGACCGAGAATCACGATCTGTTCTGGGCGATCCGCGGCGGCGGCGGCAACTTCGGCGTGGTGACGCTGTTCGAGTTCCAGTTGCATCCGGTCGGGCCGGAAGTCACCGCCGGGCTGATCGTATTCCCGTTCGACCAGGCGAAGAAGGTGCTCACGCAATACCGCGATTTCGTGAACGGCATGCAGGACGATTTGAGCGTGTGGACGGTACTGCGCAAAGCGCCGCCGCTGCCATTTCTTCCGGGTGAGGTGCATGGCAAGGAGGTGGTCGTGCTGGCAGTCTTCTCGCCGCTGCGGACGGACGCCATCATGCGCGCGATCGAGACGTTGCGCGGATTCGGCGAGCCGTGCGGCGAACATGTCGGCCCCATGCCGTACAAGGCATGGCAACAGGCATTCGACCCGCTGCTCACGCCCGGCGCGCGAAACTACTGGAAGTCGCACAACTTCACGGCGCTTAGCGACGCGGCCATCGACACGGTCATTCGCTACGTCGGCAGCTTGCCTTCGTCGCAGTCCGAGATCTTTCTCGGATTGCTGGGCGGGCAAGCGAGCCGGGCAGCGCCGGGCGCCACTGCCTATCCGCATCGGAGTGCGCTCTACGCAATGAACGTGCACACCCGCTGGAGCGATCCGGCGGAAGACGACAAGTGCATCGCGTGGGCACGCGAGTTCTTCGCCGCTACGGCGCCGTATGCTGCCGGCAGTGTCTATGTCAACTTCCTGACGCAGGACGAGGGCGGCCGGATTGCAGAGGCGTATGGTCAAAACTATGATCGATTGGTGGAGATAAAGACCAAGTTCGATCCGCGCAATCTGTTCCGGCAGAATCAGAACATCAAGCCGTCGGCCTAGCACGGCGGTTGCTCCTGCGCGGTACCGCTTGTGCCTGTGCAGGAGCTGCTTTGCTGACTTGCCCTCCTCCTGTCATTAACTACTTCGGGGGCCGAAATTGCGCCGCGAATGGCGCTCTTATAGCGGCAACAGCAATCGGTAGCCCACCCCGGTTTCGGTGAGAAGATATTTCGGCTGTGCCGGATCATCCTCCAGTTTTTGCCGCAAATGCCCCATGTAGATCCGCAGATAATGACTGCTCTCGGCGTGTGACGGCCCCCATACTTGACGCAGAAGCTGCGGGGTGGTGACCACGCGGCCGGCATTCGTCACCAGCACTGTCAGCAGACGATACTCGGTCGGGGTCAGATGGACGGCCTGATTTGATTTCGTCACCATGCGCGCTTTCAGATCGACCCTGACTTCGCCGAACTGGACGATCCCATCGACATTGGCGCCCGACTGGTATTGCCGCCGTTTCGCGGCGCGCACCCGCGCAAGAAGTTCGCCGACGCCGAACGGCTTGGTGAGATAGTCGTCGGCACCCATGTCCAGCGCCCTGATCTTGTCCTCCTCGTTGGTGCGCGCCGACAACACGATGATCGGCATCGTCGACCATTTGCGCACGTTTGCAATGAAATCGACGCCATCGCCATCCGGCAGTCCGAGATCGAGAATGATCAGGTTCGGCTTGCGCGTTCCGGCGTCGATCAAGCCGCGCTGCATCGTCTCCGACTCGAAAATCTGCCATCCTTCGCCCTCCAGCGCGGTGCGGACGAAGCGCCGGATTTGCGGCTCGTCTTCAACCAGAAGGGCTATAGGAATAGATTCAGTCATGGTAGTTGAGTCAAACCGTTCGCATCACTCTCATCCGGATCCGGCATGGCGGGAGGTATACCGAGAGGGAGCGTAAACACGATAGA
>DHXL01000084.1:9491-12141 GCA_002415335.1 Oxalobacteraceae bacterium UBA5157
GCCGGGTGTCGCCGACTCACGCTCGCCGCGCGCGAACTTTTCGAACAGCGCTTCCTCCTGGCCGACCGGAAGGCCGGGGCCGTTATCGAGCACAGCGACCTCCATGTATTGGCCGCTTATATCTGCCGCGATGACGATGCGCGACCCCGGCGGCGTGTACTTCGTCGCATTTTCGACCAGATTGCACAGTACGCGCTCGATCAACACCGCGTCGAAATGTACTAGAGGCAGGTCGGATGCAAGCCGCGTCTGGACTTCATGTCTGGTGAGCAGCGAGACGCTGGCACGCAATGCACTGCCGACGACCTCTTCGAGGTGCTGCCATTGCAGGTTCAGCTTGACTTCGCCGCTCTGGATGCGGGCCATGTCGAGCAGGTTGGACACCAGGTTACTCATCCGCAACGCTTCCTCGTGTAATGCCCGAGCCAGATCCTGCTGCGCAGGCGGCAGCAGCGGCTTGCCCATCGCGAGGGCCTCGGACAATCCCACCAGCGAGGTGAGCGGCGTACGTAAGTCGTGCGATAACGCGGCAAGCAGCGAATTGCGCAGCCGTTCGGATTCCATGCGCACCAGTGCATCTTGCGCAACCTCGATGTAATGCACCCGCTCCAGCGCGATCGCTGCCAGCGTGGCAAAAGTGCCGAGTTGCTGCTGCTGCTCGGGGATTAACACCCAGCGGCGGTTTCCCGGCTGGATCGCCAGCACACCGCGCGTGCGCATCGGCGCGACCAGAGGCAGATAAAAGAAACTGCTGCCCGGTAGGGTATCGGTGCCCATGCCGGCCGGCGTCGCATGATCGAACGCCCATTGCGCGATACCCAGATCCAGCACGCTTAAATGCAGCATTCTGGCGGCACCCTCTTGCGAGGCCGCCGGAAGTTGCAGGCGCCCGGCATCGTCGGGCAGCAATAGCGTCGCCTTGGCGCGAAACGTGCGTTCGACGAAACCCCGCGTGATGTCGAATATCTGGTCCGTTTGCAATACGCTCGACAATGCGCGCGCGAATTCATATAAGGCGCGCGCCCGGGCTTCGCGATGCGACGCGACATTGGCTTGATAACGCAGCCCCGCTGTAAGATGACCGGCGATCAGTCCGACCACCAGCATCACCGCAAACGTGACCAGATATTGCAGATCGGCGACCTCTAAAGTGAAGCGTGGCGGCACGAAGAAGAAATCGAATGCCGCAACGGACAGAAAGGCGGCGAGAATGGCGGGACCGCGCCCGAAGCGGACCGCAATCAGCACCTCGGTCAGCAGGAACAGCATCACGATATTGGCCAGCTCGAAGTGGCCCAGCATCGGCGTGGCGACGAGCGTGGTGACGATGCAAGCGGCAACGGTCCAGATATAGCGCCAATGGCGGCCGGGACGGCCGGATGCTGCGTCGGCCGGCACTGCCGCCTCTCTTGCGCTGGACGAGTCCGGCACTGGCGCTGCTTCCGCATCGGTGCGGCCGGTTTCGATCACATCGATATCGGGCGCGTATTTGCCAATGCGTTGCAGATGCGGCGTGCGCCATGGCGACTGCGAATGGCTGCGCCCGACGATGATTTTCGAGAAATTATGACTGCGCGCATAGTCGACGATTTCGCGTGCGATATCGTTGCCCGATAAGACTGCGGTGATGGCGCCGAGATCCTGCGCCAGCTTCAACGCCTTCAGGATGCGCTCGCGCTGCGCCTGCGGCAGCCGCTGCAGTTGCGGTGTCTCGACATAGATCGCATGCCACTCGGCATTCAACTGGCCGGCCAGGCGGGCGGCGCTGCGAATGACGTGTTCGGCCGCCATGCGCGGGCCAACGCAGGCCAGCAGCGCCGCATCGGTTTTCCAAACCGCGCTGATTGATTTTTCTACGCGATAGGCTTGCACATCGTCTTCGATGCGGTCGGCGGTGCGGCGCAGCGCGAGCTCGCGTAGCGCGATCAGGTTGCCTTTGCGGAAAAAATTGTGCGATGCGCGCTCCACCTGCTGCGCCTGGTAGACCTTGCCCGCCTTCAGGCGCGCCAACAACTCGTCGGCCGGAATATCGACCAGCACGACTTCATCGGCTTCATCGAATACGGTATCCGGCAGGGTTTCCGCGACGCGGATACCGGTGATCCCGCCGACCACATCGTTCAGGCTTTCCAGGTGTTGCACGTTGACGGTGGTGAATACATTGATGCCGGCATCCAGCAATTCCTCTACGTCTTGCCAGCGCTTCGGATGACGCGAGCCGGGCGCATTCGAATGCGCCAGTTCATCGACCAGGATCAATTCGGGATGGCGTTCCAGCGCGGCATCGATGTCGAACTCGGTGATCGTCTTGCCGCGATAGTCGACGGTCTTTAGCGGCAGCAGCGGAAGTCCTTCCGTCAGGGCCGCCGTTTCGATGCGGCCATGCGTCTCGACGATGCCGACCAGCACATCGCGACCCTCGGCATGCAGCTTGCGGCCGCCGTTGAGCATCGCGTAGGTCTTGCCGACGCCGGCCGATGCACCGAAATAAATGCGGAGCTTGCCACGCGCGGCCCGACGCTCCTGCTCTTTCACTTGTGCCAGCAGGATATCGGGGTCGGGGCGTTGATGGTCGGCTGGCGGCATGGCAAGTAGATGCGGTTAGTCTTTTGTACGTTCCATTGTGGCATAGTCAGAAATGCATGCCTGC
>DHXL01000163.1:0-2420 GCA_002415335.1 Oxalobacteraceae bacterium UBA5157
CGCAAACCCAGATCAACGCCACCAATGCGACGCCGGATTTGAGCGGGACCAACGAAATCTCGACCATCATCCCGCAGATCCAGCTGCCCAAGGACGCGCACTACAACTATGCGATCAGCGCGGCTGTGGCGACGGCCGGACCTTCCACCGGCGACGTCGTATATTGCATCATCGCCACGGGCCGCTCGAACGCGGCAGTGTCTGGCGGCAAGGTGATCTATTCCAGCGTCGCTTCCACCCAGGCCGGCTGGGACGGTCACATCAACCGCACGGCCTTTGTGAACGGCCTGACCACTCTGACCGGCGTCAATGCGGGCGGATATTGCTCTGCAGCCGGCGCGGCCCAGGCGACGTTCTCCAACTAAGTGATCACCCATGCCGGGGCTCGCTTTCTTTAATTCGGTAGACCAACGGGTGTATCCCCGCGTCCCATTGATCTTGCCTGCCACGCTGATTTTGGCGTCCCAAGAGCTGCCTTGCTTGGTGACGGACATATCGGGAGGC
The DNA here is from genome assembly GCA_002415335.1 of Oxalobacteraceae bacterium UBA5157. GTDB lineage: Bacteria > Pseudomonadota > Gammaproteobacteria > Burkholderiales > Burkholderiaceae_D > UBA5157. The sequence continues at coordinate 505 of DHXL01000163.1, forward strand.
GGTGCCGGTCTGCAATATCCGGACTGCGCCCCCGGGGCAGACGTAAACGCAAAACTTGCCATCGACGAATTTGGTACCTTTGACGGCATTACCGTTCGCGACAGCGGCGACACGCGCGCCTTGCGGTTTTTGCAGGGCGAGGCCGAACGCAATCACCTGCTGATCAAGCTGATTCTGTATGTTGAGGAAGGCCTGGCAGACGCCTCGCAGCAAGGGCGTTGGCCAACCGAAGCGAAGTTGTCGCTGACGCGAACAAATGGCATCCGCGAACGTTGCGAAGTTATCCGCATATCTCTGCAAGGGGTCTGCCTGGTCACTGAACAGCGGCCTCCCCTCCAGGAGCTGGTGAAACTGGGCCGAATGTACGGCCGCGTCGCACAACACTTTTCGGATGGCATACCCATCAGCTTTCTGAGCTTTGTTCAGCCGGAAACGGTCACGTAAGCCGGGGGGTGACCCGCCGGGCGACAAGTTCCCCAAACGTTAATCGTTATAAGCCGGTCAGCCGATAGGACCGTAGCAAAGGTCTGTACGCCGGGATGTACATCCTTCGGGCGCAACGCCCGCTCCCAACTCAATCTTAACGGCTAGGGCTTAGTTTTTAAGCGTATTTGTCGGGAGAGTGCACGGGGGTCGCCGATTTGTGGCCCTTGCGCAAATGCTGATGGCCCAAGCCGTAGTCATTCACGATCCGGTTCATTCAGACGAGCGTCGCTCGGCTGGCGAGCGCTTTGTCAATTGGGAGCCTGTCGGGAAGGGCGGGTCCTCCGACGTCTTCAAGGTATTCGATACCGAGCTGGGTATTTCCCTGGCGATCAAAATTCTCAAGCAGAGCCATCGCAGCGATCGCCGCTACATCGAGTCGCTGCGCAGCGAGGTGTTGATCTCGCGCCGGTTGCGCCATCCCAACATCTGCCCAATCCACGATCTCTATGAAGGCGATCGCGGCGTCGGGATCGTCATGGACCTGATCGAGGGTCATGACCTGAAGGACTGGCTGCGGAAGAATCGCGGCACTTTGCTGGACACGATGCCGGGCCGCCTCTCGTTGCTTGCCAAACTTTGCGCTGCCCTGACGGTCGCCCATTCCCTGATTACCCATCGCGATCTCAAGCCCGCAAACATCTTTCTGCGAGAGGGCGACATAACCCAACCAGTTATCATGGACTTCGGTCTGTCCACGCCTGATAACACCGACAGCGAGTATCAGCTGGAGGGCGGCACACCAAAATACATGGCGCCCGAGCAGTTCCTTCGCCTTGCGGACATAGATCAACGCGCGGATCTCTATGCCCTGGGAATACTCGCTTACGAATTGCTGACCGACGGCAATATACCCGCCTGCAGTCTCAAAGACGTTCACAAGATAGGCGCACTGCCTGTCTTCCAGCCCCAGGACATAATCGCCCCCAGCACCTTTTGCGCGGCCATACCGCCGGAACTCGATCGCCTGGTCCTGACGCTCATGGAGCATGATCGGGGAAAACGGCCCGGTTCTGCCGCGGAAATCAGCCGGGTGCTGGAAAAGGTGGTTCTGCTCGATCCATTCCGGTCCCTGTCGTCGGATGATCGGCTGACCACTGTTGCAATTGCGGCGGGCGCGTACATTGTCGGCGAAAAGAGCGGCGGCCGCCCCGTCGATCAGCCGCAGAAAAAGATCCGGCTCAGCGCCTTTAATATCGCGGCGGCGCCTGTCACCAACGCAGACTATCGCCGCTTCATGGCAGCGACCGGATACAAAGCGCCGGGCCTCAATGAGCATGTACAGTTTGGCGCCGCTTCGCACCCCGTCGTTATGGTTAGCTGGGACGATGCATCGGCCTATGCCCGGTGGGCCGGCGGCCGATTGCCGACGGAACTGGAATGGGAGATCGCGGCAAAGGCCGGGCACGCCGAGAATGTTTTTCCATGGGGCG
>DHXL01000163.1:2558-6741 GCA_002415335.1 Oxalobacteraceae bacterium UBA5157
ATGTTTTTCCATGGGGCGCCACCAGTCCGCAGGCGACGCATGCCAACATCGACAATCTTTGCGCTTCCACCACGCCGGTCGGCAGCTATTGCGCCGGTAATACCGCGCAGGGTTTGATGGATTGTTGCGGAAACGTCTGGGAGTGGTGCTGCGATGCGTGGGATGAAACACTGCTGAAGTCTCTTGCTGCCGACAGCCTGGATCCCCGCTCAACGGCCGGGGGCGAACTGCGCGCCATACGGGGCGGCAGCTTCGACTCGCCGGCGATTGCCGGACGCACAACTTTCCGGCACAGGAGCGAAAGACAGACCCTTCGCGCCGATATCGGTTTTCGCATCGTGTACGGGACATGAGCGGTATGCCCGACATTGCCAAAACTGCCCCGGACGACGACATGACCATCGTGGTCGGTCAAGCTGAGGCCGACCTGGACGCAACGCTTGTGGTGGCGGCTCCAGCATCGCCCAATACCGAGGCGGATGATCCCACCCGGGTGGAATTCCTGCGCAAGGTGCAGGCCCGGGCGAAAGCCAAGGGCAAGCCGCCCCAGGATGCCACCGCGACCGATCTGCAAAGCCCATCCGCTGCGGCCCAGGGTGAAGACAAGCGCAAAAAGGCTTTCTTCAGCCCGGTCATCACCCGGCTGGTAGGGCGCGGACTGCTGTCCCAGCGCGATGCGATATCCGCGTCCCTGCGCGCGCGCGACCAGGGCGTGACGTTCCTCGCGGCCGTGTCACAGATCAATGCGCTGGCAAACGATTCGAACTTCTACGCTGCTCTGGCCGAGGAGGCGGGCCTTCGTTACATCGCGACGGACCGCGAACTGGTCCAGTCCCTGGCGGAGGCCGACTGGCTGACGTTCAAGGAGGCCGATCAGCGCGGGTGCCTGTTGCTGCAGCCCGGCCCGAACGGCGAGGCGCAATATGCGACGGTAGATCCCTTTGATCTGATAACCAGGGATTGGGTCAGCGATCGCGTGATGCAGGCTGCGATCCCGGTCGTGGTCTTGCCGGGCGCTTTCCAGACCGTGCTGGGAAGTCTCAAGACCAGGATCGAGCCCCCCAAGTCGGACGAGAATCTGGTTCCAATCGACGTGTCCTGGCAGCAGGAAACCAAGATCCTGAGCGAGCCGAGTGCAGCGGACGTTCCGCTGGTGGTCGACTATATTCTTCAGAGATGCCACGGGCAGGGTGCATCGGACGTGCATCTGGAACCGACCGAAGAAGGCATGATCGTTCGCGCGCGCCTGGATGGCATCCTGCACGAACAGAGCCGGATGCCGCTGAGCCTGCACTCCGCGGTTGTCTCCCGCATCAAGGTGCTGGGCGGAATGGATGTCGCGGAACGCCGGCGCCCGCAGGATGGCCGCATTCGCGTCATGATTCGGCGTCCGCCCCTCGACATCCGCGTTTCCACGCTGCCCACCGTCTTGGGCGAAAAGGTCGTGATGCGACTGCTGGACGACTCCGCGGTACGTCCGAGTCCGGAGCAGCTCGGGCTGCGCGATCGTCACCTGCGGCTGATCATTGACAAAATCACGGCGCCGCACGGCCTTATCCTGATCAGCGGCCCGACCGGATCGGGCAAGACCACGACGCTTTATTCCTGTCTGTCTGCCGCGGATCGCGAACGGCGAAACGTCGTCACCATCGAGGACCCCGTCGAGTATCGCCTGAAAGGCGTTCATCAGATGCAGGTGAACGAAAAGATCGGGCTGACATTTGCCAGCGGATTGCGCACCATTCTCCGGCAAGATCCCGACATCGTCATGGTCGGGGAATGCCGTGACGCGGAAACCGCGAAGATGGCGGTGCAGGCAGCTCTGACGGGTCACGTTGTCTTTTCAACCATCCATGCCAACGACTGCGTCGGCGTGGTCTCCCGCCTGCTGGATATGCAGATCGATCCGTTCCTGGTCGCCTCATCGCTCAGCCTCTCGATTTCGCAGCGCCTGGTGCGCATGTCCTGCAAGCACTGTTCGGTGATGGTCGAGGGCCGCGAAATACTGCGCCAGTTGCGCGCCGACGGCGTGTCCGATGAAAAGATAGCGCGGATGGGCCTTCATATCGACGAGCGCATGCCGTGCAGCCAGCCGACCGGCTGCGCCAATTGCCGGCACACCGGCTATTCCGGGCGCCAGGCAGTTTTTGAAATGCTGGAAACGACATCCGACATGCGCAAGCTGATCATCTCAGGGCATCATGATATCGACGAGTTGAAGCTTCTGGCCGGCAAAGCGGGCATGACCACGATGGCGCAGAACGGCCTGCAGCTGGTGGAAGAGGGGCGCACGACCTATGCCGAACTCTTCCGCGTCTTCGGTGAAGGTTAAGCCGTGGCCGGGTCGGACCTTCTTATCTTCACCAAACAGTTTTCCGCCATGGTGCGCAGCAACCTGCCGTTGGTGCAGGCGCTGGAGAGTCTATCGCAAGACGCGCCCCGGCGATCTTTTCGCGTGATTCTCACGGACATTCTTGAGCAGGTGAAATGCGGCCGGGATTTCCACCGCTGCCTTGCAGACTACCCCAAGACCTTCAATGGCACCTACATCGGGGTTGTGCAGGCGGGCATGCAGTCAGGCCAGCTTGGCGTCGCGTTGCAGCAGATCAGTGATTATCTCGACAGCCACGACAAGGTTCTCAAAAAGGTACGCGCAGCCCTTATTTATCCCGGGCTGCTGTTCGCCTCTTTCGCCGTTACGTTCCATGTGATGATTTTCGGTATTTTGCCGCGATTTCAGTCACTGTTTTTGAGTTATGGCAAGCCTCTTCCTGCCCCCACCCAGTTCGTGCTGGATATCGGCGGCGTGTATGCACGAAACTGGCCTTTCATGCTGGGCGGCGGTGTGCTTGTCGGGATGAGTTTTTTTGCCTGGCTTCGCACCACCCAGGGGCGTATCACCTTTGACCGGCTGAAGCTGAAACTCCCCATATTTGGCGATTTGATGCGGCTGTCGGCAGTCGCGCGTTTCGCCCAGACCCTGGCCATCCAGGTGCAGAATTCCGTGTCGCTCATCGAAAGCATCCGGGTCGCGGCGCCTGCGAACAACAACCGGTATGTCGAGCAGAGCCTGCTCAGCATTGCCAACCATATCGAGCAGGGTGAAAGCATTACCCAGGCCTTTAAGCGCGAAGTCCTGTTCCAAGGCGTGGTGCAGCAAATGATATCGGCCGGCGAGCAGTCGGGCGACCTGGCCGGTCCCTTGACGTCGGTTGCAAACTATTTCGAGAGCCTTTGGGCCCAAAAGCTTGAATCCGTGATCTCGACCGTTAACCCCTTGCTAACTGCTACGATGGGGATGCTGATCTCCGGGATGCTGATCGCGGCATTCCTGCCGGTTTTCGAGGTTTCCGGGTTGGCCGTACAGTAGCGCACGGCAATCCATTTCATTGTTTAACCCTTTGTTTTCCCGCGACGTTTATTGTGCAGGGTGGTTTCACCTGCGAGTGCCAATGACGTCCCCGCGTTGCATACAGATCTGTCATCGCGACGATACGCTGGTGGCTGAGATGTCCTTTTGGGCGTCTTCAGTAGGTTACGAGCTTGCCACGCGAAAAGAGAAACCGAACCTGCTGTGCGAAGGTGCTGCGGATGCGGCCGCAACGATACTTGAACTCACAGGCACCAGTGACGAAGAAATCGACGTCATTGAAGTCTTGTCGAGCCGCACGAAGGGCAAGGTCATTGCGGTAACCCAGCTCGATGCCAAGACGATCGCGTCCGTGCGCCGCCTTTTCCAGGCGAAATCGATCGAAGCGATAATCTTGCCGCGCTCGGATTTCAGCACGCGCCAGCTGGCCGATCTCCTCAAGACCAAGGAAGTCCAGCCCGGCCTTGATCGGAAAACGCTGGCGCAGTCGATCGCCGCGGGGCACGTGGTCAATCACTATCAGCCCAAAGTGCCCCTGCGCGCCGGCGTTACGGGCTACGGTGTCGAAGCGCTTTGCCGTATCCAGCATCCCGAACTGGGCATGATCTTTCCGGACAACTTCATTCCGCTTGCCGAAGCCCATGACCTGATTTTGGAATTGACAGATGCGGTGACGGTGCAGGCGTTCCGTGACTTGCGCCTCTGGGACGAACAGGGGCTGCAATTGCGCCTGGCGATCAATATTTCGCCGCGGCTGATGAGCGGCTTGACCTGGTTCGAGCTGTTCGAGCACCGTTGCATGGAGTATCAGGT
>DHXL01000163.1:6859-9158 GCA_002415335.1 Oxalobacteraceae bacterium UBA5157
GGAGTATCAGGTGGATCCGAAACGGATCACCCTGGAAGTGACGGAATCGTCGTCGCATGGTGGCAAGGTTTTGGCGCTGGAAATCCTCTCGCGGTTGCGGCTGAAGGGATTTCAGCTTTCCATTGACGATTTCGGGACAGGCTTCTCCTCGCTGGAAACCCTGTACAAGCTTCCGTTCTGTGAACTCAAGATCGACAAGGGGTTCGTATTCGATCTGCAAAAAAGCCCCGAAGCCCGCACCCTGGTCGAATCCACGATAAGTCTGGCGAGAAAGCTCGGCCTCAAGATCTGTGCGGAAGGCGTCGAGTCGGAAGAGCTGTTCAATGAGCTGCGCAATTTGCAATGTGACGATGCGCAAGGCTACTACATCAGCAAACCAATACCCGCCGCGGCCATCGGCGCGTTCTTCCAGCAATGGGATTCTGCGCAAAAGGCCAGCGGCAAATCATCTTCCCCCACGCTCGCTGCAATCCACGGTCTGTTGGCCGAAATTCTTTCCTCGCCTGACGATGGTGACGATGACGCGACCATCGTGCTGTCATCCGCTGCAGGCCCGTCCGCCACGGAAACCGGCAGGGACATCACGGCGCGGATTCCATCCCTGCTATTGAGCGGCGACCTGCTGGGTTCGCTTGAATATGTGCATCGGGCAATTCGCGCCGAAACAGGCCATTCCGAGCTGAAAAGCAAACTGGTCTCCTTGCAGAGCGAACTGGAACGGTCATTGTTGAGCGACAGTCTTGTGATGACATGCGGCCAACGCGCCGTCCGTCTTCTCGCCGGCGAATCCTTCACGATCGGCCGGGAGTCTGCTTCTAACGAGGCGGATGTGGCCATTCCATGCCGCTGGCTCTCGCGTGGCACCAAAAATCTCAAGCTGTTTCTGGAAGCTGGGCACTGGTACGTCGCCGACCTTGGCAGCACCAACGGGCATTTTCTAAACGGGGTTCGGCTGAAGCCCAATGAAAAGCAAGCCCTTGCGACTGGCGAGACTGTGCTCGAGATCGGCAAAACCGGCGCCGAAGCCGCGCCCGCCTGGCTCCGGCTGCGGATAGGCCGGGAGAATTCGGTGGAACTGAGCTACGGCGTGGCAGGCGAATCCGACGAGGGAAATGAGCAGAACTGGCTCATCTTCCACCAGGAAGCTAGCGTGGGCCGGGACAGCGACGCCAGCCTGATTGTGAACGATAGCGGTTCGGACTTCGCCGCCGACTTCAGTTTTCGCGACCGGGGGCTGTGGATCACGCCTCGATCGGGCAATACCATTTACATCGGACGGTACGAGTTTTCCCAGGCCGTGCCGTTGCCGGCCGGTTGCGAAGTCAGCTTTGGCGCCAGCGCCTGGAAAATCGAAAAGCCGCACGCCATTTCCGTCCAACCCCGGAGCCTACCCCTCACCGCCGCGATTGCCTAAGGGGGACCGATGTCGCTCGAGCTCCCGCGTCGCGCTTTCTGGAAGAGAAAGAAGGAATCGGAAACATCGCAGGATGTCGAGCGTGATTGCACGCTTCGCGTCTTCATGAACGATACGCGGTGCGAGCTTTTTATTCTCGACAGAAATAACGATGACGCGGGCCGGGTGGAGCGCTCCGTTTCGGAAAACCCGCTCGACACCAAATCCCTTCTCTTGACGGCGCTCGATGCTTTAGCGCCGGAACTGGAGCGCCGCATTGGGAACGTGGAGGTCTTTCTGGACGATCCCGAAATCTCGGTGGTTGACAGCCGCCAGGCAAAGCTCAGCCATTTTGAGGGCCGGTCCCTGGCCGAATTCGGCAAGTATCAGTTGGGCGGTAAGCCTGTCTGCTTTGCTTCTCATCGTTTCGGCGAAACCAGCAGCCAGGAGACGGAAAAGCGGATCGTTGCGTATATCTCCGAGGACAAGCTCGCAGGAATCCTGTTTGCGCTGGGAAAACTCGCGCGGTTCACGACCTTTTTTGGGCCCTGGTCTCTTCAGCAACTTTTGGGGGATGAAAGTGATGACGCCAAGGCGCATCTCTCCGTTCACGGCAATTACTCAACCCTGACGCTGGCCAATGGTTCGGCAGGCGCGGTCGCCGTTCGCCATCTTCCGGTGGGGACCGCCACACTGACGACCGCCTACGCGCAGGTGCACGGAATCGACAGTCAGGAAGCCTCGGTTGCGCTCGGCGCGCGCGTGCGCTTCGCTATCGGTAGCGAGTTTCCGTTGCCGGCGGGCGCGCCCTTGGCTTCGACAGGATCCTATATGGCGCTGGCGCCGGCATTGGCGCGGCTCTCAGGCGAGATTGCCACCACGGCGGATTATTTCGAGTTCCAAAGG
>DHXL01000401.1:0-19740 GCA_002415335.1 Oxalobacteraceae bacterium UBA5157
TCGCGCGCCAGCCTGATCAGCCATTCGTTGTGCTGCGCGTCGTACACCGCGAAGACCCGCTTGATGCCTGGTTGCAGTGTCTTCAGGCGAGTGAAGAGGAGCGCCGGGTCCGGCGCCAGCGTGATGCCCATCAGCGTTTTGTCTTCCGCTTCCGGCAGCGTCAACACGCCACCCACCACGACCCCGATGCCGCGGCTCAGGTGCGCGCTCGCTGCCAATCCTTGCCGTCCAAGCGCGATGACGACCCTGGTGTCGTCACGCTTAAGTCGCGTGTTCAGGTCGGTCGCGTCGACTGCGGCCCCGATCACGTAATAGCGCACGCGCGGCTTGGCGGTCTGTTCGATGCCCTCGATGATCCTGGCGAATACGCGATGGAACGGCTCGCCGATGTCCGGATAGATGACGGCGATCGACCCTTGCTTGCCGTCAAGCGCCGCCTGCGCGTCGGCGCTGGGGACTACGGCGCACACCAGCAATGCCACCAAGCCAACAGTCCGACGTCGCCGTGTTTTCAAAAGTGTCTCCCGCTTGCGATTCGTCGCAGTTCTTCTCCAGTACCTTCGGGGCGCGCTATTCTTGTGATCGGCTGCCCGCCTCGCATCTGCGGTCCGGCTTCCACGGCCGGATGATGACTAAAAAACAATAATACTGTAAATCTCGATCAACTCAATCAATTTCCATGGGGAAGAAACGTTCGTCGCCGGTGCGTGGTGATTTCGCATCATGGCGGGATGCGGGACGCCCGGACGACCGTGTCACTGCCGGTTATTCATCGGTGCGCTTCCCGAAGCACCCCCCATCTGCCAGTTTCGGATCGAGGGAATCAAGGGTTTCTGCCCGCGCGACGTAAATTGTCGAGAACTTCTGTTTTTGAATTTGTTAATTTTGTTAAAATTGCTTTTCGTAAAGTAGTAAGTCAGTAGAGTCGGCCTTGGGCAATGATCGCCGCACGGCCGAAAATCAGTTAAGGATGCCTTGTTCCTGCTCGCGGCTGCGATGTCGCGACCGGGTTCGCACTTCCTGTGTCGTGACGGATGCGGACTTTATTCAAAGAGAAGTTGAGACCATGCTTTCTGGCACTGACTCTCCGAGGAGCGTAGAGCATACGCAATTGGCCAGCCTGATGGAGGCTGCGGGCGATGTCGTGTTTCGGCTCAGCAGCGAGGGAGAGATCCTGTACGCCAGCAAGCGCACCATCGAGATGATGGATCCGGGCCGTTCACTGGCCGAGACGCGGCTGACAAGCCTGGTCCCGCCGGCCGATCGACTCGCCATCGAGCTGGCCTTGAAGCAGGCGATCGAATCGCAGCAGCCGAGCCGTGTCAACGTGCGCATGAATACGCATAATGCGATCCTGTGGTTCGAGTTGCAGGCGACTGCCTACGTCAACGCCTCCGGCGCCGTGGAACTGCTGGCGGTCGGGCGTGACATATCGGGTCAGCACGCGACTGAAGAACGTCTGCGCCACATGGCGACCCACGATGTGCTGACCGGTTTGCCGAATCGTTCGCTGCTGTCCGACCGCCTGGGCATGGCGGTGGCGCAGGCGCGCCGCACCGGCAAGGGTTTTTCCGTGGTGGCACTGGATCTGGACGGTTTCAAGAAGGTCAATGACGCACTCGGCCACCCGGTTGGCGATACGTTGCTGCGGATAGCAGGGGAGCGCCTTCAGGACATCTTGCGCGATGTCGATACGCTGGCGCGCGTGGGCGGTGATGAGTTCGTCGCGATTTTGCCCGGCGCGGTGGAGGAATCCGAAATCCAGATCGTTGCGCGCCGCATGATTGCCACCATGCAGCTGCCGTTCGAAATTCAGGGCCATGCACTGTACGTCAGCACCTCGATTGGGGCCGCAACCTATCCGCAGCATGGCGAAAGCGAGGTCAAGCTGCTCGCGCATGCTGACAGCGCGATGTATCGCGCCAAGGAAACCGGCAAGGCACGCTGCGTGATTTACAACGACCAGAAATTCACCGCGCCGGAACACGACGTCTCGCTTGAGGCGGCGATGTTCGATGCAGTCCGGAACGGTGAGTTCCTGCTGCATTATCAGCCGATTGTCGACGCCCGCACACGCCAGATCATGGGATTCGAGGCCTTGATGCGTTGGATGCGGCCGGAGCTCGGCATGGTGCCGCCGATACAGTTCATCCCGATGGCGGAGAACAACGGCTTGATCAGCCTGCTGGGGGCCTGGGCGCTCAAGGCGGCGTGCGTGCAGGTCAGGCGCTTCGAAGAGGCTGCCGGGCGCGAACTCTATGTGTCCGTCAACGTCAGTCCGCGCCAGTTCCGCAACGACCAGTTCCTCGACGTGATGGACGACGCGCTGACGCTATCGGGCTTGCGCGGCCATCAGCTATCGCTCGAGATCACCGAAGGAATCCTCATGTCGGATCCGGAGCACGCCGAAGCCCTGCTGACCGCGATCAGCGCGCGCGACGTGCGCATCGCGATCGACGATTTCGGCACCGGTTATTCGTCACTGGCGTATCTCAAGCGGTTCCCGATAGCGACCCTGAAAATCGACCGCGCATTCATCAAGGATTTGCCCGAGTCGGTGAAGGACGGAGCCATCTGCAACGTGGTGCTCAGCCTGGCGCGCCACCTCCAGTTGTCGACTATCGCTGAAGGTGTCGAGAACGAGCGGCAACTGGAATACCTCGCTACCCAGGGTTGCGGCCTGATCCAGGGCTTCCATACTGGCCGGCCGTTGCTGCCGGAAGCGGCCATGAAGTTGTTGAAAGAGCGTGCCGCGCCGCCGTTGTCGATTGAACCTCACCTAACCAAGTCGATTCGATGAAAAATCTTTCCGTGCGACCGGCGAACCCCGAGAAAACCCTGGAATTGCTCTGGTCCCGGATCCGGCAGCGCGGCGACCTGCCGGGCTTCTCGAAGGCGGTCGGTGCGATTCTGGGCGCGATGCGGGGCGACGACGACCGTGAATTTAATATGACGAAAACCGTATTGTCCGATCCCGCACTGACGCAGAAAGTGCTGCGGCTCGCGAACAGCGCCATGTACTCGATGTTCGGGCAAGAAATCAATACCGTTTCGAAAGCGGTGATCCTGCTCGGCACCGAATCGATCGGTCATCTGGCGCTGGGCCTGAAGCTGATAGACGGCTTGTCGGCGGCGTCGACGGGTTCGATCAACGCCCGCAGCGAGATGGAAAAGGCGGTACTTGCAGGCCATATCGCGCGCCAGGTCGCATCCTCCGCAACTACGCGCGACGCCGAAGAGGCGGTCGTGTGTTCGATGCTGCATTCGCTGGGGCGCATGATGGTGACCTTCTATTTGCCCGACCGATGGGCGCTGGTGCAGGCGCGCTGTACCGATCCGGTTATCGACGAGGCGCAGGCGACGCGCGAGCTATTGGGGCTGGCTCTGGATGAGATCGGGTGTCGCATCGCGCAGCATTGGGGCCTCCCGGCGGGCTTGATCGATAGTCTGCAGGACCTTGGCCCGCGTCCGGCGGGCGAGCCGCTCGATCACGCCGATTGGCTGGCTGCGCTGGCGACGATGTCGTCGCGCTGCGCGAGCGCGATTTGCGAAGAGGCGGACGGTGGCAAGAGCAACCCCGCGCTCACCAGCCTCGCCGACAGCTATGCGGACATGCTGGGGCTGGAGTCACCGCAGGTTCTGGTTGCCGTGCAAAGTGCGGTGCACACCGCCGAGCAGGAACATGTCTTCGTACGGCCGAGCAGGCTGGCCGGTGCTGGCAGGAAAGCTCCGGAGACGGGGCAACAGGTCGGGAAACCGGTGGACGCGGCGGCGATCCTGACACGCGGCGTCGCGGACATGCGTGATGCCTCGCCCGGCACCAGCGCAGGACAGTTGATGACGATGGGACTGGAGACGGTTTACAAGGGATTGGGATTCAGCCGCGCGATTGTATTCATGCATAGCTACGAACAAGCGCGCTACTCGGCCAGGATGTGTTTTGGCGAGGGTGTGCAAGAAGTCTTTTCGCGCCTGGTGTTCGACGATGCGTATCAGCCCGACGTGTTCCACGCGGCACTGGCGAACGACAAGATGATCTTTGTCGAGAATGCGCAGGATCCGGCTTTCGTGGGCAAATTGCCGCGCTGGTGGCGCGACACATTATCAAACGCCCGCAGCTTCATGGTGTTGCCGCTGACGGTCAACCGACACCCGGTAGGATTTATCTACGGAGATTGGCACCAAGCGCTGCCGGCTGCCAAGATCGATCCGATTGAAGTGCTGCCGTTGAATGAATTGCGCCGCCTCGTGACCAGCGCGGTCGAACAGCGCCGTCAAATCGACCCGCACTCCACGCGTACTATCCTGTAGTCCCCAATCGCAGCCAGCCGTAAATGTGGTCGGGAAAATAACAGATAAGAATGGCGAGACAGGAATCAATAACTAGGATCGCCAATTAATTTTCAGCGACACAAAATTAAACGGGGTCAAATTAAACAATTAAAAGGGGTCAGAGTTGCTTTGATTCCCTATAATCATTTACTTGTCTTCCTATTCGGGTATCCACAATGGCTAGATTGCCTAGACTCGTAGTTCCAAGCCAGCCGCATCACATCACTCAACGTGGCAATGACCGCCAATTAATTTTCCGCGACACGGAGGATTACACGGTTTTTCTAGTTCGCCTGCGCGAGGCCGCGAAGAAATTCAAGGTCGCGATACACTCCTATGTACTAATGTCCAACCACTTGCATCTCCTTGCGTCTCCCTCGGATCAAGAGGGGTTGGCGCGCATGATGCAATGGATAGGACGTCACTATGTGCCTTACTTCAATAAAAAATATGCGCGCGCGGGCACGCTATGGCAGGGGCGCTACAAGGCGACCGTCATCGATTCCGAGCGCTACTTCATGATTTGCAGCCGCTATGTGGAACTTAACCCGGTGCGCGCCGGGCTCGTCGGCCATCCATCCGAGTACGCTTGGTCCAGTTATGCACATCACATCGGGGTCAGGTCAGATCCGGTCATTACCGATCACCCCTTATATTGGACCTTGGGCAACACTCCCTTTGAAAGAGAAGCTGCGTATCGCGGCTTGTTCGAGCGCGCATTAATCGAGGAAGACGTGCGTGCGCTTAGCGAAGCAACGCGCAAGGGCTGGGCGTTGGGATCCGAGCAGTTCAAGGTCAAGTTGGAAAAGGCCACGCATCGACGGGTTCGGCCAGCCAAACGAGGCCGGCCATTCAAACAGCAAGCGGCGGAGCCGGGCTAGTCAAATGCCACTACCTGCGCGGATTCAGCGGGTCGTTACCGCCCAAATAACTCTGTCCCTAATTATAAAGTATTTCATTTTCCTTGCGTTTAATTCTACTCTGACCCCTTTTATTTGAGTTGAACTATCTGTTGCGCTGCACTATGCTTCCATTTCAACTTCAACATGCAGTGGAGAACGATTATGCACGCGCAAGGTTTGTACGATCCGGCCAATGAACACGATGCCTGCGGCGTCGGCTTCATCGCGCATATCAAGGGCCAGAAAAGCCATTCGATCGTCGAGCAGGGTTTATTGATCCTGAAGAATCTCGACCACCGCGGCGCCGTGGGGGCCGACAAGCTGATGGGCGACGGCGCCGGCATTCTGCTCCAGTTGCCCGACCAGTACTATCGCGAAGAGATGGCCAAGCAAGACATCGCGTTGCCGCCACCCGGCGAATACGGCGTCGGCATGATTTTCTTGCCGAAAGAAAATGCGTCACGTATCGCCTGCGAACAAGAGATCGAGCGCGCGGTCGTGGTCGAAGGCCAAGTCGTGCTCGGCTGGCGCGATGTGCCGGTCGATGTCGACATGCCGATGTCGCCTACCGTGCGCGACAAGGAACCGGTGATACGCCAGATCTTCATCGGCCGCGGCCAAGACATCATGGTGACCGACGCGCTCGAGCGCAAACTGTATGTGATCCGCAAGTCGTCCGGCCACGCGATCCAGGCGCTCAATCTGCTGCATGGCAAGGAATTTTTCGTGCCGTCGATGTCGGCCCGCACCGTTGTCTACAAAGGCCTGTTGCTGGCCGACCAGGTCGGCGTGTATTACAAGGATCTGCAGGATCCGCGCTGTATCTCGGCACTGGCGCTGGTGCACCAACGCTTCTCGACCAATACTTTCCCGGAATGGCCGCTGGCCCACCCATACCGTCTGATCGCGCACAACGGCGAAATCAACACCGTCAAAGGAAATTTCAACTGGATGCGCGCGCGCGAAGGCGTGATGAAATCCGCCGTGCTAGGTGACGATCTAAAGAAACTGTTCCCATTGATTTACGAGGGCCAGTCCGATACCGCGTGCTTCGACAACGCGCTCGAACTGCTGCTGATGGCCGGCTATCCAATCGCGCAAGCGATGATGATGATGATTCCCGAGGCTTGGGAAAACCACACGCTGATGGACGACAACCGCCGCGCATTTTACGAATACCACGCCGCGATGATGGAACCGTGGGACGGCCCGGCCGCGATGGCGTTTACCGACGGCCGTCACATCGGCGGCACGCTTGATCGCAACGGCCTGCGCCCGGCGCGCTATATTGTGACCGACGACGACCTGGTGGTGATGGCATCGGAATCCGGCGTGCTGCCGATTCCGGAGTCGAAGATCATCCAGAAATGGCGTCTGCAGCCGGGCAAGATGTTCCTGATCGACCTCGATGCCGGCCGCATCATCGACGACAAGGAATTGAAAGACACTTACGCCAACGCCAAGCCGTACAAGCAATGGATTAAATCGGTGCGCATCCGCCTCGGCGAGTTGAAAGCCGAGCCGGCTGAATCAAAGCCGATCACGCCGCTGCTCGATCGTCAGCAGCTGTTCGGCTATACCCAGGAAGACTTGAAATTCCTGATGTCGCCGATGGCCGCGTCGGCCGAGGAAGCGATCGGTTCGATGGGCAACGACTCGCCGCTGGCCGTCATGTCCAACAAAAACAAGACGCTGTACCACTACTTTAAGCAATTGTTCGCGCAAGTGACGAACCCGCCGATCGATCCGATCCGCGAAGCGATGGTGATGTCGCTGGTGTCGTTCATCGGGCCCAAGCCGAACCTGCTCGATACCAACAATATCAACCCACCGATGCGCCTCGAAGTGTCGCACCCGGTGCTGGACTTTGCCGACATTGCCAAACTGCGCAACATCAGCGCGCATACCGGCGGCAAGTTCAAGTCGCACGAGCTGAACATCTGCTATCCGGTCGCATGGGGCAAAGAAGGCATCGAAGCGCGTCTGGCTTCGCTGTGCGCGAAAGCGGTCGACGCGGTCAAGTCCGGCCACAATATCCTGATCATCTCGGACCGCAAGGTAGACGCCGAACAAGTCGCGATCCCGGCACTGTTGGCGACTTCCGCGATCCACTTGCATCTCGTCAGCAAGGGTTTGCGCACCTCGACCGGCCTTGTCGTCGAAACCGGTTCCGCGCGCGAGACGCATCACTTCGCGCTGCTGGCCGGTTACGGCGCGGAGGCGATTCATCCGTACCTGGCAATGGAGACCTTGGCCGATATCGCGAAGGGCTTGCCGGGCGATCTGGCGGCCGACAAGGCGATCTACAACTTCCAGAAAGCAATCGGCAAGGGCTTGCTGAAAGTCATGTCCAAGATGGGCATCTCGACCTACATGTCGTATTGCGGCGCGCAAATTTTTGAAGCGATCGGCTTGAACAAGGCACTGGTCGAGAAATACTTCAAGGGCACGGCGTCGAACGTCGAAGGTATCGGCGTGTTCGAGATCGCGGAAGAAGCGCTGCATCTGCACAAACTGGCTTTCGGCAATGATCCGCT
Source organism: Oxalobacteraceae bacterium UBA5157 (assembly GCA_002415335.1). Taxonomy (GTDB): domain Bacteria; phylum Pseudomonadota; class Gammaproteobacteria; order Burkholderiales; family Burkholderiaceae_D; genus UBA5157. The sequence continues at coordinate 7,772 of DHXL01000401.1, forward strand.
ATTGGCGAACGCACTCGATGCCGGGGGCGAATATGCCTACCGCGTGCGCGGCGAAGACCACATGTGGACGCCGGACGCGATCGCGAAACTGCAGCACTCGGCACGCGCCAACAACTTCAGCAGCTACAAGGAATACGCGCAGATCATCAACGATCAATCCAAGCGCCACATGACGCTGCGCGGCCTGTTCGAATTCAAGCTCGATCCGGCCAAGGCCATTCCGCTCGACGAGGTCGAGTCGGCCAAGGAAATCGTCAAGCGCTTTGCCACCGGCGCGATGTCGCTCGGTTCGATCTCGACCGAAGCGCACGCGACGCTGGCGATCGCGATGAACCGCATCGGCGGCAAATCCAATACCGGCGAGGGCGGCGAGGACGTGAACCGTTATCGCAACGAATTGCGCGGCATCCCGATCAAGCAGGGTGACACGCTGGCTTCCGTGATCGGCGAGAAGAACATCGCAGTCGACATGCCTCTGCTGCCGGGCGATTCGCTGCGCTCGAAGATCAAGCAGGTCGCGTCGGGTCGCTTCGGCGTCACGACCGAATACCTGACGTCGGCCGACCAGATCCAGATCAAGATGGCGCAAGGCGCGAAGCCCGGCGAAGGCGGCCAATTACCGGGCCATAAAGTGTCCGAATACATCGCTAGGCTGCGCTTCTCGGTGCCGGGTGTCGGCTTGATTTCGCCGCCGCCGCATCACGATATTTATTCGATCGAAGATTTGGCGCAATTGATTCACGATTTGAAGAACGCGAATCCGAAGGCCTCGATCTCGGTCAAGCTGGTGTCCGAAGTCGGCGTCGGCACGGTCGCCGCCGGCGTCGCCAAGGCGAAGTCGGATCACGTCGTGATCGCCGGCCATGATGGCGGCACCGGCGCGTCGCCGCTGTCGTCGGTCAAGCACGCCGGCACGCCATGGGAGCTGGGACTGTCCGAGACTCAGCAGACGCTGGTGCTGAACCGCTTGCGCAGCCGGATCCGGGTGCAGGCCGACGGCCAGATGAAGACCGGCCGCGACGTCGTGATCGCCGCGTTGCTGGGCGCCGATGAAGTCGGTTTCGCGACCGCGCCGCTGGTGGTCGAGGGCTGCATCATGATGCGCAAATGTCATCTGAATACGTGCCCGGTCGGCGTCGCGACGCAAGATCCGGTACTGCGTGCCAAGTTTGCCGGCAAGCCGGAACACGTGGTCAATTTCTTCTTCTTCGTCGCCGAGGAAGCGCGCCAAATCATGGCGCAGCTCGGTATCCGCACCTACAACGAATTGATTGGACGCTCCGACCTGCTCGACAAGTCGCACGCGATCACGCACTGGAAAGCCAAGGGTCTCGATTTCAGCAAGATTTTCCATCAACCGGAAGTGCCCGCGACCGAGCCGCGCTATCAAGTTGAAGAGCAGGACCATGGCCTCGAAAAAGCGCTCGACCACAAGCTGATCGCACAAGCCAAGGCCGCGCTCGACAAGGGCGAAAAGGTCTCATTCATTTCGACGGTGAAGAACGTCAATCGCACGGTCGGCACCATGCTGTCCGGTGAAGTGGCGAAGAAATACGGCCACGAAGGCCTGCCCGACGACACCATCCACATCCAGCTGCAGGGCACGGCCGGGCAATCGGCCGGCGCCTTCCTGGCACATGGCATCACGCTCGATCTGGTCGGTGAAGGCAATGACTACGTCGGCAAGGGATTGTCGGGCGGCCGCATCATCGTGCGTCCGAATACCGAATTCCGCGGCTGGGCGGTCGACAACATCATCGTCGGCAATACCGTGTTGTATGGCGCGATCGCAGGGGAGGCGTTCATCAACGGCGTGGCCGGCGAACGCTTCGCGGTTCGCAACTCGGGTGCCGCGGCGGTCATCGAAGGCACCGGCGATCACGGCTGCGAATACATGACCGGAGGTACCGTCGTCGTGCTCGGTGAAACCGGACGCAACTTCGCAGCCGGCATGTCGGGCGGGATCGCCTACGTCTACGATCCGCTCGGCGATTTTGCGAAGAAGTGCAACACCGCGATGGTCGATCTCAACCCAGTCATGACGTCTGTGGAGCAGGAGGCGAAAGTCGACCGTGCGATCTGGCACAGCGCCAAACGCGGCGCCGAAGTGCAGACCCACGAAGCGATCCTGAAAGGCTTGATCGAACGCCACTTCAAGCATACCGGCAGCACGCGCGCGCGCTTCCTGCTGGACGACTGGCCGACTGCGCGCTCCAAGTTCGTCAAGGTCTTCCCGACTGAATACAAACGTGCGCTGGCCGAACTGAATGCCGGGGTGGATGAAAAAGAGCTGGAACAAATCGCGGCGTAACCGGCGCGGCTAACGGTTAGCAGACGATGCGGTTGGCAGTGCAGCCGTTTCAGCACTGGTGCCATCCGACGGAAAACATTTGAAAGAAAGTCATGGGAAAAGTAACCGGCTTCATGGAATACCAGCGTCTGAAAGAGGCGAGCGAATTGCCGCAGCTGCGCAAGAAACACTACAAGGAATTTACGCTGCACCTGTCCGACGCCGACGCCAGGATCCAGGGCGCGCGCTGCATGGATTGCGGCACCCCTTTTTGCAGCAACGGTTGTCCGGTCAACAACATCATCCCGGACTGGAATGACCTGGTGTATCACGGCAACTACCAGGCCGCCCTGGAAACACTGCATTCGACCAATAATTTTCCGGAATTTACTGGTCGCATCTGCCCGGCGCCATGCGAGACAGCCTGCGTGCTTAACATTAATGACGATCCGGTCGGGATCAAATCGATCGAGCATTTCATCATCGACAAGGGCTGGGAAAACGGCTGGGTCGTACCGCAGCCATCGACGGTGAAGACCGGCAAAAGAATTGCCGTAGTCGGGTCCGGCCCAGCCGGTCTGGCCGCGGCGCAACAGCTCGCGCGCGTCGGCCACGCCGTCACCGTGTTCGAGAAAAACGATCGCGTCGGCGGCTTGCTGCGCTACGGCATCCCCGATTTCAAAATGGAAAAGTCGCATATCGACCGCCGCGTCGAACAGATGAAAGCGGAAGGCGTGACGTTCCGCACCAGCGTATTGGTCGGCAAGGATTTTCCAGCCAATATCACTAACTGGGCCAAGGAAACCATCTCGCCGGCCCAGCTCGCTAAGGAATTCGACGCGGTCATCATCGCCGGTGGCGCCGAGCAACCGCGCGACTTGCCGGTTCCGGGGCGCGAGTTGAAAGGCGTGCACTTCGCCATGGATTTCCTGCCGCTGCAAAACAAGGTCAACACCGGCGACAAGGTCAAGGACCAGATCATGGCCAGCGGCAAGCACGTGATCGTGATCGGCGGCGGCGACACCGGGTCAGACTGCGTCGGCACCTCTAACCGGCACGGCGCGGTATCGGTCGCGCAATTCGAACTGATGCCGCAACCGCCTGAAGAGGAAAACAAGCCGCTGGTGTGGCCGTACTGGCCGACCAAGCTGCGCACCTCGTCGTCGCATGAAGAAGGTTGCGAGCGCGATTGGGCGGTTGCCACCAAGCGCCTGGAAGGCAAGAACGGCAAGGTTGAAAAATTGATTGCGGCCCGCGTTGAATGGAAAGACGGCAAGATGCAGGAAGTGCCGAACTCCGAATTCGAAATGAAGGTCGACCTGGTATTGCTGGCGATGGGCTTCGTGTCGCCGGTGGCACAAGTTTTGGACGCGTTCGGCATCGACAAGGATGTGCGCGGCAATGCCAAGGCGACGACCGATGGCGATGGCTGCTATCAGACGTCGGTTCCGACCGTATTTGCCGCAGGCGATATGCGCAGAGGCCAGTCGCTCGTCGTGTGGGCGATACGCGAAGGGCGGCAGTGCGCGCGCGCAGTGGACGAGTTCTTGATGGGAGGCTCGGTCCTGCCGCGCTGAAGCAAAGGCGCTGCGGTGTCGTGGATTGCCAACGTTTCCGGGCTCTGCTCGGGAGCGATTGTCGTTTCTGCACTACAATCTCGTCTTTGGACTAAAAAATACTTGGCGTGCCTAATTTCGTTGAAATCCGTGATCTTCGCTTTGGCTATGGCGACCGGCCAGTCTTGTCAGGTCTCCACATGGATTTCCCGCGCGGTAAAGTGGTGGCGGTCATGGGGGGGTCCGGGTCGGGCAAGACCACCATCCTGCGCCTGATCGGCGGTCAACTGGTGCCGCAAGCGGGCACTGTCCGGGTCGATGGAGAAACGGTCCACACCCTGGAAACCAAGGCGTTGTACCTGTTGCGCCGAAAGATGGGCATGCTGTTCCAGCATGGTGCGCTGTTCACCGATTTGACAGTGTTCGAGAATGTCGCATTTCCGCTGCGCGAGCATACCGATTTGCCGGAAGAGCTAGTCCGTGATTTGGTATTGATGAAGCTGCATGCGGTTGGCTTACGCAACGCCGCACAATTGAAACCAGCCGAAATATCCGGCGGCATGGAACGCCGGGTCGCGGTGGCGCGTGCGATCGCGCTCGATCCGCCGCTGATCATGTATGACGAACCTTTCACCGGACTTGATCCGATTTCGAAGGGCGTTACCGCGAATCTGATTCGCACCTTGAACGACGCGCTTGGCTCGACGTCGATCGTGGTGTCGCACGACGTGCAGGAATCGCTCGCGATCGCGGACTATGTATATTTTCTATCGCAGGGAAAGATCGTCGCGCAGGGGACGCCGGCTGAGATGCAGGACTCAAGCGACCCGTTTGTGAAACAATTCGTCCATGCGGAAGCAGACGGTCCGGTACCGTTTCACTACCCGGGACGTTCGCTGGCCGAAGACCTGGGCTTGGAGGAGCACTCATGACGCTCGATTTTCTCGCAAGAATTGGGCAACCGCTGCGCGAGTTTACCGAAAATGTCGGTCTCGCGACGCGCGCCTTCTTTACGATCTTGAAAGCGTCGGGCGGGTTGTGGCGGCGCCCGCGTCTGGTGACCGAGCAGATTCATTTCATCGGCAATTACTCGCTCATCATCATCGCGGTGTCCGGTCTGTTCGTTGGCATGGTACTCGGCCTGCAAGGCTATTACACGCTGAACAAGTACGGCTCGGAACAGGCCCTGGGTTTGCTGGTCGCGTTGTCGCTGACGCGCGAATTGGGTCCGGTGGTCACCGCGCTGCTGTTTGCAGGGCGCGCCGGTACCTCATTGACGGCCGAGATCGGCTTGATGAAAGCCGGCGAGCAACTGTCGGCAATGGAAATGATGGCGGTCAATCCGGTCGAGCGCGTGTTGGCGCCGCGTTTCTGGGCCGGCGTCATCGCGATGCCTATCCTGGCGTCGATTTTCAGTGCGGTCGGCGTGCTGGGCGGCTATCTGGTCGGCGTGAAACTGATCGGTGTCGATGAAGGTTCGTTCTGGTCGCAGATGCAGGGTGGCGTGGACATCTGGAAGGACATTGCCAACGGGGTCGTCAAGAGCCTGGTCTTCGGCGTTGCGGTAACCTTCGTGGCCCTGTATCAAGGCTACCAGGCGCAGCCGACGCCGGACGACGTCGCGCGTGCGACTACGCGCACCGTGGTCATTTCATCATTGGCGGTGTGGTGGCTGGATTTCATGTTGACCGCCCTCATGTTTAACAAATAAAGAAATCCGCGGCTGCGGCCGCGCTTACGGCAATGCGCCGAAAATAATAGGTATAGAGTGAGTCATGCAACGTAAATCATTGGATATCTGGGTTGGCTTGTTCGTGGTGCTGGGCGCTGCGGCGTTGATGTTTCTGGCGCTCAAGGCCGGCAACATGAGCTCGCTGTCGTTCGGGCAGACTTATCCGGTGACCGCCCGGTTCGACAATATCGGCGGCCTCAAGCCGCAAGCCCCGGTCAAGAGTGCGGGTGTGGTGGTGGGGCGGGTCGGCGCGATCACCTTCGACGACAAACACTATCAGGCGCTGGTAACCTTGAATCTGGAAAGCCGCTTTAAATTCTCGAAAGATACGTCGGCCAAGATATTGACCGCGGGATTGCTAGGCGAACAATATATCGGGCTGGAGGCGGGCGGCGACACCAATAACCTGGTTGCCGGAGACAGAATAAAGATGACCCAATCGGCGGTCGTGCTGGAAGACTTGATCGGCCAATTCCTTTACAGCAAGGCGGCTGAGCCGAAGGAGGGCGCCAAATGAGTGCCTACGCCAAATGCGCCGCCGTGCTGGGGATCGCGCTGGCCTTGGCCGGCTGCGCGAGCACACCCCACAATCCCAAGGATCCTTTCGAGCACTTCAACCGCGCGATGTTCAGCTTTAACGATGCGGTGGATCAGGCCGCGCTAAAGCCGGCCGCGACCGTCTATAGATCGGTCTTGCCATCCTTTGCGCAAACGGGCATCGGCAATTTTTTCGGCAATCTGGGCGACGTCTGGACTGCAGTCAATAACCTGCTGCAGGGCAAGGTGGCAGACGGTATGTCCGATGTCATGCGCGTGGCGGTCAACTCCACGTTCGGCCTTGGCGGGGTCCTGGACATCGGCTCGGAAGCGGGGCTGACCAGGCATAAGGAAGATTTCGGCCAGACCCTGGGCACCTGGGGTGTCGGATCGGGGCCCTACGTCGTGTTGCCGCTGCTCGGTTCTTCCACCATGCGCGACACGCTTGTCTTGCCGATAGATTATGCTGGCGACCCATGGTCTTACAAATATCCGGTGCGCTGGCGTACAGTCGGGTCGCTGGTGCGGGTGATCGATCAGCGTGCTGCCGTGCTCGACGCATCCAAGCTGATCGAGGAAGCCGCGATCGATCGCTATGAATTTGTCCGTGATGCTTATTTGCAGCGGCGCCAAGGCAAGATCTACGATGGTGACGACCCCAAGTCCAGGCAGAAACTGAAAGACAGCTTGCGCGGGAATGATCTGGATCCGGACGATGAGTCCGGCCCGGCGGTCGGGGCCGCGGAACCTGCTCAACCAGCCGCTGTCTTATCGGGGCCAGCAGTCGCCGATGAGCCGGGCGCTGTTTCCGGTCACGCGAAGCTGCCGGAGGACGCAGCCGCCGAGCGGCTTGTCCGCACTTCCGCAAGGCCCGTGTCATCCGATCCGTTCGTGAGACAGTTAAGTATCAATGCAGAGTAGTCTTTACTCCGCTTAGTCAATCCAGGAAAAAATGAAAATTCTCAAGAAACTATTTGCTGTCATGATTGCCGTCGGGGCGGTCGCGTTCACGGGACAAGTCGCCGCGCAAGAGGCACCCGACGTGCTCGTCAAGCGCATCAGCATGGAAGTGGTCGACGCGGCCAAGGCTGACAAGGAAATTCAAGCCGGCAATCAGAAGCGGGTACTCGACTTGGTGGAAGCCAAGATCTTGCCGCATGTCGATTTCCAGCGCATGACCTCGCTTGCCGCAGGACGTTTTTGGCGCGAAGCGACACCGCAACAGCAAAAGGCGCTGACCGATGAATTCCGCAGCTTGTTGGTGTACACCTACTCCGGCGCGATCTCGCAAATCAAGGATCAGAAGGTGGAATTCAAGCCGATGCGCTCCGAGCCCGGCGATACTGAAGTGGAAGTGCGTTCGCAGGTCGTCCAACCGCGCGGCGAGCCGTTGCAATTGAACTATCGCCTCGAAAAGGCGAACTCGGGCTGGAAAATCTACGACGTGAATGTACTGGGCGCATGGCTGGTTGAGACCTACAAGGGCAACTTCGCGGCTGAGATCAGCAAGGGCGGTATCGACGGCCTGATCAATACTCTGTCCGAAAAGAACAAGAAGTTGAGTGCGGGCGCGGCCAAGACCGTCAAAGCTTCGTCCTGAACGGGATATTCATGTTCCAGCCTACCCTCACGCTGACCGTCAACAACGCAAAGACCGCGCTGGAAGCCGGCTTGCGCGCGATCGAAGGAGGCCAGGCGGAAATCGATTTGGCGCAGCTGACGGTGCTGGATTCGGCTGCCGTGGCAACGCTATTGGCATGGCAGCGCGCAGCACGGCAGCGCGGCAGTACGCTGCACTTCAAGAATTTGCCGGACACCCTGCAAAGCCTGGCCGCGTTGTACGGTGTCGACAAATTGCTGCATTCCGGCGACACCGCGCGCGCAACCGACTCCCGCGTCGACTTGCCGCCTCATTGATCCTGTACCGCGGCAGGCTCCGCCCCGTGACCCCCTGAAGCGGACGCCCGTTCGCATGTGGCGGCCGTCCGGTGTTTGCGGCCCCAGCTCCGGAAATCCAATATAATCAAGGGCTTTCGTCCCGGGTTTTGGCCGCATCTTGCGTCAGCCTCGAACGATCCTTGCGTAAAGTGTGCAACGAGCCCCTATGGCTGCGATCCAGATATCCCATGTCGAAAAATCCTACAAGTCGCTGCGGGCGCTTGATGACATTTCGCTCACGATCGAAGAAGGTGAGTTCTTCGGCTTGCTCGGACCGAACGGAGCCGGCAAGACCACGCTGATTTCCATTATTGCGGGGCTGATCCGTGCGGATGCCGGCACCGTTTCGATTCATGGGCACGACGTTGTCAGCGATTATCGCGCCGCGCGCAAATTGCTCGGCGTGGTGCCGCAGGAATTGGTGTTCGATCCATTTTTTTCGGTGCGCGAAACCTTGCGCATGACGTCGGGCTATTACGGATTGAAAAACAACGACAAGTGGATCGACGAAGTGATGCACAACCTCGATCTCACCAACAAGGCCGATGCGAATATGCGCGCGCTATCCGGCGGCATGAAACGGCGCGTGCTGGTGGCGCAGGCCCTGGTACATAAACCGCCGGTCATCGTGCTGGACGAGCCAACCGCCGGAGTCGACGTCGAACTGCGCCAGACGCTATGGAAGTTTATCGCGCGCCTGAACCGCGATGGCCATACCGTCGTCCTGACCACCCACTATCTGGAAGAGGCGCAGGCGCAGTGCAACCGCATCGCGATGCTGAAGGCCGGCAAGGTGGTGGCACTTGACCTGACTTCGACGCTGATCAAGCGCATCTCCGGTTCGCAGCTGCTGGTGCGGCTGGCGCAAGGCCAGCTGCCCGACGTCCTGAAGCCCCTGGTGTCGCATCCGGATGAGCTGGTGTCGGGCGAGCGGTACACGCTGCGCGTCAACGATTACACCGATGTCGAACCGATCCTCGCGATCCTGCGCGAAGCCGCCGTCGTGATCGAAGACATGCAGTTGCAGCAGGCGGATCTGGAAGATGTGTTCATTCAAATCATGGAAGGCGAAAAATGATCGGCTTCCAAACCCTGCTTTACAAGGAAGTATTGCGCTTCTGGAAAGTTGCTACCCAAACCATCACCGCGCCGGTCGTGACGGCAATGCTGTACCTGCTGATTTTCGGTCATGTGCTGGAATCGCATGTCGAGGTTTATCCCGGCGTGCGCTACACCGCGTTCCTGATTCCGGGCCTGGTGATGATGAGCGTGCTGCAAAATGCGTTCGCGAATACCTCGTCATCGCTGATCCAGTCGAAGATTACCGGCAACCTGGTGTTCGTGCTGCTGCCGCCGCTGTCGCATTGGGACTTGTTTGGCGCCTATGTACTGGCCGCCGTCCTGCGCGGCCTGATGGTCGGGGCCGGCGTGTTCGTCATTACCGCCTGGTTTGCCGATCTGTCGTTTGCGGCGCCGTGGTGGATCGCCATTTTTGCGCTGCTGGGTGCGGCAATGCTCGGTACGATGGGGTTGATCGCCGGGATTTGGGCGGATAAGTTCGATCAGTTGGCCGCGTTCCAAAACTTCCTGATCATGCCGGCGACCTTCTTGTCGGGCGTGTTCTACTCGATCCACTCGCTGCCGAAATTTTGGCAATTGGTGTCGCACTTCAACCCGTTCTTTTATATGATAGACGGATTCCGCTATGGCTTTGTCGGCCAGTCGGATGTTGATCCGATGCTAAGCTTCACGATCGTGACCATCGCCTTCGCCATGTTGGCGACGCTCGCGGTGCAGCTGCTGAAGGGCGGCTATAAGCTGAGGCACTGAGCGCGGCCCGACGCATTCGCTGCCAGATCCATTGACCGATCCACCGATACCCCACACCACAAAAGGCAAAAAACCGTGTTGCCCACTCCCGAACTGATCAAAGACTATATCGCCGCCGGACTAGACTGCACCCATCTGGAAGTCGAAGGCGACGGCCAGCATTTCAACGCGATCATCGTGTCGCCCGCCTTCGCCGGCAAGCGGCTGATTCAGCGTCATCAGCTGGTGTACGCGGCGCTCGGCGACCGTATGCGCCAGGAGATCCACGCACTGTCGATGAAGACCCTTACCCCGGAAGAGTTCCAAGCCTAATGGACGAGTCACTGAATGGATAAGCTCCTGATACAGGGCGGCAATCGCCTGGGCGGCGAGATCACCATCTCCGGCGCCAAGAATGCCGCGCTGCCGATCCTGTGCGCCGCGCTGCTCACCGCCGACAGCGTGCAATTGGCCAACGTGCCGCATCTGCACGATGTCGCGACCATGCTCAAACTGCTGCGGCAAATGGGCTTGCGCGCCGAGCAGGAGAACGACCGGCTGACGTTGCGCGGCGATTCGATCGACAAGCTCGAAGCGCCGTACGAAATGGTGAAAACCATGCGTGCGTCGATCCTGGTGCTGGGACCGCTGGTGGCGCGCTTCGGTGAAGCCCGCGTGTCGCTGCCGGGCGGCTGCGCGATCGGCTCGCGACCGGTCGACCAGCACATCAAGGGATTGCAGGCGATGGGCGCCGAAATCACGATTGAAGCCGGCTACATCCACGCCAAGGCGAAAAAGCTCAGGGGCACGCGCGTGGTCACCGACATGATTACCGTCACCGGCACCGAGAATCTGCTGATGGCGGCAACGCTGGCCGAGGGCGAGACGGTGCTGGAAAACGCCGCACGCGAACCGGAAGTCACCGACCTGGCGAACCTGCTGGTCGCGATGGGCGCCAGGATCGATGGCATCGGCAGCGACCGGCTGGTGATCCAGGGTGTCGATCAATTGCATGGCGCATCGCACGCGGTGATCGCCGACCGCATCGAAACTGCGACCTTCCTGTGCGCCGTGGCAGCCACAGGCGGTGACGTCGTGTTGCGCAATGCGCGCACCGATATTCTGGACGTCGCACTCGATAAGCTGCGGGAAGCGGGTGCGATCCTGACCTCGGGCACCGACTGGATACGGGTGCAGATGGCTGCGCGGCCGAAGGCCGTAAGCTTTCGCACCACCGAATACCCGGGCTTTCCGACCGACATGCAGGCGCAATTCATGGCCTTGAACTGCATCGCGGACGGCGGCAGCCGCGTGACCGAAACGATCTTCGAAAACCGCTTCATGCACGTGCAGGAAATGAACCGGCTGGGTGCGGCAATCGTCATCGATGGCCATACCGCGATGGTACAAGGGGTCGATAGACTGGTCGGCGCGCCGGTGATGGCGACCGATTTGCGCGCGTCGGCATCGCTGGTGATCGCGGCACTGGCGGCGCACGGCGAGACCCTGATCGACCGCATCTATCATCTGGATCGCGGCTACGACCGGATGGAAGTGAAACTATCCGCCGTCGGCGCCAACATTCAACGGATCAAATAATGAATCAGCCAGGGGTGAATCAACAATTGACGCTGGCCTTGTCGAAAGGCCGCATCTTCGAAGAAACGCTGCCGCTGCTGGAAGCGGCCGGCATCCACGTCACCGAAGATCCAGAAACCTCACGCAAGCTGATCCTCGCCACCAACGACCCGGCGGTGCGCGTGATCATCATTCGCGCGTCGGACGTGCCGACATACGTGCAATACGGCGCCGCCGATTTCGGTGTAGCCGGCAAGGATGTGCTGCTCGAGCATGGCGGCGAGGGCCTGTACCAACCGATCGATTTGAACATCGCCAAGTGCCGCATGTCGGTCGCGGTGCCGGCCGGCTTCGACTACCCCAACGCGGTGCGCCACGGTGCGCGACTGAGGGTCGCGACCAAGTATCTGCAAACCGCGCGCGAGCATTTCGCCGCCAAAGGCGTGCACGTCGACTTGATCAAGCTGTACGGCTCGATGGAACTGGCGCCGCTGGTTGGCCTGGCGGACGCGATCGTCGACCTGGTCAG
>DHXL01000401.1:19942-20635 GCA_002415335.1 Oxalobacteraceae bacterium UBA5157
AGCATAAGCATCATGGCTTGACTGAGAAAACATGGCTATCCAGATTCGCAAATTCGATTCGTCCGATCCTGGCTTCAGGCAACAATTGTCCGCCGTGCTCGCATTCGAAGCCGGTGAAGACGCCGCGATCGACCAGGCCGTCGCGAAGATCCTGTCCGACGTCAAATTGCGCGGCGATTCCGCGGTGCTCGACTACACGCGGCAATTCGATCGCCTCGACGCGGCCGATGTCGCCGCGCTCGAAATCAGGCGCGAGGAATTGCGGGCGGCGCTCGACAGCTTGTCGCCGCCGCGGCGCGCAGCGTTGCAAACCGCGGCCGATCGCGTGCGCGCTTACCACGAGCGGCAAAAGCAGGAATGCGGCTCGAACGGCTTTACGTATACCGAAGCGGACGGCACCGTGCTCGGACAGAAAGTCACGCCGCTCGACCGCGTCGGAATTTACGTCCCCGGCGGCAAGGCTGCCTATCCATCGTCGGTGCTGATGAACGCGATTCCCGCCAAGGTCGCCGGCGTGCCGCACCTGATCATGGTGGTGCCGACACCAGTCGGCGTAAGGAATGAACTGGTGCTGGCCGCGGCCGCGATTGCCGGCGTCGATCGGGTGTTCACGATCGGCGGCGCACAAGCCGTGGCTGCGCTGGCCTACGGCACGGCGACGATTCCGCAAGTCGACAAGATCGTCGGCCCCGG
>DHXL01000401.1:20842-20992 GCA_002415335.1 Oxalobacteraceae bacterium UBA5157
GGTCGGCATCGACATGATCGCCGGACCATCCGAGATCCTGGTGATTTGCGACGGCAGCACCGATCCCGACTGGATCGCGATGGATCTATTCTCGCAAGCCGAGCATGATGAATTGGCGCAATCGATCCTGCTGTGTCCTGAGGCCGACTA
>DHXL01000108.1:0-189 GCA_002415335.1 Oxalobacteraceae bacterium UBA5157
CGCCAATACCACGCCCGGCAACAAGAAAGGCGGCCTCGCCAATATCGTTGAAAAGGCGATGGGATCGATCGTGAAGTCGGGTAGCAGCCCGATCGTCGGCGTGCTTGCGGCGGGCGAGAAGGTGAAGCAGAAAGGCTTGATCTTCGCCGCTACGCCGGCCAGCGACTTCATCTGCGGCACGCTGCAGCT
>DHXL01000108.1:359-10570 GCA_002415335.1 Oxalobacteraceae bacterium UBA5157
ATCTGCGGCACGCTGCAGCTGGCTGCCGGCATGAACATCCATGTCTTCACGACGGGGCGCGGCACGCCTTACGGCTTGGCGGCGGTGCCGGTGATCAAGGTCGCGACCCGTGACGACTTGGCGCGGCGCTGGCACGACCTGATGGATGTGAACGCGGGCCGCATCGCGACCGGCGCGGCTAGCATCGAAGACGTTGGCTGGGAGATGTTCCACCTGATGTTGGACGTTGCGAGCGGCCGCAAGAAGACCTGGGCCGAGCATTGGAAGCTGCACAATGCGTTGACGTTGTTCAACCCGGCGCCGATTACCTGAAATGGACCCGGATCCGAACCGGCTTTCCGAAGATGGCAAACCGATAACTAAGTCGATAACCAAGCCGATAGCTAAAATCCAGTGATGGCGGCAAAAAATGGCGTGCCGAACGGCAAAATTTCCCTTTTCTATCCCCCAAGGGGACTCCGACTTGCTATTCGCTCACGCAAATGCAAGATCGTATGTCAAGGCATTAGACTTCAAGGCCAAGAGCCGGTAGACTTTAGGCCCTTTTGCAAGAGCACTCATCATGGCCGCTACGCCCGACTTTCCAGTGACCGAATCCGGCGATGCCGCGACCAGCGAGACCAACGACAATCGGAGCGTATCGACCGAGCTGATTGCGCGCGAAGTCGCGCGCCGCCGCACCTTCGGCATCATTTCCCACCCCGACGCCGGCAAGACCACGTTGACCGAAAAGCTGCTGCTGTTCTCCGGTGCGATCCAGCTGGCCGGCACCGTCAAGGCGCGCAAGAGCGGTCGCCACGCGACCTCGGACTGGATGGAAATCGAAAAGCAGCGCGGCATCTCGGTGGCCAGTTCGGTCATGCAGTTCGAATACCGCGACCACGTGGTCAATCTGCTCGATACGCCGGGTCACCAGGATTTTTCGGAAGATACCTACCGCGTGCTGACTGCGGTCGATTCCGCGTTGATGGTGATCGACGCCGCCAAGGGCGTCGAAGCGCAGACCATCAAGCTGCTCAACGTCTGCCGCATGCGCAATACGCCGATCATCACGTTCATGAACAAGATGGATCGCGAGACGCGCGATCCGTTGGAGTTGCTGGACGAGCTGGAATCGGTGCTCGACATCCGCTGCGCACCGGTCACGTGGCCGATCGGCATGGGCAAGACTTTCCGCGGCGTGTATCACCTGCTGCGCGACGAAATCATGCTGTTTGCCGCCGGCAGCGAAAAAGCCGATCAGACTTTCGAAGTCCTCAAGGGCATCGACAATCCGCGCCTGGCCGAGATGTTTCCGCTCGAGATCGAGCAACTCAAGATGGAAGTCGAGTTGGTGCACGGCGCATCGCATCCTTTCGACCTCGACGCATTTCTGGCCGGCGCCCAGACGCCGGTATTCTTCGGTTCTGCGATCAACAACTTCGGCGTGCGCGAGATATTGAATGCGTTGCTCGATTGGGCACAGCCGCCGCGCGAACGCGATGCGACTGTGCGTTCCGTCGCGCCGACCGAAGCGGCATTCACCGGCTTCGTGTTCAAGATCCAGGCCAATATGGATCCGGCGCATCGCGATCGCATTGCGTTCCTGCGCGTGTGTTCCGGACGCTTCGAGCGCGGCATGAAGATCAAGCATCTGCGCCTGAATCGCGAGATCAAGGTGTCGAGCGTGGTGACCTTCATGGCCGCCAGCCGTGAGCAAGTTGAGGAAGCGTACGCCGGCGATATCATCGGTTTGCCGAATCACGGCAACATGCAAATCGGCGACAGTTTTTCCGAAGGCGAGATGCTGCAGTTCACCGGTATCCCGTATTTTGCGCCGGATTTTTTCCGCGCCGTGCGCATCCGCAATCCGCTAAAGATCAAGCAATTGCACAAGGGTTTGCAGCAGCTTGGCGAAGAGGGCGCGGTGCAGGTTTTCAAGCCGGTCCATAGCGGCGACCTGATACTGGGTGCGGTCGGGGTGTTGCAGTTCGAAGTCGTCGCCAGTCGGCTGCTCAACGAGTATGGCGTCGATGCGGTATTCGAAGGCACCAGCATCAGCAGCGCGCGCTGGATCTCGTGCGACGACAAGCGCATGCTGGCTGACTTCGAGAAGTCCTCCGCCGGTCACAATATCGCGTACGACGCGGCCGGCAATATGGCTTACCTCGCGACTTCCGGCGTCAATCTCAAGCTGACGCAGGAGCGCTGGCCCAAGCTGACTTTCCACACGACTCGTGAGCACGCGGCGAAGCTTGCATAGATTGCTTGCATAGTCGCGCGTTTCTTGGCATGGTGTGTCTACCTGATTTTTTATATATTGTGGGACAGTAGTTGAGCGGCGGCCGTACGCTGTCCCCAACCGATCAGCGACATGCCAAAAATCCTGAAATTTACCCAATTCGCGCTGCGTGATCTGCTCGCGACATTCGGACCGGCCATTCTCATCATTGGGCTGGTCTGTTTCCTCGCGTATCGGCTGGTCGATCCGACGCCGCCGACGCACGTCACGCTGTCGACCGGCCAGGAAAATAGCGCCTATGAAGCGTTCGCGAAGCGCTACGCCGTTGTATTGGCCAAACATAACATCACGGTCACGCTCAAGCCATCGCTCGGCTCCCAGGAAAACCTGCAGCGCCTCGATGACCCGAAATCGGGGGTCGACATCGCGTTCGTGCAAAGCGGTTCGACCGAACAGGCAGCGGCCGAGCGCAGAGGCTTGGTTTCGCTCGGCAGCTTGTTCACCGAGCCGGTATGGCTGTTCTTGCGAGACGGGAAAAAGATCACGCACCTGACCCAGCTCAAGGGCTTGAAAATCAACGTCGGCCAGGATGGTACCGGCGTGCCGCAATTGTTCATCAAGCTGTTGTCGGTCAATGGCGTCGAGCCGGCCGACCTGAAGCTCGGCGCGCTCGAGAATACGCCGGCCACCGTCGAACTGCTGGCTGGGCGCATCGACGGCCTCGTGTTCAGCTCCGCGCCGGATGCACCGCTGATCCAGATGCTGCTGCAAACCCCCGGAATCAAGCTGTTCGATTTCGTCCAGGCCGAGGCGTATACGCGGCGTTTTCCGTTTCTGTCGCACGTGACTCTGCCGCGCGGCATCGTCGACCTCGGACGTGACTTGCCGCCCAAGGATTATCAATTGATCGCACCTACTGCGACGCTGGTTGCGCGCGACAATCTGCATCCGGCGCTGATCGATTTATTCGTGCAGGCGGCGGCCGACATTCACGGCGGTGCCGGATGGTTCCATCGGCAAGGTGAATTTCCGACCGCCAGTTATACCGAAATTCCGGTAGCGCACGATGCCGCAAAATTCTACAAGAACGGTCCGCCGCTGCTGCAGAATTACATGCCGTTCTGGCTCTCCAATTTTTTTGACCGCATGTGGGTCGTAATCGTGGCGCTGGGCGCCCTGATCCTGCCGTTGTCGCGTGTCGTGCCGCCGCTGTATGTGTGGAAGATCCGTTCGCGCGTGTATCGCTGGTACGGCCAATTGCGCACGGTCGAGCAGGCGGTCGAGGACGTGCCGCCGGACCAGCGCGCCGAGGTATACGCCGCGCAGTTGGCGCGCTTGAACGACATCGAACACAAGGTGAATCAGATCTCGATTCCGCTCTCGTTTGCCGAGGAATTGTATGGCTTGCGCAGCCACATCAACTTCGTGCGCAACCGGCTGATGGATTTGATGAAGCCGGCTTGATCCCTCTGCGCGTCAGGCGCCCACCCACGGCAGTCCGGCCCGGCACCAGCCTGCCACGGTTTTGCGATGCTGTTCGGCGTCCTTGTCGCCTTCAAACCCTTCCAGCACATCGAAGCATTGCGTGTAGCCGTTTTCGGTCGCCAGTTTGGCGGCATGGCGCGAGCGCACTCCCGATCGGCACAGGAACAGCAGGACGTCGCCTTTGTCTGCAGTCTGCTCCAGTTGCGCCAGGAAGTCAGGATTCGGCGCGCCGCCGGGGTAGAGATTCCATTGAATCGCGGCGTGCTGGGCCTCCGGGATCGCGACGCGCCCGACCCAGTCGCGCTCGGCACTGGTCCGCACGTCGACCAGCTTGGCGCCGCGCGCGGCAAGCAGCAGCGCGTAGGCTTCTTGCGGCGTTACCGCTCCCGCGTAGGGCAGTTGCCGATCCTGGCCGCGGCGGCGGGCGGTATCGAGGATGTTGGCGGCTTGGGTCATGTCACGTTCCAGAATAAATGGCGGTCTTGGTCAATTATATGATCATGGCGGCCTGCGCGTTATCTCACCAAAATGAGGCGAACACATATATCCTGGAACAAACTGCACTAAATTGGTGAGTGCTTGCATTTCTGCACCGTTTTGGCGATTTTGCTTTCGGGGATCAGATATCGCAAATAACGCATCGGCGCCGGTTTTTCTTGCGATGCCCCAATTGCGCCAAGGCGGTGCGCCAGGGACTGTTTTGCTTCGGTAGGTGGCACAGAATCTGCTATCATTTCGCGTTGAGTTCCGGTCGCAGCATGGTGTCCTTTGCGTTCTTTGCAATCGCGCGCACGTTAGTGCGCACACAGTCGGCTCACACCAATTCATATAGTTTGTATTTCTTTGCTCATTTTAGGAGATTCGCATGGCAATGACGGCCGCAGAGGTCTTGAAGATGGCGAAAGACAACGAAGTCAAATTCGTTGATTTCCGCTTTGCTGACACAAGAGGCAAGGAACAGCACGTCACCGTTCCGGTTTCGCATTTCGACATGGACAAGTTCGAGTCCGGCCATGCGTTCGATGGCTCCTCGATCGCCGGCTGGAAGGGTATCGAAGCGTCCGACATGTTGCTGATGCCGGATCCGAACACCGCCAATATCGACCCGTTCATGGAAGAAACCACGCTGTTCATGCAGTGTGACGTGATCGAGCCGTCCGACGGCAAAGGCTACGACCGTGATCCGCGTTCGATCGCCAAGCGCGCGGAAGCTTACCTGAAGTCGTCCGGTCTCGGCGATACCGCCTACTTCGGTCCGGAACCGGAATTCTTCATTTTCGATGGCATACGCTGGGGCTCGAGCATGGACGGCAGTTTCGTCAAGATCGAATCCGAAGAAGCTTCCTGGAGCAGCGGCGCCAAACTCGAAGGCGGCAATACCGGCCATCGTCCGAGCGTCAAAGGCGGCTATTTCCCGGTCCCTCCGGTCGACAGCTTCCAGGACATGCGCTCGGAAATGTGCCTGATACTGGAAGGCCTGGGGATCCCGGTTGAAGTGCATCACCACGAAGTCGCAGGCGCCGGCCAGAATGAAATCGGCACCCGATTCTCGACCCTGGTCGAGCGCGCCGACTGGACCCAGAACATGAAATATGTGATCTGGAACGTCGCGCACACCTACGGCAAAACGGCAACTTTCATGCCGAAACCGATCGTCGGCGACAACGGCTCCGGCATGCACGTGCACCAGTCGGTCTGGAAAGACGGCAAGAACCTGTTCGCCGGCGACGGCTATGCCGGACTGTCCGAATTCGCGCTGTATTATATCGGCGGTATCATCAAGCACGCGCGCGCGCTGAACGCGATCACCAACCCGGGTACCAACTCGTACAAGCGTCTGGTGCCCGGTTATGAAGCGCCGGTCAAACTGGCTTATTCATCGCGTAACCGTTCGGCGTCGATCCGTATCCCGCATGTGCCGAATCCAAAAGGTCGTCGTATCGAAACGCGCTTCCCCGATCCTCTGGCGAACCCGTACCTGTGCTTCTCCGCGCTGCTGATGGCGGGCCTGGACGGCGTGCAAAACAAGATCCATCCGGGCGAAGCTGCCTCGAAGGACTTGTACCATCTGCCGCCGGAAGAAGACGCGCTGATCCCGACCGTCTGCTCGTCGCTCGATCAGGCGCTGGAGCACCTCGACAAGGACCGCGAGTTCCTGACCCGCGGTGGCGTATTCAGTGACACCATGATCGATGCCTACATCGAGTTGAAGATGCAAGAGGTGACGCGCTTCCGCATGGCGACCCACCCGGTCGAGTTCGATATGTACTATTCCCTGTAAATACGCGCATCAGGTCGCGTTGAGGGGCGCCGCAAGGCGCGTAAAGGCGGGAAAGTGCATGCTTTCCCGCCTTTTTCTTCGCTTGAACGTTGCTGTGCGCGCGCAATACTCAGGTGTAATATCTATTTGTGTTTGTAATGCCTTGATTCTTATCCTAAACTACCAATCCGCACCGATAAAGTTCCGCTGAAGAAAGTTTATGAAATACCAACTGAAGCGCCGACTGCTGGTCACCGTGCTGCTCGCTACCGCGGCGGTCTATGCCTATGCCCAAATGGGCGATGTCTATCTGTGCATGAATGAGAACGGCGTCAAGGAATACAAGAATACCGGCATCACCAAGGGCTGCAAGAAAGTCGATCTGCCTGGAATTACCATGATACCCGCGCCGAAGAGGCCGCTGCAAACCGCTTCCGCCAGGCAGGCCGCTTCGCCTTCTGACTTCCCGAGAATCGACGGCGGCACGCAAAAGGCGCGCGACAGTGACCGCAAGCAAATTTTGCAGGACGAGATGAAGACCGAAGAGGAAAAGCTTGCCGATCTGAAGAAGGCATTCAACAATGGTGAACCGGAACGCCAGGGTGGCGAGCGTAATTACGCCAAGTACCAGGATCGCGTGGCGTCCATGAAAGAAGACCTGGATCGCACCGAAAAGAACGTCGAAGCGTTGAAACGCGAGATTGGCAACACCAGATAGTCGTGCATGCTCCTTGCGCAACCGAGGCCGCGTGATGCGGCCTTTATTTTTAGCGCCACTCTATTTCCTATTGCATACCGTGAAAACATCTTTGAGCTCATTGGGCGGACTGGATCTGCTGGCCTCGGCGATTCTTGTCCTGGACGCGGATGGGCGCGTCACCTATGCGAACCCGGCAGCAGAAAGCATGCTGGAAAGCTCGTTCAAGGCGCTCACGCACCAGAAATTGACCGAGTTGTTCCTGAACGGCGACCAGCTGGAGGCGGTTTTTCAGCAGGCGGTCGACCATCAGTTCGCCGACAAGCGCCAGGACTTGACGCTGGGACGTAGCGGACGCGAGCCATTGCACGTGCATGTGACCGTGACCGCGCTCGACAATCCGGAAACGCCGGTATTGATCGAGCTGCGCGAGAACGTACAGCAGTTGAAACTGGATCGCGAAGAGCGCCTGTTCGATCAAAGCCAGGCCAACAAGGAACTGATCCGTAACCTCGCGCATGAGATCAAGAACCCGTTGGGCGGCATACGCGGCGCTGCGCAATTGCTCGAGCTCGAATTGCCTGAGCGGCACCTGAAGGAATTGCGCGAATACACGCAAGTCATTATCAAGGAAGCCGACCGCCTGCAAACGCTGGTCGATCGCTTGCTGGCGCCGCACCGCCGTCCGCACATCGTGGGCGACGTCAATATCCATGAAGTGTGCGAACGCGTCCGCAGCCTGATCGTGGCGGAATTCCCGAGCGGCTTGACGATCAAGCGCGACTACGATTTATCGGTTCCCGAGTTTCGCGGCGACAAGGAGCAGCTGATACAAGCGGTATTGAACATCGCGCACAATGCGGCGCAGGCGCTGTCCGCGCGTATCGGTGCCGGCAACGGCGAATTGATTCTGCAGACGCGTGTCGCGCGCCAGGTCACGCTGGCGAAGGTCCGCTATCGGCTGGCATTAGACTTGCATATCATCGACAATGGACCGGGCATCCCGCCTGACATCCTGGATCGCATTTTCTATCCGTTGGTGTCGGGACGTGACGGCGGCAGCGGACTGGGATTGACGCTGGCGCAGACGTTCGTGCAGCAGCACATGGGCGTGATCGAATGCGACAGCCGACCGGGATGCACGGATTTCAGGATTTTGATACCGCTGCCTTAATGATTTTTCCGATGCGCGATATCAAACATGGATTACGGTGATGGTAGCGCCCCGCAAGCGCCATCACCACATGACGCGGGAGACCTGAACAGATATGAAACCAATCTGGATCGTTGACGACGACGAATCAATTCGCTGGGTGCTGGAAAAGGCCTTGGCGCGCGAGAACCTTGCCACCAAGAGTTTTTCCAATGTGCAGGATGCAATGGCGGCACTGCAAACCAGCACCCCTCAGGTGCTGATCTCCGACATTCGCATGCCCGGCGAATCCGGACTGGCTCTGCTGCAAGCGGTCAAGGCCAGGCATCCCGGTTTGCCGGTCATTATCATCACCGCTTTTTCCGATCTCGATTCCGCGGTGGCGGCATTCCAGGGCGGCGCATTCGAATATCTCGCCAAACCCTTCGATGTCGACAAGGCGGTCGAGCTGATCCGCCGCGCGCTTGAAGAGAGCCTGCGTGAAGCAAGCGTCGAACAGGACACGGCAGAAACGCCGGAGATCCTCGGCCAGGCGCCTGCGATGCAGGACGTATTTCGCGCGATCGGACGCTTGTCGCAATCGAACGTCACGGTGCTGATCACCGGCGAATCCGGAACCGGAAAGGAATTGGTTGCGCGCGCACTGCACAAGCATAGTCCGCGCGCAGCGCAACCGTTCATTGCGCTCAACACCGCCGCCATCCCGAAGGATTTGCTTGAGTCCGAATTATTCGGCCATGAGCGTGGCGCGTTCACCGGCGCGCAGGCGACGCGGCGCGGCCGCTTCGAGCAAGCTGAAAACGGCACGCTGTTCCTGGATGAAATCGGCGATATGCCGTTCGATTTGCAGACCCGCTTGCTGCGCGTGCTTTCCGATGGCCATTTCTACCGCGTTGGCGGACACCAGCCCTTGAAGGCCAATGTCCGCGTAATCGCGGCGACCCACCAGAATCTGGAGCAGCGCGTACGCGACGGCTTGTTTCGCGAAGACTTGTATCACCGTCTCAACGTGATTCGCCTGCGCCTGCCGAGCCTGCGCGAACGGCGTGAAGACATCCCGATTCTGGCGCGCTTCTTTCTAACGCAAAGCGCAAAGCAACTCGGCGTCGAAGCCAAGCGCATGTCCGAGCATGCGATGCAGTTTCTGTCGGGTCTCGATTTGCAGGGCAACGTGCGCCAGCTGGAAAACCTCTGCAACTGGATCACCGTGATGGCACCCGGGCAGACGGTCGAAGTGAAGGACTTGCCGCAAGATTTGACCGAGGGCCACGGCTTTGCGCAGAGCGCCGCACCCAT
Organism: Oxalobacteraceae bacterium UBA5157; assembly: GCA_002415335.1. Taxonomy (GTDB): domain Bacteria; phylum Pseudomonadota; class Gammaproteobacteria; order Burkholderiales; family Burkholderiaceae_D; genus UBA5157. The sequence goes on from DHXL01000108.1 coordinate 9,472, forward strand.
GCCGGTCTTCTCCGCAACGGCAACGCAGAACCCGCCGCCGGTCGCACCAGCGCCCGACAGCGGCGCGATTGCCGCGAACGGCAGCACACACCATGACGGGTTTGCTTCACCAATGGCCGGCGAGGTCGACAAGGCAAGCTGGATCGCATTGCTGGAAACCGAAGCGGCCACCATGCTCGCGGCCGGACGGCCGGAGGTGATGGATGCGCTGGGGCGCCAGTTCGAATCGGCCTTGATCAAGACCGCGCTGAAGCATACGCACGGACGCAAGAATGACGCCGCCGTGCGGCTTGGGATCGGGCGCAATACCATCACGCGCAAAATTCACGAATTGGGAATAGACGGAGCCAAGGACGATTGAGCGCATTCATCGCGGTGTGCCCGCGATGCGGCGTGTGTACCGCTGAGGCTGATCCCGCTCTGTTTTGTTGAGCCGTTGGTGTCAGGCGCGTTGTCGCAATTTTCGCCACAATGTGGTGCGGCTGATGCCCAGGTGGTTCGCCGCCGCTACACGATTTCCGCCAAAACGGGCGACGACCTGGCTGATTGTTTCCGTCGCCGCCATGTGCGATTTGCTGACCATGGATGCGGACGATTCGGCATCCGTGGTCGATCCGCCGGCGAATTCGGGTGCGATCGCCAGCACGAAGCTCGGCGACAGGGCCTGCAGCGGCTCGGCTGCCAGGAACAAGCCCAGCCGCTCCATCAAATTGCGCACTTCGCGCACATTGCCCGGCCACGCATAGCTGCCGAACAGCGGCGCGCAGGCCAGCACTTCGGCATGCAGGTTCGCATGCGGACGCACGCCGAGTGCGGCCAACGCATTCTTCAGGCACCATTCGGCCAGCGCCACTGCATCTTCGGCGCGCTCGCGCAGCGGCGGCAAGGTCAGGCGCAACACGCCGAGCCGATAGAATAAATCCGCGCGGAATTGCCGTGCCGTCAGGCGCGCATCCAGGTCGCAATGGGTGGCGCTGACGATGCGCACGTCGACCGCGATCGGACGTGTGCCGCCGACCCGCACGATCTCGCGCTCTTCCAGTACGCGCAGCAAGCGGGTTTGCAGCGGCAGCGGCATCTCGCCGATTTCATCGAGGAA
>DHXL01000108.1:10790-11686 GCA_002415335.1 Oxalobacteraceae bacterium UBA5157
CCGGTGAACGCGCCTTCTTCGTAGCCGAACAATTCCGATTCCAGCAAGGACTCGGCGACCGCGCCGCAATTGATCGCGATGAAAGGCTGGCGCGCGCGCGTGCTCTCGCGATGGATCGCCTGCGCCGCGAGTTCCTTGCCGGTGCCGGTCTCACCCTGAATCAGGACCGTGGCGGACGACTTGGCGAACAAGACAATGGACTGCCGGACCCTTTCCATTACGACCGAATCGCCGCGCAAGTCGCTGACACCGTGTTTGGCGCGCAAGGTGTCGGCCACCGGATGCGGCCGGCCACGGGTCGATTCCAGCTGCGTGAAGCGGGCGATGTCGAGCGCGTCCTCGAACGCCTGCCGGATCGAGGCGGCGGAATAGACGAACACGCCGGCCAAGCCCGCTTCTTCCGCCAGGTCGGTCACCAGGCCGGCGCCGACGACCGCCTTGATCCCGCCGGCCTTCAATTCATTGATCTGGGCCCGCGCATCCTCTTCCGTGATGTAGGTGCGCTGCGCAATCTTGAGTCCGAACGTGCTCTGGAATTCGGCCAGCTCCGTCATCGGCTCTTGATAGGTCACCAGTCCGATCTCCGGCGTGATCTTGCGCGCGCGCGCCAGCGCCTGCATCACGTCGAAGCCGCTCGCCTTTGCGATCACGACCGGCACCGACAAGCGGCTCTTCAGGTAGGCAGCGTTCGAGCCGGCAGCGATCACCGCGTCGCAGCGCTCGGTGGCGAGGCGTTCACGAATGTGGCGTACCGCGTCTTCGAAGCCGAGATGGATCGGTTCGATCGTCGCGCGCTCGTCGAACTCCGGCATGATGTCGCGGAACAGATCGAACAGGCGCGAGATGGAGACGGTCCAGATGATCGGCTTATCGGGCGCGTCATGATGAGGGATGGA
>DHXL01000108.1:11960-12719 GCA_002415335.1 Oxalobacteraceae bacterium UBA5157
GTCTCCGTAAGCGACTGATTCAAAAGCAGAATTCCATATTGTCCGGACAAAGTGAGGGCCGATTCAGTGGCTGCCCTGCGCGTGGCACGAGGCTTGCAATATAGGCAGCAGGCATCATGCATGAAACAGCGCTATTTGATCAGTCGGGACAGCACGGCGCTTCGCTTAACGCTGTCCCACCATCCTTAATAAAGGTGAACCCATGAGTCTCTATTCCGCAGGCGCGGCTTTCCGCCAGGCGATGCAACAAGAAGCGCCGCTGCAGGTGATCGGCGCGATCAACGCCAACCATGCGCTGTTGGCCAAGCGGGCCGGCTTCAAGGCGATTTATTTGTCCGGCGGCGGCGTCGCGGCCGGCTCGCTCGGTCTACCCGATCTCGGCATCTCCAATCTCGACGATGTGTTGACCGACGTGCGCCGCATCACCGACGTATGCGATCTGCCGCTGCTGGTCGACGTCGATACCGGCTTCGGCTCTTCCGCGTTCAATGTCGCGCGCACCGTCAAGGCGATGATCAAGTTCGGCGCCGCCGCGATGCACATCGAAGACCAGGTCGGCGCCAAACGCTGCGGCCATCGTCCCAACAAGGAGATCGTCACCAAACAGGAAATGGTCGATCGCATCAAGGCCGCGGTCGATGCGCGCACCGACCCGGATTTCGTCATCATGGCGCGCACCGACGCCTTGGCATCCGAAGGACTGGATGCCGCGATCGAGCGCGCCTGCGCCTATGTCGAGGCCGGTGCCGACATGATTTT
>DHXL01000108.1:12955-13724 GCA_002415335.1 Oxalobacteraceae bacterium UBA5157
GTACTCGCCAACATCACCGAGTTCGGCGCCACGCCGCTGTTCACGGTCGATGAGCTGAAAGCAGCCGACGTCGGCCTGGTGCTCTATCCGCTGTCAGCGTTCCGCGCGATGAACAAGGCGGCCGAAAACGTCTACACCGCGATACGCCGCGACGGCACGCAAAAGAATGTCGTCGACACCATGCAGACGCGCATGGAGTTATACGAGCGCATCAACTACCACGATTTTGAACAGAAACTCGACACGCTGTTCGCGCAGCAAAAGGCGAAATAACAGTAGTGGCAAGATCAATAATCACACCGGAGATTCATATGAGTGAACAAGCAGCAGCCTTCAAGCCGAAAAAATCCGTCGCGCTGTCCGGCGTCACCGCCGGCAACACCGCACTGTGTACCGTCGGCAAAACCGGCAACGATTTGCACTATCGCGGTTACGATATTCTGGACATCGCCGACACCTGCGAATTCGAAGAAATCGCGCACTTGCTGGTGCACGGAAAATTGCCGACCGTCGCCGAACTGAAAGCGTACAAGGCCAAGCTGATAGCCCTGCGCGGTATTCCGGCCAGCGTCAAAGCCGTGCTGGAAATGCTGCCGGCCTCGGCACACCCGATGGACGTGATGCGCAGCGCCGTGTCCGCGCTCGGCTGCGTGCTGCCGGAAAAAGACGATCACCAGCCGCCTGGCGCGCGCGATATCGCCGACCGCCTGATGGCGTCGCTCGGTTCGATGCTGCTGTACTGGTATCACTTCAGCCACAATGGCAAGCG
>DHXL01000108.1:14081-14212 GCA_002415335.1 Oxalobacteraceae bacterium UBA5157
GAAGCCGACATCAAGAAGCGCGTCGAAAACAAGGAAGTCGTGATCGGCTTCGGCCACCCGGTGTACACCATCTCCGACCCGCGCAACAAGGTCATCAAGGAAGTCGCGCGCAACCTGTCCAAGGATGTCGG
>DHXL01000030.1 GCA_002415335.1 Oxalobacteraceae bacterium UBA5157
TAGTTAATCGCGCTCAGCGAAGACACCTTGGTTTGCAGCGCGATACCGCCGGCCGCATGAAGACCGAGGCTGCCGGCCGAGACGACGCCGCTGCCGCTGATGGTCCCTCCCAGGTTGAGGATATCCACGAGGCCGCTGCTCGCCTGTTGAATGCCGTAGCCGGTGCCGCCGATGTCAATGATCGACAGATTGCCGCCGGTGGAATTGTCGATTCTTATATCGCCGGCTCCGCTATTTCCGACATTGAGCGCGCTGACCCGCGTAAAGGCGGCAGCCCCGCTGCCATCGGTAATGCCGTCGACCGCCGTCATCTTGAGCTGATTGGCGATCAGCGACGATCCGCTCCACACGTCGATTTGAGCGCCGGCAAGCAGCGTGAGATTGCCTGCGCCGGCATCGACGGCACCGCCATGAAACGCAATGAAATCATCCGATTTCATGTCGATCATGCCGTTGGTAGACGTGACGGAGTTGCCGATGTAGAGAGAATGGCCGGACAAGCCGATGCCGCCGCCGTTCGAGGCGATCGCGCCGGCGGTGGTCACCGTGCCGGTTCCGGTGGACGGCCCGCCGGAATCGTTCGCGAACAGCAATATCGCGCCGCCGTTGCTCGTCATCGTGTTGTTTACGTTGATGTTGTTGCCCGCCCTTGCGTTCAGGCCGACATTGGCCGCCGCAATACTTACCGCGTCGGTGAAGGTAATGTCATGCGTGGCCTGCAGCGCGACGTCGCTGTTCGCGCCCGAGATAAGCGCAGGGTCTATCGTGCTGGTCCCGCTCGAGGGCGGCGTGGCAAATAGACTCACGTCCGCCAGCGCGGCGCTTCCTCCGGCCGCAACGGCGATATCGTAGGGATCGAGCAACCAACTGCCAAGCTTGCCCTTCGGCGCGCTGGTATCGACTGCAATGCCGGCAACGTCAAGGTAATGTCCCGAGGTCTCGACAAATCCGCCATGGCCGCCGAGCGCGCCGCCGCGCGCGGAGAGGCTGCCATAGGCGCGCGTCGCTTGATTCGACCATACGATAATCTTGCCGCCCTCGCCGCTTTGCAAGGCGTCGGTCTTGATCGCGGTATCGCGGCCGGCGAAGGTCTGCGTGGCATTCTGGATCGACGCGTTGCCGCCGTGATAATCGCCCCCCACCAGTACCGTGCCGCCGCCGCTCAGGCCGCTGGCATCGACCTTGGCATCGCCGGTCAAGCCGACGCGGTCGCCGAGAATCTGAATCTCGCCGCCTTTGCCGGCACCGGTCGCGCTGGTGACGCTGCCGGCTTCGAGCAGCGTGTCGCGGCTGGCCTTGAATACGATCTTGCCGTTTTCGCCGACCACCGCGCTATCGGCATTGACCGTTCCGCGCTGATTGACCAGCGCGCCGTAAATGCCGATCCTGCCGCCCTGCGCAATCACTTGTCCGAGGTTGATCGCCTGGTCGCCGGGCGCGCTGACCACCACGCGCATGTCGGGATTGCTGGAGTCGACCAGCTGCACGCTGCGTCCGGCGGCAAGCAAGACGTCGCCCTTCGGCGAGGTGATGATCCCGCTGTTTTCAATATGCGGCGCAATCAGGTACACCCGTCCGCCGGTCGGCGTGGTAATCGCGCCTTGATTGCCGAGCGTGCCGGGATTGGCGCCGGCTTTGAAATTCAGTTTGCCGGCCAGGAAATCTTTATTGCCGAGATCAAGCGTCGAGGCGACCAAGCCATTGACGTCGACCTGCGCACCGCGACCGAACAGGATGCCGTTGGGATTGATCAGGAACACGCGCCCGTTCGACTGCAAGGCGCCGAGGACCTGCGACGGATCCTGGCCGACGATCCTGTTCAGCACCGCGCTGCTGGAACTCTGCTGAATGAAGCGCGTGACCTCGTCGGCGCCAATCGAAAAATTTTGCCAGTTGATGATCGCATCGGGCGAGTTGGTGATCGTGAGCAGCTTGCCCTGGCTGGTCATGCTGGCTTGACCGGAGACCACCTGCGGTCCAACCGGGTTGCCGAGCGCGGCACCATACTCCAGGCAGCCCGCGATCAGCAACGGCAGGACGCTCCACCGCCTGTCGAGGCGTTTCTTCTGTTTCTTCACACTGGCGGATTTGCTCTTATCGGCATGCGTCTTCATTTTCTCTTCCTTCTTCCACTAGTAGGAAAGCGACGCTTTGACGTGCAGGCGCTTGTCGCCTTTGGCCCGGGTGTCGGAGCCGTCAATCACTTGCCCGTAGTCCATCTGCACACTGAAAGACTTGTCCACATTGACACGCAAGCCGAGCCCGACGCTGGCGATCGAAGTCCTCGCCTGCTCGCCCGGCAGCGTCCGATTGCGCGAGACATTGGCGGCGTCATAGAAGGCCAGGGTGCGGCATTGCGTAGCGGAGGAGGCTGTGCACAGGTTGGGCGTATACAGCTCGAGGCTGCCCATGAATCCGGAGTCACTGGCGACTTCCCGCTCGTTGAAACCGCGCACCGAACTCGCTCCGCCAACACCAAATTGTTCGCCCGGAACCAGCGCATCGCGGGTGGCCTGTCCGTTGAAGTTGGCACGCAAGCGCCAGTCGTGGCGCAGCACGCGATCGTAATTCGCGCCGTAGCGCAGAATGTTGTAGGTGGCCGACGCGCCACTACGCACACGGCTGAAATCGTCCGATCCTCCGTGCTCTCCGCCCGGCAGATTGTGCGACGCGTTCAGGTAATAGCCGAACTCCGCCATCGGCAGCGTCCAGCTCCCCACATAGCCCACCATGAGCGGATGAACCGTCACATCGCTGCCCAGCTGAAATCCGGTGATTTGCACAAGCTGCACGTCGTTCTTGAAGGCTTTGTAATCGAGGCCATAAATCAGCTTCGATTCGTAGTCGCCGATGCGCTTCATGTTGTGGTTATAACGGACGCCGTACACCGATCCTTTACCGCTGACCTGCAGATCGAAGATGCCGGCGGCGACCGTGCCGGCGTTCACGTCCGAATAGCTGGCAAAGAAATCGACCGAATCGCCGTAGGCATACAACGGCACATGATAGCCGGCGCCATAGACGCTGACCTGGCTGGGATGCTCGGCGGTCGTGGTGTATTGCAGGCTCAGGACGTGATCGAGCCCGAACATGTTGGCATTCTGATACACCACGCCGGCGTGCGTATGGCCTGTTGCGTCGTCTCCGGTATTGTCCAGATCGAGTCCGACGCGCCACGGCTTTTCATCGGTCACGTGCAGGATGGCATTGACTTCGTCATCCTGCTCGCCGTCCTGCAGCTGCAAGGCGGTCTTCTTTGCAGGATTTTCGTTCGCCAGCTTCAGACTGGCCGAAATGTTCACGATATTCGGCGACTTACCTTCCAGGATACCCGGCACGCTATGTCGGATATTCTCCCGCCCAAAGGATTTGTTGCCTTCCACGGTGACCGTTCCGACCCGCGTTTCCACCACCGTGAGATGTACCACGCCCTGGTTCAATTCCTGTTCCGGCAGAACCACGCGGACGACATTGAAGCCGTGCCGGCGATAAGCGCTTTCGAGCGCCTCCAATGCGCGCTGCACGTCGCCGAAATCGCGGCTCTTCCCCGCATAAGGGGCCAACAGCCGATCGATCGCCGCAGCGCCCAGCAAGGTGTTGCCATCCACCTCAAACCGGGCAATGTCAAAATGGCCGATGGGATCATTCACATCCGGTTCGGCCCATGCGGACAGCGCCAGGGCTGCAATTGCACTACCGAAGATAAGGCGCGATAGACGATTTGACATCTTCTTTAGGCTCTCGAACAGTCTGATTGAGTTGTTTTTCGGTTGCCGTGCCTATGGAACCAACGCCAGTGCATAGGCTGTCCCAAATTCCAACATCCCCGTGTCGTTGACCTGGCGGTTTGCGTTCCTTAGAGCCGCACTGCGGGTGCGCAATATTATGTCGAGAATTGCCTTAAGTAAAGCTGCACATTCTTCACCTACGGGGGATGACTGGAATTCGACCGGGCGACCTGCCGGACGCAAGCCAGCTCCACTGCGCCGCGCCTTTGCCGGGCGGCAGGCGACGACAGCGGCAATCGGCCCCGCCCCCAAAAGATCCGCATGCACGGCACACCAGAATTCGTCAAACCAAACACAATTTGTTTGATATCAAACAAATTGTGCGCTATGATTGGCTATCGTCGCAGCACTCAGGACAACAAAAATGGAAGGGAACGCTTCATGAAAACGGTCATCCCGATGCGAATTAACGGTCAGGAGCGCAGCGATGCGATCGCTGACAATCTGCTGTTGGTCGACTACCTGCGCGAAACGCTGAACCTGACGGGCGCCAAGCAGGGTTGCGACGGCGGCGAATGCGGCGCTTGTACGGTGCTGGTCGATGGCACGCCTCGGCTGGCATGCCTGACACTGGCGGCCAGCGTGGCCGGGCGCCATGTCGAGACGTACGAGTCGCTAGCCCGGAACGGGCGTCTGTCGGCGCTGCAACACGCATTCAACGAAAAGCTTGGCACCCAGTGCGGCTACTGCACCCCCGGCATGATCATGGCGGCGGAGGGATTGCTGCGCGCCAACGGAAATCCATCGAAGGATGAGATCCGCGCGGCGCTGGCCGGCAACTTGTGCCGCTGCACCGGTTACGTGAAAATCATCGAGTCGGTCCAGGCCGCAGCGCGCGCCTGCGCCGACCGCGGCGCGGGAGTTTCGGCATGAACCCGCAACGAAACAAAGGCGCCGGCCGCCGCATGGCGCTGGTCGACGGCATCGAAAAAGTCACCGGGCGGGCCCGCTATACGGCCGATCTGTTCGCGCCCGAGGCACTGGTCGGGCGCATCTACCGCAGTCCTTATGCGCATGCGGAAATCCTGTCGGTCGACATCAGCGAAGCCTTGAAGCTTCCCGGCGTGGTTGCCATCATCACCGGCGACGACTGTCCGGTGCCGTACGGCCTGCTGCCGATTTCCCAGAACGAATTTCCCATGGCGCGCGAGCGCGTGCGCTACTTCGGCGAACCGGTAGCGGCGGTGGCGGCGGTGGACGAAGCGACGGCGGCGGCCGCACTTGCACTGATCCGCATGCACGTGCGCGAATTGCCGGTCTACCTCGATCCGGAGAAGGCGCGCCAGCCCGCCGCGGTGCAATTGCATGAAAGCAGAAACGGCAACATCGAACGCGAAGTACACAACGAATTCGGCGATACCGACGCCGGCTTTGCGCAAGCCGACGTGGTGCGCGAAAAAATATTCCATTGCGCCGAAGTCGCGCACGGCCAGATGGAGCCGCACGCGACGCTGGCCGCCTACGACGCCGAACGCGAGCAATTGACGCTGCATTCGGTGACGCAGGTGCCCTACTACGTGCACCTGGCGCTGGCTCGCTGCATGGAAATGGATACGTCGCGCATCCGTGTCATCAAGCCCTTTGTCGGCGGCGGCTTCGGCGCCCGCGTCGAAGTCCTCAATTTCGAACTGGTGTGCGGCATACTGGCGCGCGCCGCGCGTGGCACGGTGCGCATGAAACTGACGCGCGAGGAAACCTTCCTGACCCATCGGGGCCGGCCGCAAACCGAGGTGAGCATGAAAATCGGCCTCACCAACGACGGCCGCGTCACCGCCTGCCACATGACGCAGGTCCAGCGCGGCGGCGCCTACGGTGGCTACGGCATCGTCACGATCCTGTATGCCGGCGCGCTGCTGAATGGCCTGTATGACATTCCAGCCATCAAGTACGACGGCTGGCGCGTCTACACCAATACCCCGCCGTGCGGCGCCATGCGCGGCCACGGCACGGTCAA
>DHXL01000272.1:0-1011 GCA_002415335.1 Oxalobacteraceae bacterium UBA5157
AATGTGCAGCAAGCGACACTGGCGGCAGTCGCCCCTGGCATTGCCGAAGCGCTGATTGCGACCGCCATCGGCTTGTTTGCGGCGATCCCGGCAGTGGTCGCCTATAACCGTTATTCGCATGACATCGATCGGCTGGCGATCCGCTTCGAGAGCTTTATCGAAGAGTTCTCGAATATCTTGCAGCGCCAGGCAAGGTAAGGGAAGCACGAATGAGCAGCTCTTCTTCCGGTAGCATGCGCGGCGGCCGCACGCGCCGCTACAAATCCGACATCAACGTCGTTCCCTACATTGACGTCATGCTGGTCTTGCTGGTGATCTTCATGGTTGCGGCACCGCTCACCAATCCGGGCGTGATCAACTTGCCGACCGCAGCAAAATCCACCCTGCCGCCAACCGAGTACATCCAGATCACGCTCAAGATCGACAGTGCGGCCAGCATCGGCATCAGCGGTCAAAAACACGGCACCGGCAAGAGCGAAACGGCGCCCAACCGAAAAGATTTGATGCAGAAACTGAGCGCGATGCATGAAACGAATCCCGATTTGCCAGTGATGATTTCAGCCGAGAAGGACATCAAGTACGACGAGGTGATCCAGGTTATTTCCGAGGCAAAGAAGTTCGGCATCAATCGCGTGGGGCTCGCGACCAAGCAATGACGGCACCATGACTGACGCACTCCCGTACTCCGTTCCGCCCGAACCCGGCCGCTGGCGCGCTCTGACGCTGGCGGCGGTGATGCATGTGGCCTTGTTCACGTTTCTGTGGTTTGGCGTACGCTGGCAAAACGAAACGCCCGCCACGATCGAAGCCGAAGTCTGGAGCCCGCTGCCGCGCGAAGCTGCGCCGCAGCCGGTGGCGATCCCCGAACCCGTGCCCAAGCAGGAAATAAAGCCGGAACCCAAAGTGGTCCCGAAGCCGGTTGTGATCGAACCGCCCGTGGTCAAGCCGGATATCGCGCTGGAGCAGGAAAAGAAACGCAAAGAGAAAGAGAAAGAACGGCAGGCGCGCGAC
>DHXL01000272.1:1148-11663 GCA_002415335.1 Oxalobacteraceae bacterium UBA5157
AAGAAATGCGCCGCATTGCCGGCTCCGGCGGCAGCGGACAAGCAGCCAAGCGGGAAGGCATCAGCGGCGACCCCGGTTATGCCAATAAAATCGCCGCCAAAATCAAATCGAACACCATATTTAATGTGCCGGACAACCTGACCGGGGACCCGTATGTCCAATACGCGCTCGAACTGCTGCCCGACGGCTCGATTCGCCACCCGATCCGCAAGCTCAAGTCGTCCGGCATACCGGGCTTCGACGAAGCGGTATTGAGCGCAATCGAAAAATCGCAGCCCTTCCCTCCCGATAAATCCGGCAAGGTGCCGTCCAGCGTGACCGTAATCCATAAACCGAAGGATCAGTAAAATGAAGAACCTCTTTTTGCGCGCAGTCCTGTGCAGCGCTGCGCTACTCGGATTGACATCGGCGGGGCTGGTTCACGCGCAGCTGCGGGTTGAGATTTCAGGCGTCGGCGCATTCCAGATCCCGATTGCAATCGCAGCCTTTGCCGACGAATCGATCGCGCCGCAACAGGTCAGCGCCATTATCAAGGCCGATCTGGATCGCAGCGGCTATTTCAAGATCATCGACACCGGTACCGCGATGTCGGAAACCACGCGCGTCAATTACGGCGATTGGAAGACGCGCGGTGCGGACGCGCTGGTCGTGGGCAGCGTGCAGCACCTGGCGGACGGCCGTTTTGACGTGCGCTACAAGCTGCTCGACACCGTCAAATCGACGGAGCTGTCGGCGCTGGCAATGACCGCCCAACCGGATCGGATTCGCTTGACGGCGCACCAGATCGCCGATGACATTTACGAAAAACTGATCGGCGTGCGCGGCGTGTTCGCGACGCGCATTGCCTATGTCACCAAGTCCGGCCGCGAATACCGGCTGGAAGTCGCCGATGCCGATGGCGAAGGCGTGCAGGTGGCCCTGCGCTCCAACGAACCGATCATCTCGCCCAGTTGGTCGCCGGACGGGACCAAAGTCGCCTATGTCTCGTTCGAACAGAGAAAACCGGTCGTGTATGTGCAGGATCTGGTAACGCGCAAACGCACGGTTGTCGCCAACTACAAGGGCAGCAATTCGGCACCCGCATGGTCGCCCGATGGCAGCCGGCTGGCGGTGGCGCTCTCGCGCGACGGCCTGACGCAAATCTACTCGGTCAGCGCGAACGGCGGCAACCTGAAGCGCCTGACCAACACCTCCGGCATCGACACGGAACCGCGTTTCTCGCCGGACGGCCAAAGCATCTATTTCACCAGTGACCGCAGCGGCGGTCCGCAAATTTACAGAATGAGCGCGAATGGCGGCGGCGCGCAGCGCATCACGTTCAGCGGCGATTACAACATCAGCCCGCGCGTTTCCCCGGACGGCAAGACGCTGGCGTATATTTCGCGCCGCGGCGGCCAGTTCCAACTTTTTGTGCTCGATTTGTCTAATGCTCAGGAACAACGCCTGTCCGACACGGTCAAAGACGAGTCGCCGAGCTTCTCAGCTAATGGAAAATACATCATGTACGCGACCGAAGCCGGTCGCCGCGGGACACTTGCCGTGGTTTCGGTGGATGGCCGCGTAAAACAGCGCTTGACGACGCAAGCCGGCAATATCCGGGAACCCACGTGGGGCCCATTTATGAAATAATACGGATCTTTACAACAAGGGGAATTACATGCGCTCGATCACAAAGTTAGCTTTTATCCTTTCTACCGCTGCACTACTCGGCGCTTGTTCTTCTGTCAAGTTGGACGACAAAGCCAAGGTCGAAGACCGCCAACCAGCCGCGGCCGCACAAGACGCTCGCACAGTCGCGCCGCTCACGACGCAGTCGGTCGACCCACTCAACGACCCGAAGGGCGTACTGGCCAAGCGCAGCGTATATTTCGATTTTGACGCCTACATCGTCAAGGACGAATATAAGCCGCTGGTCGAAGCGCATGGCAAATACCTGTCCGCGAACAATGCCCGCAAGGTCGTAATTCAAGGTAATACTGATGAGCGCGGCGGCAGCGAATACAATCTGGCACTCGGTCAGAAACGTGCCGAGGCAGTGCGCAAGTCATTGGAGGCATTGGGCGTGCAGGACAGTCAAGTGGAGGCAGTTTCCTTCGGTAAGGAAAAGCCAAAAGCAACCGGCAGCGACGAAGCGTCCTGGGCTGAAAACCGCCGTGCCGACATCGTCTATCAATAAGCATGAAATTATTCTGCAAACCTGCAGTCGCTGCGGCCTTCATGGCCGCATTTTCTTTAGCTCCGCTACAGGCCCATGCGGGCCTGTTTGAGGACGATGAAGCGCGCCGTGCCGTTCTCGATGTCCGCACCAAGCTCGATAACCTGCAACGCGATATGAATGCGCGTCTCGAAGACAAGACGGACAAAGCGGGCACCGTCGATTTGGTCAACCAGAACGAGCAACTGCGGCAGGACGTCGCCAAGCTGCGCGGCCAGGTCGAATTGCTAACCAACGAATTGGCCAACGCACAGCAGCGGCAGCACGATTTTTACGTCGATCTGGACAACCGCTTGCGCAAGCTGGAACCGCAGAAAGTAACGGTCGACGGCAAAGAGACGGATGTCGAGCCGTCCGAACAAAAAGCCTATGATGCAGCGCAGGCCATGTACAAATCGGGCGACTACAAGAATGCAGGCGCCGCTTTCTCCGAGTTCCTGCGGCGCTTTCCCGATTCCGGATATGCGCCATCCGCGCAATACCTGCTGGGCACTGCCTACTATGCGCAGCGCGACTACCACAACGCGATTACGGCGCAACAGGCAGTCGTGAAAAATTACCCCGACAGCCCCAAAGCTGCTGATGCGTTGTTGAACATCGCGAGCTGCTACGTCGAACTCAAAGAAAAATCTGCGGCGAAAAAGGCGCTGGCGTCGCTGGTGGCGAAATATCCTGATTCTCCCGCGGCACAAACAGCAAAAGAACGCCTCGCCAGCCTGAAGTAAATGGACTCGCCCGACCTCGCGTTGATCGCGACCAAAGTCGTCTGGCTCGCATTTGCGCTGGGCGCGGTCTTCGGCGCAGTCGCGCGGCGAAGCCATTTTTGCACAATGGGCGCGGTCGGCGACATCGTCACCATGGGCGACTGGAATCGCATGCGACTCTGGTTGCTGGCGATAGCGGTTGCAGTCGCCGGCACCAACCTGCTGGCTTTTTGGGGCATCATCGATTTATCGAAATCACTCTATACGGCGAGCAGGCTCATCTGGTTATCGAATCTAACCGGCGGCTTACTGTTCGGTTTCGGCATGGTGCTCGCCGGCGGATGCGGCAGCAAGACATTGATACGAATTGGCGGAGGTAGCGTGAAATCGCTGGTCGTATTCATGATGCTTGGACTGTCCGCGTTCATGACCCTGAAAGGCGTACTCGCCGTTCCCCGCGTGTACGTACTGGAACCGATCGCCGTGATTCTCCGCACCACTCAGGATCTGCCTTCGATCGCCGCCGCATGGCTGGGCCACAAGCAGGCCCTGCAGCTACTAATGGCAACCGGGGTCAGCGCACTTATCCTCCTATTTGTCTTCGCCGCTCCTTCCTTCAGGACCACGGAAAATATTCTTGCGGGAATCGCGATCGGCGGCGTGATCGTCGCGGCGTGGTTCGTCTCAGGGAAGCTCGGTTACGTCGCGGAAGATCCGAACACGCTGCAGGAAGCCTTCGTCGCGACCAATTCTGGCAAGATGGAGTCGTTCAGCTTCGTCGCGCCTTTCGCCTATACGCTCGATTTGCTGATGATGTGGACCGACAAGAGCAAGGCGGTCTCATTCGGAGTCGCCGCGGCGCTCGGGATGATTGCCGGCTCAGCGGCCTACGCACTGCTGAGCCGATCATTCCGATGGGAAGGCTTCGGCGGCGTCGAGGACACGGTGAACCACTTGATGGGTGCGGCGCTGATGGGCTTCGGCGGTGTCGTTGCGCTCGGGTGCACCATTGGCCAAGGCTTGAGCGGCGTGTCGACGCTGTCGCTGGGATCGATGCTCACCGTTGCGGCGATCATTTCGGGCGCAATCGCGGCGTTCAAGTATCAGACGTGGCGATTGACGCGCAGCACCTAGAAAAAAGTCCGACCCATTTGACGGAGCCCCCACACTTGCTTATAATAGCGGTCTTTCGGGTCGTTAGCTCAGCTGGTAGAGCAGCGGACTTTTAATCCGTTGGTCGCAGGTTCGAATCCCGCACGGCCTACCACGAATACCAGCAGCAAGATCAAAGGGCTACGAGAAATCGTAGCCCTTTTTTTCTTCGTGAGAAACTTGATTGTGTAAATCCCGTGCGATCGCAGGGAAAGAAGAAATATTTCCGGCCAGTTTCAAACGGCTCTGCACCACGTCCATCGCCGCATTGGTGGCCTCTCCGCTTCGATGCGGATAACGCTCTCCCCTTCCCAGCGTTCTGTAGCCGCAAATCCATTTCACTGCTGGGAGATCATTTCCCCCAATGAGTGATCGCTCTACCCGACTGCTACCGAGAAGGGCGCATCGTTGCAAGCCGGCCAGCGACTCTCAGGAACCGCAATCAGATATCGGATGAGCATCGCACCAAATCGATCTCCTCCTCTGAACACGTTCCGCAGGCACTCCTTAAAGAACACAGAACGCCTCGGCAGCAGACGAATCAATCGTCGTGATGGCGTCCACCGCGATTGTCTCCACGATCGCCATCACGGTGGCGCTCATCGTGCTCGTGACGTTCCTGCCATTGACGGGCATGCGATCGACGTTCGCGCCATTCGTGTTCACGCCATGCGTTTCCTCCCTCGCCTTCTACGTAGATAGGACGCGACTGTATGTATTCGGGCTGTCGTTGCACGTAGACCGGTTGCGGCTCGACATAAACGGGCGCGGGAAAGAAGCCCGGTATGCCGATGTTGACGCCGACATCCACGTGCGCCATCGCAGGGCTTGCCACCATCATTAAGGCGGCGCTTGCTATCAACCCGGCAGCAATGGTGAGATGTTTTTTCATGATTGTTTCTCCTTAGGTGTTGGTTCTATTAAACGCCTGATTGCCTTGCGCCACCACCCTGCATTGGTAACGACCGTAACAAGATGTTTCATCGCTCTGCGCAAACATTTCTTTGTTTGAAACGCTTACGCTTCCACATCGCAGAAACGAAAAAAGACAGGCGAACCTGTCCTTTCCGGATGCGTGTAACTTGATTAGTTCGAGCCGGAGCTCTTCGCGTCGAACTGGGCTTCGGCGGCGTGCGCCTTCGCTTTGGCTTTGGCTTTGGCAGCTTTACGATGAGCCTTCGCTTTCGTTTTCTTGGCTTTGACTTTAGCCTTCGTTATCTTGGTATCTGCCTTTGCATCAGTTTTCAATTCTTTTGCGTCGGCTTTCGCAACAGCCTTGGTTTCTTTCACATCGGCTTTAGCGGCTTGTGTGGAGGGTGCGGTCGGCGCCGCCGGGGCAGCCGGAGCTTGAGCAAAAACAGAAGTGGCGAACAAGCCGGCAATCAAAGCAGCAAGTAATTTATTCATTTGTGTTCCTTCACGTTATCTTGATTGACCCAGGAAATCCTGTGGACCTGCACAAAAAACGACTGGCACGCGGGTATCGTTGACGCCTGTTACAACCGGTTGCAACTAAGGATCGATCGCATCGCAGCTTGGCAGGTACGGATATTCGCAGAGCGAGGCACCGACAACGCACAATTCGAGAGAACCGTATAATCTGCTATTCGTGCCGCTCTGTCCTGCGGCGTTGTCCGTTTTAGATAATTTCAGGGATCAGTGCATGAGCTTGCATACGTGGTGGCTATTCGTGATGATGACCTTCGTTGTATCGGCAACGCCAGGGCCCAATATGCTGATCGTCATGAGTTCCAGCGCACGCTTCGGCTTCGGCTCGGCGGTGGCCACCATGGCCGGGTGCATGGCGGCGCTGTTGACCATGATGAGCATTTCGGCCGCGGGACTGGGTGCACTGCTGCATGCTTTTCCGGCCGTGTTCAACACGCTGCGCTGGTTGGGCGCCGCGTACCTTGCCTATCTGGGAATCAAGAGCTACCGCGCTCCCGTGCACGATGCCGCAGCCGAAGCGACTGACGCAACAATTGGGGCGGCGAGCGTAGCCAAGCCCAGGCATCGCGCGTTATTTCGCCAGGGCGTACTGGTTGCGGCGAGCAACCCGAAGGCCATCCTGTTCGCCGTGGCATTTCTGCCGCAGTTTATTCAGCCGTCTCTACCGCGGCTACCGCAATTTGCGATCTTGCTCGCCACCTTCGCGCTCATCGAAGTTAGCTGGTATGTCGTGTATGCCGGCAGCGGCCGACGCCTGGCGGCGTATCTGCGCCGAGCGAGCGTCTTGAAAATATTCAATCGCGTCACCGGCGGCATCTTTGTCGGCTTTGCCGCCGTCATGGCCGCGACGCGCAACTAGAACGGTCAGCGAGTTCACCGCCGAAAGACAATTTACCGACCGACGTGGTCCGGTAAAAGGCTGCAATGGCATCCGAACGCAGAGCCCATTTGCGATCGTGTATCAAGGAAATCTGATGGCCTCAAGGAATAATGCTCGCCGGTTGCAGAACGAGCCGCTGGATTTCCAGTCGCCTGCACAGGCTTCCGGCTGGAGCGTCGCATGGTCGGGGTTACTCGCGCTCGCGGTGGCGATGGGTATCGGACGCTTCGCGTTTACTCCGCTGTTACCGATGATGCTGCACGACCGTGTGATTGATTTGCAGGCGGGCGGCTGGCTGGCAACAGCCAACTACGTCGGCTATTTTCTTGGTGCATTGTCATGCCTGGTGATCCGTAGCAGCCCTTCCCGCATGATCCGCCTGGGTTTAGGCATGACGGTCGCACTAACGCTGATCATGGGCCTCTCGATCGCCATGCCGTTGCCCGCAGCTGCCGCCAGCCTCACCCAACCTCTGTGGATGCTGCTGCGTGCGGCCTCCGGCATCGCGAGCGCCTGGGTCTTTGTGTTCGGTTCGAGCTGGTGCCTGTTGCGCCTCGCGCAACTACAGGCGCCGCGACTGGGCGGCATCATCTACTGTGGACCAGGCATCGGCATCTTCATTACCGGCTTGCTCGCCGGCGCAGCGGCCACAATCGGCTGGCACGCGTCCAGCGGCTGGCTGCTGTTCGGGTTGCTGGCGGCGATCCTATCGGCGCTGATCTGGCGCACCTTCGATCGTGCTGCGGCCGCCGTTGAAGCGGCACCGCCCACACACTCCGAGGTAAGGATGGCGACCGAGAGCGTGTTGGCCGCTCCGATGCCGGAACGCGCCCACCGGATCGAAAGCCGGATTCTCACCTTCACCTACGGCTTGGCCGGATTCGGTTACATCATTACCGCCACCTTTCTTCCCGTGATCGCCCGCGATGCGCTTCCCCACTCCTCCTGGGCCGACCTGTTTTGGCCTCTGTTCGGTCTCTGCGTTGCGCTCGGTGCCTGGTTAGCTGTCTTTATCCCGGTCAACATCGATCAGCGCCGCCTGCTCGGCGCGTGCTATTTGATGCAGGCTGCCGGCGTGCTGGTAAGCGTCGCGCGGCCATCGCTGGCGGGTTTCGCCCTGAGCAGCATCTTGCTCGGCCTTCCGTTTACCGCGATTACCTTGTTTGCGATGCGCGAAGCGCGCCGCCTGGGGCACGCGCTGGGCGCTCCGGCCAGCCGCCTGATGGGGCTGTTGACCGCGGCGTATGGCCTGGGCCAGATTGCCGGGCCGCCGCTCGCGACGCGCCTGGTGCGCCAATTCGGCAACTTCACCCCGTCCTTGCTGGTCGCGGCAATCGCGCTCGGCGTGGGTGCAACGGTGCTATTTTTCATGTCTCGGTACCTGCCTGCCGGACAGCCTCATCCGCAGCCGCATTCAACCTGATTTGTGGCCCAGGGATTTGAAGCGAGCAGCACCGGCGCGATGCCGTTGCCTTGCAATCGCCCTATGCATCATGGCTCTAAATGTCGGCGCCACGATGTCGGCTCTGCGGGTCGCTCGTCACTTGATGATCGGCGGTATCGGGATCATCCCTGGGAAGACATAAGCCTGCAGAAGAGCGATCGCGCCGATCACCGCCGCTCCGGCGAAGCGATCCAGGATGGGCCGGAAATTCGGTTTGATGTCCGCGCGGTTGACGTCAAACGAGATGTCGCTGGGAATTTCAAGCTTCAGGCGATTGTCGGCGGTTTGACTGACCTGGACGCCGGTGCCGCACGTGGCCTGTTAACGGGAACGCCTGTCGAATGCCGAAACGCCGGCTTACTGAGCCTTCGGCCGCTTGTCGATCACGCGGCGCGCCTTGCCGGTCAGCGTGCGTTCGATCGATTCCGAAGCCATCACGCGCACCCGCGTGCTCACGCCCACGTAAGTCTTGATCTGGTGCTGCAGCTCGCGACACAGGGCGTCGGTCTCGACTTCCGATAGTCGCCCGGAGATTTCCGGCCGCAGCTCAGCAAGCACGTCGAGCTTATCGAGGTGTCCCTCGCGCGTGACGATGAGCTGGTACTGCGGCGCAAGCTTTGGCTGCTTCAGGATCAGTTCCTCGATCTGCGTAGGAAACACGTTGACGCCGCGGATGATGAGCATGTCGTCCGACCGGCCCGTGATCTTGCCCATGCGGCGCATCGCACGCGATGTCGGCGGCAGCAGGCGGGTCAGGTCGCGCGTGCGGTAGCGGATGATCGGCAACGCTTCCTTGGTGAGCGAGGTAAACACCAGCTCGCCTTGTTCGCCGTCGGCCATCACTTCGCCGGTTTCGGGATCGACGATTTCAGGATAGAAGTGATCTTCCCAGATCACCGGGCCATCCTTGCTCTCGATGCATTCGGACGCGACGCCCGGTCCCATCACTTCGGACAGGCCGTAAATGTCCATTGCGTCGACGCCGGCACGCGCTTCGATTTCGCCACGCATGGCCTCGGTCCACGGCTCGGCGCCGAATATGCCGATCTTCAGCGAGCTGTCCGCGGCATCCAGTCCCTGGCGCTGAAATTCTTCGATGATGTTGAGCATGTACGACGGCGTCACCATGATGATGCTGGGCTTGAAATCCTGGATCAGCTGCACCTGCTTCTCGGTCTGCCCGCCGGACATCGGGATCACGGTGCAGCCGAGGCGCTCCGCCCCGTAGTGCGCACCAAGGCCGCCGGTGAACAGGCCATAGCCATACGATATGTGGACGATGTCGCCGGCACGGCCGCCGGCAGCGCGGATCGAGCGCGCAACGAGGCCGGCCCAGGTGTCGATGTCGTTTTGCGTGTAGCCGACCACGGTCGACTTGCCGGTCGTGCCACTGGAAGCGTGGATGCGCACGACTTTCTCACGCGGCACCGCAAACAGCCCGAACGGGTAGTTGTCGCGCAAATCCTTCTTCGTCGTGAAAGGAAACTTCGCGAGGTCGGCCAGCGACTTCAGCTCATCGGGATGAACGCCTGCGGCATCGAACGAAGCGCGATAGTGCGCCACGTTTTCGTACGCATGCTTCAGCGACCGTTTCAGTCGTTGCAATTGCAGCGCCTGCAGTTCGTCCTTGCTGGCGAGTTCAATGGGCTCCAGCTCGCCCGGGCTTGGTTTACCTTGTGACATACCTGTCTCCTTCCAATTTTATGATTTCGCTATCGTGATCATGTCACGTGCCTGTTTGCCGCTGCTCCGGCGTGAAATCGTCCAATACTGCGCCTCTGACCTGATAGGACTTGCCGCGAAAGAGCGCAATACGCATCCCATCCTGATTCGTGACGGTGACGTCGTAGACGCCCGTCCTGCCGGCTCTGGATTGCTCGATCGCTTCCGCCGTCAGCAGGTCGCCCGCCCGGCCCGGCGCGAGATAATCGATGGTGCAGCCGGACGCGACGGTGTTGCGGTTGTGGCTGTTGCACGAATACGCGAATGCGCTATCCGCCAGAGCGAAGATGAAGCCGCCATGGCATATCTGGTGCCCGTTCAGCATGTCGGGCCGCACCTGCATCGCCAGCTGCGCGTAGCCCGGCATCATCTTGACGACCTCGATGCCGAGCGACTTCGATGCTTCGTCGCGCGCGAACATGATCTTGCCGGCAGCTTCGGCGAGTACCTGCGCGGCCGCATGTTTCTGGATGTCATTCATGGAATCGATCCGGGATGAATCAAGTGCGATCGTCATCGGTTACGCCCCCGTGAATCGCGGCGCGCGCTTCTCGACGAACGCGGCCACGCCTTCGCGGTAATCGTCGCTGCTGCCGAGTTCGCGCATAAAGTCGCGCTCGAGCTCGAGCTGCTGCTCGAGCGTGTTGGCCGGGCTGGCATACAGGGCTTGCTTGGTGCGCGCGAGGCCCTTGGTCGGTGCCGATGCGAAATGTTTCGCCAGCCTGTCCACTTCAGCGCCGAGCAACTCGTCGTCGACGCACTGCCAGATCAGGCCCCAGCTTTCCGCGCGTTCGGCGCTCAGCTTCTCACCCAGCATGGCCAGGCCCATCGCGCGGGCGGTGCCGATCAGGCGCGGCAGGAAGTACGTACCGCCGGTATCCGGAATCAGCCCGAGCCGGCAGAACGCTTCGATGAACGAGGCCGACCTGGCCGCGATCACGATGTCGGC
>DHXL01000272.1:11895-12562 GCA_002415335.1 Oxalobacteraceae bacterium UBA5157
CGGCGCATAGTACTTCTCCACCGATTCGCCGAGATCGACCGCGCCGGAACCCGGCGCCACCGCGCGGTCGGCCAGATCCTGGCCGGCGCAGAACCCACGGCCCGCGCCGGTCAGCACCAGCACGCGCACCGAGGCGTCGGCCTTGACCTGTTGCAACGCTTCACGCACTTCCAGATGCATGGCAGCGGTGAAGCTGTTGAGCCGGTCAGGGCGATTGAGCGTCAGACGCGCAACGCCATCGGCAATCTCGAACAGGATGTTTTGATAGCTCATCGATCGCTCCATATCGTGGTTATTTAAAATCGTGGTTATTCATTGTGATTCGTGTTTATACGTGCGCGCGGCTCTGCACCACACGGAAACGACCGGCCACGAAGGCCGAATCCGACAGCGAGGCGTTGGCGGCCGGATTGGCACCGGTGCCATGGAAGTCGCTGAACGCGGCGGACTGGTTGACGAACACGCCGCCGGTCAGGTTGATCGACAAGGCGACGCCCGCGGTCTCGGCGGCATCGCGTGCCTGCTCGATCACGGTGGGATTGGTCGAGTAGAGCGACAGCGTCAGCGCGCCATGCTCGCGTGCGCCCTTCTCCGCGATCGCGATGCTGTGCGCAGTGCCGTCGGTGGCAATGCCGAACGAGATCGGTCCAAAAAATTCCTGCATGAT
>DHXL01000391.1:0-7356 GCA_002415335.1 Oxalobacteraceae bacterium UBA5157
AACAAACCGCGCTGGATCTATTCGTGCGCCAAGCAGTTGATGGATCGCGTGATCTGGGGCTACGGCATGGAAGGCTTGAATTTCACGCTGTTCCGTCCATTCAACTGGATCGGCGCCGGACTCGATTCGATCCACACGCCGAAGGAAGGCAGCTCGCGCGTGGTGACGCAATTCTTCGGTCATATCGTGCGCGGCGAAAATATTTCGCTGGTGGATGGAGGCCGGCAAAAGCGTGCATTCACCTATATCGATGACGGCATCGATGCCCTGATGAAAGTGATCGATAACAAGGATGGCATCGCCAGCGGCAAGATCTACAATATCGGTAATCCGGTCAACAATTATTCGATTCGCGACCTGGCCGGCATGATGCTGAAACTGGCGGCCGAATATCCGGAGTACGCGGAAACGGCGAAGAACGTCCAACTGGTCGAAACAACGTCGGCCGCCTACTATGGCAAAGGCTATCAGGACGTACAAAACCGCGTGCCAAAAATCACCAACACCTGTGAAGAACTAAGCTGGAAGCCGACCACGTCGATGGCCGACACGTTGCGCAATATTTTTGACGCGTATCGCGGCCACGTGACGGATGCAAAAGCGTTGATGGACTAATGCCCGTCCTGACACTCAAGATCGATGTAGACACGTACCGCGGCACCCGTGAAGGCGTACCGAACCTGGTGCGTCTGCTGCAACGGCATCGGGCCGATGCAAGCTTCCTGTTTTCGCTCGGACCGGATCATACCGGCTGGGCGTTGCGCCGTGCCTTCAAGCCAGGGTTTTTTCAAAAAGTGTCGCGCACCTCGGTACTTGAACACTACGGCCTGAAGACGCTGATGTATGGCGTGCTGCTGCCCGCTCCGGACATCGGCAAAGACTGCGCAGCGGAAATGCGTGCCGTGGGCGATGCCGGCTTCGAGTGCGGTATCCATACATGGGATCATGTACTGTGGCAGGACAATGTGAGGCAGCGCGATGCCGCCTGGACTGTCAAGCTGATGCAACAGGCGTTCGAACGTTACACGGATATCTTCGGCCAAGCGCCGAAGACGCACGGCGCCGCGGGCTGGCAAATGAACGAGCATGCTTTTGCGCAACTCGATAAATTCGGCATGGCTTACGCATCGGACGGACGGGCGCGCCTCACCGAAAACGGGGCACTGGCCGATTCGGCAAGCGGGCCGCATCGCCTCGCAATCGGCGGCAAGACACTCTCCTGCATTCAACTGCCAACTACCTTGCCGACGCTCGACGAACTGCTCGGACGCACCATTGACGGCATCATCATTGACGCGTCAAATCTTGCCGCAACCATCTTGCGCCTGACCGAATCACCGCGCGACCACGTCTTCACATTGCACGCGGAACTTGAAGGGCAAAAACTCGCCCCCATCTTCGAGCAGTTGCTGACAGGTTGGCGCGCGCAAGGATATGAGCTTGTATCAATGGCGAATCATTACAAGAAGGTGAAAGAGTCGCCACTCCCGACCCGTCCTGTCAGCTGGGGCGAATTGCCGGGACGCTCCGGTGAATTGATTGTCCAGGCGGCATAGCTAGCCAGTGTCGTGCTTCGACGCGACGGCTTCGCTGCCTGGGCAGCATGGATCCCCTCTTTATTTTTTCAATCGCCACGAGCGACTTGCTTGCAAACGGACCAGGAGATCACCGTGTTAGACAGCCCCTCCGCACTAGACCACGTTGTGCCCGAGTTTTCCGCTCCCATGACCGGCAGCAAGTTTTTCAAGCTGGCGGACTACAAAGGACAGAAAATCGTCTTGTATTTCTATCCGAAGGACAATACACCCGGTTGCACCACCGAAGGCATGGAATTCCGCGATGCATACGACGACTTCCGGCGCACCGGCGCCACGGTCTTTGGCGTCAGCCGCGACAGTATTCGGTCGCATGAAGGGTTCAAGGCTAAATTGGCATTACCGTTCGAGCTGATTTCCGACCCGGACGAAACGCTATGCACAATGTTCAACGTGATGAAAATGAAAACCATGTACGGTAAACAGTCGCGCGGTGTGGAGCGCTCAACTTTTGTGATTGACGCGAGGGGCACATTGGTGAAAGAATGGCGTGGAGTAAAAGTGCCTGGACACGTCAATGAAGTACTGGAGTTCGTGAAGGCTCTTGATTAACTTGCAAAAACCATTGAACTCAACAGAATCTTCTTCGCAGAAGGCCGTTTGTGGAAAAGGCGTGCCGCCTTCCCAAACGGCTTTTTTGCTTTTCGACTTGCCATCCTGCTTTTACTTCCCATTTGATGTTACAAGAGTAATACCACCTAGTCAGGTAGGGACAGGGTACGCGGCGCGCAGGCGCAGCTTGACTCTTTCCCGCACTATATCTAATCATTTTCCGTTGAGGTTCTGATGCCCCTGCCCAAAGTACCGACCAAACCTGCAGCATTGCTTTCTCCGCGCGATTATCCGACGGCGGAAAAAAGCAAGTCGGTCAAGCCACTTACCCTGATCGAACCGACCGCGCAGAATAAGCCATCCGCCCCGATCGCGCGCGCCAAGACTGCGCGCCAGACTCCCCTCGAAAAACCGCGCGCTGAAAAAGAAAAACAGCCTGACATACACCCCAAATCGAGTACCAGCCGCAAAGCGGACAAGGTGGGCGGCACGAAACTGTTCGTGCTCGACACCAATGTATTGATGCATGACCCCAGTTCGCTGTTCCGTTTTGAGGAGCATGACGTCTATCTGCCGATGATGACGCTAGAAGAATTGGATGACCACAAGAAAGGCATGTCCGAAGTCGCGCGCAATGCACGCCAGGTTTCGCGCTCATTGGACGCTTTAGTGGGCGGCATGGAAGACGACACGATCGATCAAGGAATCCCGCTGTCGAAACTCGGCAACAAAGACGCCAGAGGTCGCTTGTTCTTCCAAACCACGCTGCAGAACATCACGCTGCCGGAAGGTCTTCCTGTTGGCAAGGCGGATAATCAGATCCTGGGCGTGGTCCGTGCGCTTGAAACCCAGTTTCCAGGGCGCGCGATCGTACTGGTATCGAAAGATATCAACATGCGCATTAAAGCCCGCGCAATGGGCTTGCCGGCCGAAGAGTATTTTAACGATCACGTCCTGGAAGACACGGACTTGCTGTATTCCGGCATCATGCAGTTACCGGACGATTTCTGGAACAAGCATGGCAAGGGCATGGAGTCGTGGCAAGAGAACAAGAACGGTACCGGCTATACGCTGTATCGGCTGAGCGGACCGATGGTGCCATCGATGCTGGTGAATCAATTCGTATTCATGGAACCGCGCAACGGCGAGGCTGCCTTTTACGGCCACGTCACGCAGATTAATGGCAAGACGGCAGTGATCCAGACCTTGCGCGACTATGCCCATGCCAAGAACAGCGTATGGGGCATCACTGCCCGTAACCGCGAGCAGAATTTCGCGCTCAATCTACTAATGGATCCAGAATGTGATTTCGTCACCTTGCTGGGGCAGGCGGGAACCGGCAAGACGCTGCTGGCGCTTGCTGCCGGACTGGCACAGGTGTTGGAAACCAAGACTTACAATGAAATCATCGTGACCCGCGTGACGGTGCCGGTCGGCGAGGATATCGGTTTCCTGCCCGGTACCGAGGAAGAAAAAATGTCGCCGTGGATGGGCGCATTCGACGATAACCTGGAAGTGCTGAACAAATCCGACTCGGACGCCGGCGAATGGGGCCGTGCGGCGACCCAGGATTTAATCCGCTCGCGGATCAAGATCAAGTCGCTCAATTTCATGCGCGGCCGCACTTTCGTAAACAAATTCCTGATCATCGACGAAGCGCAAAACTTGACGCCGAAACAGATCAAGACGCTGGTCACGCGTGCGGGTCCGGGCACCAAGATCATCTGCCTAGGTAACATCGCGCAAATCGATACCCCCTATCTGACCGAGGGTTCGAGCGGCTTGACTTACGTAGTGGATCGCTTCAAGGGATGGGCCCACAGCGGGCACGTGACGCTGGCGCGCGGGGAACGCTCGCGCCTGGCCGATCATGCGAGTGAGGTGCTGTAACAAGCTGCCTAACGAACGACGGACCGCAACACTTGCGGCCCGTTTGTCTTTCTGGCCCGGGCTTCCGCTTCGATGGCCCGGCACGGACTTAAAGAAAGTGGGTCGCGATCCACCATGCGATCGCGGCCACGAATGCGGAAGCCGGAATCGTAAACAGCCAGGCCCAGATGATCGTGCCGGCCACACCCCAGCGCACTGCCGACATCTTCTTCGCTGCCCCGACGCCGACAATCGCACCGGTGATGGTATGCGTGGTCGACACTGGAATGCCGAACGCGGTGGCAAGGAACAGTGTGATGGCACCGCCGGTTTCAGCGCAGAAGCCGCCGATCGGTTTTAGCTTGGTGATCTTCTGGCCCATGGTCTTGACGATGCGCCAGCCGCCAAACAGCGTGCCGAGGCTGATCGCACTATAGCAACTGACGATCACCCACCAAGGCGGCAGCTTGTCCTGGGCCGTGCTATAGCCGGTGGCGATCAACAGCATCCAGATAATACCGATCGTCTTCTGCGCGTCATTACCGCCGTGGCCCAGGCTATACATCGACGCGGAAAAGAGCTGTATGCGGCGGAACCATTTATCGACGCGCCGCGGTGTGGAGCGCACGAAAACCCATGACACCAACAGCATCATGATGGAGCCAAAAACAAAGCCGAGCAACGGCGACACGACGATGAACACAATGGTCTTGATCAAGCCCGCCGAGACGAGCGTGCCGGTTCCGCCTTTCGCGACCGCCGCGCCTACCAGGCCGCCGATCAGTGCGTGCGACGATGAGGATGGAATACCGTAATACCAAGTCACCATGTTCCAGAAGATCGCACCGACCAATGCCCCGAAAACGATGTAATGATCAACCACGCTTGGATCGATGATCCCTTTGCCGACAGTCGATGCGACAGTCACGCCGAACAAGAGAATGGCCACGAAGTTAAAGATGGCGGCCATCAGGACCGCATTTTGCGGTTTCAACACGCCAGTCGACACGACGGTCGCGATCGCGTTTGCCGCATCGTGAAAACCATTCATGAAGTCGAATATCAGGGCCAGCGCGATCAGTGAAGCGAGGACGTAAATACTGATTTGGAGAGTGTGCATGGAGTCTTGTTTTTCGCTTGATTCGAGATGCGCTTTTAATTGTTGCGGGAAAGAGTTTAGCGTAGCGTTACTCTGTCCCCAACTGATCAGAGATGCTCTAAGCGTTTTCCACAATAATGCCCTCGATGATATTGGCGACATCTTCGCAACGATCAGTCACGGTCTCCAGAATTTCATATATCGCCTTCAGCTTGATCAGATTCCGCACGTCCGGCTCGTCGCGGAACAGCTTGGACATCGCCGCGCGCATCACGTGATCGGCATCGGATTCGAGGCGATCGATTTCTTCGCAAATCGACAGGATCTGGCGCGAGTTGTCCATGTTATGCAACAGCGCGACACCGGCCTTCACCCGCTCGGTGCAGGCCAGACACAACTCGGCCAGGCGCTTGGCTTCCGGCGTGATCGCCTTGATGTCATACAGGGAAATCGTTTGCGCGGCATCTTCCAGCAAATCGAGGATGTCGTCCATGCGGGTAATCAGTTGATGAATATCGTCGCGATCCAGCGGCGTGATGAAGGTCTTGTGCAGTAACTCAAGCGTCGCGTGCGTCACCTTGTCGGCCTGCTTCTCAAGGCCTTCTATCGCGTGCACGCGGTTTTCCAAGTCGTCGAAATTAGTCATCAGCGCGACCATTTCTTTCGCCCCTTTGACGCAGAGATCGGCATGCTGGTTAAACATTTCAAAGAATTTGCCCTCGGTGGGCATGAGGCGTCCGAACATGATCGTTCTCTCTTAAGGATTGAGCGTTGCAGGTTTGTTAATCGTCGATCGGGGTGAACGGCGGTCGACCTCAGTCGCCTTGGTACAGCGCGGCGCCGCCGGTGTAATTATCGAATTTGGTGTACTGTCCGAGGAAGGTCAAGCGCACGCTGCCAATCGGGCCGTTACGCTGCTTGCCAATAATGATTTCCGCGGTTCCCTTGTCCGGCGAATCGGGATTGTAAACCTCATCGCGATAGATGAACAAGATCACGTCCGCATCCTGCTCGATGGCACCGGATTCGCGCAAGTCGGACATGACGGGACGCTTATTCGGCCGCTGCTCAAGCGCGCGGTTCAGCTGGGATAAGGCGATCACCGGGCAATTGAGCTCCTTGGCCAAACTCTTCAGGCTGCGTGAAATCTCAGAGATCTCCGTCGCGCGATTTTCGCCCGAGGAGTTGGCCGACATCAGTTGCAAGTAATCGATGATGATCAAGCCCAGCTTGCCGCATTGGCGCGACAAACGGCGCGAGCGCGCGCGCAATTCGATCGAATTCAGTGCCGGTGTTTCGTCGATGTAAAGTTGGGCATCGTTCATTTTCTGGATCGCATGCGTCAATCGCGGCCAGTCCTCATCGGCCAGGCGGCCGGTGCGCAAACGATGCTGGTCCAGCCGGCCGACCGAACCCAGCATGCGCATCGCGAGTTGCGTGCCACCCATTTCCATCGAAAATACGGCAACCGGCAAACCGCTCTCGATCGCGACGTGCTCGCCGATATTGATCGAAAATGCGGTCTTGCCCATCGATGGTCGACCCGCCACGATGACCAGATCGCCCGGTTGCAAGCCGGATGTCATCCGATCCAAATCGGCAAAGCCGGTCGGCACGCCGGTAATATCGTTCTGGTTGTCGCGGTTATACAGTTCATCGATACGCTCGACCACCTGGGTCAACAGGGGCTGGATTTCCTGGAATCCTTGCGCGCCGCGAGAGCCTTCTTCCGCAATCGCGAAAATCTTGGACTCAGCCTCGTCCAGCATCTGCTTGACTTCCTTGCCTTGCGGACTGAAGGCTTGGCCGGAAATTTCATCGGCCACAGTGATCAGTTTGCGGAGAACGCCACGGTCGCGAACGATCTCGCCGTAGCGGCGGATATTGGCAGCCGATGGCGTGTTTTGCGCCAGCGCATTCAGGTATGACAAGCCGCCTACCTCGTCCGCCTTGCCGGTGCCGGACAAAGACTCAAACACCGTGATGACGTCGGCCGGCCTCGAATTGTTGATCAGCTTGACGATGTGCTGGAAAATAACGCGGTGGTCGTAGCGGTAGAAGTCGTCTTCATGCACGAAGTCCGCAATACGATCCCATGCCGCGTTATCGAGCAATAAACCACCGAGAACGGATTGCTCTGCCTCGATCGAGTGTGGCGGAACACGGAGGGAATCTAATTGCGGATCGGCGCGGTTATTCATGGCGCGAATTATACCTGCTCGCCAGAAGCATCTGAGATAG
>DHXL01000391.1:7614-7985 GCA_002415335.1 Oxalobacteraceae bacterium UBA5157
ACGGTGACTTCCACCACAACGTCAGTGTGCAATGCAACGGAAACTGCATGATCGCCGACTGTCTTGAGCGGGCCTTGCGGCATGCGGATCTGCGCCTTCTCTACCGGGAAACCTTGTTTAGTCAGGGCTTCCGCAATATCGAAGTTGGTGACGGAGCCGAACAGGCGGCCATCGACACCGGATTTTTGCGAGATTTGAACGGTCAGGCCGCTCAGTTTTTCGCCTTGCTTTTGCGACGTAGCCAGCTTTTCAGCGGCAGCTTTTTCCAGGTCCGCACGCTTTGCTTCAAACTCTGCAACAGCCGACGTCGTGGCACGGCGCGCCATGCGTTGCGGAATCAGGAAATTACGGGCGTAACCGTCTTTGACGCG
>DHXL01000154.1:0-663 GCA_002415335.1 Oxalobacteraceae bacterium UBA5157
CTGCCGTCTGTGCGCTATCGAACATTGTGATCGCTTGCTTGTGTGCGCGCGTGGACCATCTTGCGACCGATGGTTTTCCTGCCTGCGCCTTCAATCGCGCTGTCCTGGCCGTTCGACCAGGACGCATCGGTTCGCGCGATCGGGCATGCGGATCGGGAACAGTCTCGACCGGACTATTTGTAGATGCCCGCTCCGACGATCAATCCGCCATCGGTCTTTTCGACATAACTGGATTTTTGCTCAACGGCCTTGGTGGACGGGTTGGGCCACTTGTAGTCGACCCAGCCCTTGCCTTTGCCGTTGGCGACGTCGATGAAGCCCCTGATGATGAATTTGCCGTCGCTGTCCTTCATGTCGAGCAGATTCTTGCCGACCATTTTCGGATTGTTGCCGTGCGCGACTGCGACGCCGTTCATGTCATAGACAAAGACATACAGGTCGCGGTCATGAAATTGTGTGTTGGCGGGATTGGCAAATTCGGCGAACGCCTTTTCCTTGCCGTTTTCCTTCAGATAGGCGACCGCCCGGTTCACCATCGCAGTCGCTTCCTGGGCCGAGCCTTTCGCCTCCGCTGCGATGGCCGAAAAATGAAGGAATCCTGCGAACAGGCCAAGCGCCAGAATCCTGGTTGATTTATTCATCGTCTGTCTCCGTCCATTTTTT
>DHXL01000154.1:903-7747 GCA_002415335.1 Oxalobacteraceae bacterium UBA5157
GACGCAACGACAACAAGCTATCGCACGTCCTCCTTCTGCTTCAAGCGAATCTGCGTGCCGCGCCGTGCATCCTCTGCGTACGCATAGTCGACTCTGCCAGAATTGACCTTCGCCATCAACAACATATTTCTCGTCATCGCGTCGTGATCGGCGGCCGAGAAAGGCTGGTAATGCCGCGCCATACGCGGTCGCATCGGCAAGCATCGCCACTTTCTTCAAGCCGCGGCGCTGGAGATCGGCGGCTAGGGTCTGCGCTTCCTGATCCAGCGTCGGCGCGACACGGAAGATGTAATTTTCGATGGCAGCCGGCGGCGCATATTTCTTTGTCAGGGAGGTCCCGGTGGCCACCGCCAGGATCAGCGGAATCTTCGCCTTCTGATAGGCATCGATCGACGCCAGTCCAACGCCCGTATTAACGATACCAATCGCCGCCACCACCTTCATGCCGGTGAATTCCGCGGCGATTTTCGCGCCGGCATCCGGCTCGGCCCGGTCGTCGCGCTCGATCAATTCGATCTTGCGGCCATTGACGCCGCCGATGCCATTGATCTCTTCCACCGCGAGCCGAATACCGTTGCGCATGCTTTCGCCCATCGGGCTGGAACCACCGGTGAACGGGCCCGACACGCCTATCTTTAGCGTGTCCTCCGGCTTGCCTTGTGCGTTGCCCGGCGTGGCGTTTGACGCCAGGCAGCAAAGCAGAATGACTGAAGCGCCACGATTTCTCCGCATCCCGATCTCCGTACTAGTTTTATGGTCCGGCTAATTTCAGTGCTGCTGTCCGCCACCGAGATAAGCCGCTCTTACCGCCGGATCGTTCTTTAATTTATCGGCCGGACCATGCACCGAGATGCGCCCGTTCTCCAGCACATAGCCGCCTGCGACAAAGTGGATTGTAGACAAGCGGTCGAGGCGCGCCCATCCGCTTGACTACGTAGGTAGCGCTGCTGAAAATACGTAGGCGGATTCGACAAAGCGCGGCGCAAGGCGTGGTGCATTGCACCAAACACACTGTTGATTTAGGTATTTGCACATACGTCTTTTCGAGGCAAAAGGCTGTACAGTGAGCGGTCATGAAGCTACGGCAGAAAATCACCCTGTTCGCGATCACGCCGCTTTTCCTGGCGCTGGGCGCGATCGCTTTCGCGGTCCACCATCAAGCCGTTCTGCTGGCGGAACAACAACGCGCAGCGGTCGAACATGCCTATCTTGCCAGCAAGCAGACTGAACTCAAGCACTACGTCGCGCTGGGCATGCGCTCGATCGCGGGCCTGTATGACTCCGGCAGGAATGACGATGAAACCCTGAATCGTGCCAAGTCGATCCTGTCGAAAATGGAATGGGGCGATGACGGCTATTTTTATATCTACAATCTGGCCGGCGTCAATCTGATGCATCCGCGCCAGAGCGAACTGGTCGGCCGCAATCTGTGGGATCTGCGCGACAGCAAGGGCAATCCGACCATCCAGAAACTGATTGCGCGCGCGCGCGCCGGCGGCGGGCTGGAGCGCTATCTGTGGGAGAAGCCATCGCTGCACAAGGAAGTGCCGAAGCTGGGATACGTGGTGATGCTGCCGCGCTGGGGATGGATGCTGGGTACCGGTATCTATCTCGATGACGTCGATGCCGCGCTCAGCAAGCTCGATGCGCAGAACTCGGCGAATATCCTCAACACGATGCTCTGGATCGCGGGGATCGCGACCATGGGCGTACTCTTTATAACGTTCGCCGGACTGGCGCTGAATATCAGCGAATCGCGCGTCTCCGATGCAAAACTCAAGGCGCTGGCGCAACGGGTCGTGAGCTCGCAGGAAGATGAACGCGCACGACTGTCGCGCGATCTGCATGATGGCATCAGCCAGGGAATATTCTCGATCCGCTTGCAGGTCGAGTCGGGTATCGCGAAGCTCGCCGATCCGGCGTGCATGCGTGCCGCCCATGTCGCTTTCGAGCGCGCGGCGGCGCAGCTCAACGAGATCCTGGGCGAGGTGCGCCGCATCTCGCATGACCTGCGACCGGCGATTCTCGACGATCTCGGCCTGGCGGTAGCGCTGGATCATTTGGCGAAGGAATTTTCCGACGATTCGTCCATGCAGGTGAAATTTGAAACGAGCGGCAGCACCGACGGCCTGTCGGCCATGGCGATCACGGTGCTGTTCAGGATCGCCCAGGAATCGTTGACCAACATCAAGCGGCACGCCGAGGCATCATTGGTGACGATGCGCCTGGCCGGCAGCAAACGCCATGTCGAACTGGCCATCGACGACAACGGCGGGGGATTCGACGTCCAGCACATCACCCTGCATCCGCGACGCGGTATCGGCCTGCGCAACATGTACGAACGGGTCGAAGCAATCGGCGGTCAGATTCGTCTGAGGTCGACTATCGGCCAGGGAACACAAGTCCATGCAATCCTGCCCCGAGGTTAAGCAGCCATGTCCTATTCCGCACCCGTTAATGCACGCGTCAATGCACCCATCAACGCATCCATTAAAATTCTGATCGTCGACGATCACCCGCTGGTGCGGGACGGCCTGCGCACGCGATTGGAAGGCATTCCCAACTTTTCAGTGGTGGCGGAGGCGGGAACCGCCGAGGAGGCATTGGAGCACGCGGCCAACCAGCAGATTGACCTGGTGCTGATGGATATCAATCTGAAAGGCATGTCGGGGATCGAACTGACCGGGCGCTTCAACGAGCGTTATCCCGAGATCGCGGTGCTGGTGCTCAGCATGCACGACAAGGGCGAATACGTGATGAAGGCGATCCAGGCCGGCGCCAGAGGCTACGTGCTGAAAGATTCGCCGGCGGCCGACATCATCACGGCGATCGATACGGTGATGAACGGCGGCATCTACTACAGCGCCGGATTGGCGAAGCATTTGTCGCGCCCCTTGTCGCCGGCGATGTTATTGACGCCGCGAGAAAAGGAAGTCCTGGCACGCATCGCCGGCGGCAAATCCAACAAGCTCATCGCGCGCGAACTCGATTTGAGCGTCCGCACTGTGGAGACGCATCGCTGGAACATCAAACGAAAACTGGGCATAGAAGGCCAGGCGGAACTGATCCGGTTTGCGCTGGAACAATCGATCGGCATCTGACCGGGAGACGCTGCGGGGCACGGCTGCGCGCACCGGAAATTCGACTAGTGCGGCTTCGTCATGCGCCGCTCCGGGCCGCTATATCCTCCTTCGGTGAGCGCTTCATCGAGTTCCAGCTTATAGACGATGTCGCTCCATGTCTTTTTCATGTTGAGCGCTTCCTCCGGCGGCAATTCGAAATTCAGCCAGCCGAAACCGCCGTGGCGCAGCCGCAGCAGGGATCCCTTGGTCACGTTGTCGGTACGAATCGCATAGACAGGATTGAACACCACGGTTTCAATGGTCGGCGGCTCGTCCGGTACCGGCTCCTTCATCTGCGAGCGAACGCGCGCCAGCCGTTCGATCTGCTCGTCCATCTCGCGCGCCGTCAACGACACCGATTCACCCGCAAGCGAGAGCTCGACGGTGCCGTCCGGGTTCAGTTTTGACTTAAGCATGCGTGATCCGGTATCCAGACAGAATGAAGTGCCATTTCGCAACTCAATCCTGGTCGCCGCGAACCGCGCAGGGTGTTCGCGGCTTCAGGGCGCACTCGGTATCAGCTCGATTTATCGGCAACCCTTTCCCATCCGGCGCGCACGGCTTCCTTGGTTCTTTCCCATGGGCTGTCGGCATGGGTCGATTCCCATTCGGTGCGTGCCTGCGGCTCGATGTCTTCCCATTGGCGGCCGCGGTAGCGCAGCTCCGCGCCCAGCGAGCTGCCGTACTGATACGCCGGCGCATAGTCCTCATACCGGCCGCCCGACTGCGCATAGGAACTCTGCCAATGGTCGCGGAAGGCCGCATCGTCAGCGAGCGGCGCCGATCCCTGCGCCGGCTGCCCGGCAGTGCGCGGGAACACGCGCACGCCGCCGCCCTGCGCTTCCTGCGTGCCGCCTTGCGCCCGGTCCTCGACATCGATGGGGCTATGGCGATTCAGCTCACCGGTTGCCAGCGCGAGCTGATCCTCATTGTGCGCCACGACTGTCAGCACAAAGCGTCCGCGCTTGACCGCCTCCGAATACATGTCCGCGTGCCCGGTCTGGTCCGCGCCGGCAAACAGATTTGAAAAAAATCCTTTGATCCGGTCCCCGATCGATTCATCCCTCGAGAGGTCACTCGCGCCGGAGGCAGCGCCGCCCGGCATGGCGCCTGGTTGCGCGGCGTTAATATGCATGTCGCTGCGGGAAAAACCAGAAAGTGCGAGCGCGTCGAGTGCATTCTGCGCGTGGATGTCGCTATCGAATACCGCCACCAGTGTATGTTCCATGAGAGGTCTCCAGTCAAGTCGAAGATGCGCCCCGAAAACAATACCCGCTGGTTTCTTGGGGAGCGAAGGCTTTGCTGCTCGCGTCGAAAATCTCCGCTTAAGTTTGACTGATTAAAACGCCCGGAGTTCCGAAGCCTGACCGAGCCGGCTACCGGCTCTTGCGCAGGAATCTGCCTATCCCGCTCAACACGAGCGCACCGGCGCCGATCCCGACCCCGCTCAGGATGATGAGGTTCAGATGATCGTGAACCAGCGGAATATTTCCGAAAAAGAAGCCGCCCGATACCAACGAAATAACCCATATGGCGGCACCGACGATATTAAATAGTTGGAACCTGGCAAACGTCATCTCCGACACGCCGGCAACGAAAGGCGCAAACGTACGCACGACAGCGAGAAAGGACGACAGAATCAGGGTAATCGCGCCGTATCTTTCGTAGAAGACATGGGTTTTTTGCAATGCCGCCCGATTCAGCCATCGGTAATCTCTTGCAAAAATCCTGGGCCCCATCGCCCTGCCGGTCCAATAGCCAAGCGTGCTTCCGGCAGTAGCCGCGAGGAAAAACACGGCCGCCACGATCAGGACGTTGGTGCCGCCGGTCGCACTCAAGGCGCCGCAAATAAACAGCAGCGGATCGCCGGGCAGGAAAAATAGCGGAAGAATGCCTATTTCACAAAATATGATTCCAAACAGCATGACGTAGACCCAGGCGCCATACTCGGAAATCAGGAGTTCGAGAGTTTGATCGATATGAAATAGCGCGTGATAAAGTTGGATAAAATACATATGACCCTCGGTGAATGCGGATCGTACACCGGATTCAGGCAGCGCATGGCACCGGATAACGCCGGAGCGCGCACCGCGCCAATACACCCAGGAAGCGCTGCCTCTTCGCTCGGGAAGTACATTGCCATGCGTCCGCACAACGCCAGGATCACAGCGGCTATCACGCGTAATTTTGCCGAGGCAAATGAGGCGCTGCTGAAGCTCACTGCCTATGACAAGCTGAACGGGACCGGATTCAACCGGCACGCGGCGAGCTTCTTCAGCATCGCCGAAAAGGCCCTGTTCAGCGACATGATCGCCGGCGCGATCCGTATCTTTGATGATCACAAGGAAGCCGGTTCGCTCTGGTACATCATCCGCTGCCACGAGGCGGCTGCGCACAGGGCAGCCAGGGCCTGCGGGATCGACATGGACGAACTGCGGAGGATTGTGCCGAAGCTGCGCCACATACGTGACAAGACACATTTCCATATCGACAAGAGGACGGTGGAAGATCCGGCCATGGTGTGGAGCGATACGAATCTTTCCAGGGGCGAGCTGACCAAGGCCTTGCCCAATGCCGCTGTTCTGCTGGCGAATATCAGGAACCATGTCTATGGAGAGAACGGCGATGCGTTGACGCGTTACGACGGAGCCGATGTGAGCATGATTGTCGATGCCTGCGCGGAGGCTGCACGGCGCACCGAAAATAAGCGTCGCAAGGCCCGGCAGCAGCGTCCGGCTGTGTCGTTCACGCGACAGGTCGCCACGCTTTTTGTTATTTCTTTCTGGAAACTGCTTTTCAGCTTAGACTTCTGGAGAAGACACTGGCGTCACAAGTGCCACATCGGCATGTTCCCATCACTGACTGACGGCTGCACAAAGGCAAAAGAATGCACTTCCTTCACCCAATTGGTTCGGTCCCCATGAAGACGCTTCTGATCGCGTTACTGCTCGGCTATGCGAGTACTTGCGCGGCGGGCCTCGGCGACTCGCCCGCCCGATTCGGCAAGCATGTGGCGGCCGCCAGGACGACTGCCGTGTCAGCCGGTCCCGCCAGCTACACCGACCTCGAGAAGACGCTGGATTCCGGGACGTCCGTCCATGAATATCTTGACCTCAACGGCACGGTGTTCGCCGTATCCTGGTCGGGACCGTTCCTGCCCGACCTGAAGGAAATGCTGGGCGCGCACTTCGACACGATGGTCGCGGCCCAAAGGCAGCGTCGCGGCGGGAGTTCCCCGATCGTGGTGACACGCGACGATGTCGTGATCATCTCGGGCGGCCACGTCGGTGCGTTCGAGGGCAAGGCCTGGATTCCGGCCAAGTTACCGGCGGGCTTCAAGCCTGCCGACCTCCACTAGCCGCTGCGGACCGACTGCCATGATGACGACCCATTCAACGCCTGCGCGGCGCGGTATTTTTTCTTTCGCCAAGGTGATCGCGCTGGCCGCCGCGTTCGCGCTCGCGGGCTGCGGCGGTGGCGGCGGCACGTCCGCTGCTGCACCGGCGGCCTCCGCGCCTCCTGCGGCACCTGCCAGCGGGCCGCTGCCGGTGGTCCAGATCGCGCTGTCGGCAAGCCCGGTGGCAGTCAACCAGACCAGCACCTTGACCTGGTCTTCCACCAATGCGACGTCGTGTACCGCCTCCGGCGCCTGGAGCAGCACCCAGGCGCTGGCCGGTTCGCTGGCGGTCTCGGAGGGGGCGGCGGGGTCCTATACGTACGGC
>DHXL01000154.1:7969-8188 GCA_002415335.1 Oxalobacteraceae bacterium UBA5157
ACCGTGCTGGTGGTGGTCGCGGCGCCCCCCAACGCACCGCTGCCGGTGGTTCAGATCGCACTCTCGGCAAGCCCGGTCGCAGTCAACCAGACCAGCACCTTGACCTGGACTTCAACCAACGCGACGTCGTGTACCGCCTCCGGCGCCTGGAGCGGCACCCAGGCGCTGGCCGGTTCGATGGCGGTCTCGAAGGCGACGGCGGGGTCCTATACGTACGGC
>DHXL01000154.1:8508-10853 GCA_002415335.1 Oxalobacteraceae bacterium UBA5157
CCAGCACGCTGACCTGGTCGGCCACCAACGCATCGTCCTGCACCGCCTCCGGCGCGTGGGCGGGGACCCAGGCCACATCCGGGTCGCTGGCGGTGAGCCAGGCGGCAACGGGGAACTACACATACGGTCTCAGCTGCACGGGCGCGGGCGGCAGCATCAGTACTTCGGCCGTCTTGTCAGTCGTCGCGGCGCTGAGCAGCAACGCAATGGCGATCACGGTCGACCTCGGACCAAACAACAATTCATTCAACATGCCGTTCGTCAGCGTGACCGTCTGCCAGCCGGGCACGGCGGTCTGCCAGACGGTGGACCACGTGCAACTCGATACCGGTTCGTACGGCCTGCGGCTGCTCGCTTCGGCGATGAACTCGACGACCCTGGCGGCGCTACCCCCGGTCAACAACGCGCTAGGCACGCCGGTGGGCGAGTGCGAGCAATTCGTCAGCGGCTATACCTGGGGCTCGGTACGGCGTGCCGACATCAAGCTGTCCGGCGAAACCGCGCTGGCCCTGCCGGTGCAGATTGTCGCCGACCAGACCAGTCCCTACGCCAACGTGCCGGGTAGCTGCAGCAGTGTCGGCAACGATCTCGGAACCGTGTCGAGTTTAGGCGCCAACGGGATACTCGGCGTCGGCTTGTTCAACCAGGACTGCGCCCCCTGCGCTCTCAATCCGATTTCCGGCAGGTATTACGCCTGCACGCCATCCGGCTGCACCAGCACCGTGCTGCCGCTTGCATCCCAGGTTGCCAATCCGGTCGCGGCATTTGCAGTCGACAACAACGGCGTGGCGCTGGTGCTGCCGAGCGTCCCGCCCGGCGGCGCGAATTCGCTGACCGGCATGCTTGTGTTCGGTATCGGCACCCAGTCCAACAACCAGCTCGGCTCGGCGACGGTCTACGCGACTGATAGTGTGGGCAACTTCAAAACCACGTATAACAACACCGCCTACAACAAGAGCTTCATTGACAGCGGCTCCAACGGGCTGTTTTTTGACGACTCAAACATCCCTGCCTGCTCAGGCGGCTTCTATTGTCCGGCGTCCACGTTATCGCTCTCCGCGGTCAACACCTCGGCGACCGGCGCCGCTTCCGGCACGGTCAATTTTACGGTGGAGAACATCGTATCGCTCGCCAGCAGTGTGGCGGCAGCCAATGTCGGCGGCACCGGGCTCACCACGGGCTTCGACTGGGGTTTGCCATTCTTCTTCGGCCGCACCGTATTCGTGGCGATCAAGGGCGCTTCCACGTCCGGCGGCAACGGCCCTTACTGGGCCTACTAAGCGCACGCCATCCGCATATAAACCATGGACGGCGGGCACGCAGGCCTGTGGATTTTCGGCGACTCCCCACGCGGTCAATCCCTGATCGCATGCGATCAGGTCACAGCCGCACCAAAAATCATGCGGACCGAAACCAGTCACTTTCTTGCGAACGCCGTGCACCCGCCATGCGGGCTGATCCGGCCGTCGACGATGAGGCGGGAAAGCGGCCAAGCGTAATGCCGTCGTCCGCGATAGGCAAACGCGCGCTTCACTTATCCGTTGACATACATCATCTCCACCGAAACCGAAACCGCAGCCGCAGCCGCGCATAATCGGATTCTTGAAACGTGGTTGGCAATTTATTTATCGCGCGCATGTTTCGAATCGCTCGCCATTTCAGCCGATCAATCCGGCGAGTTGTCCTGTATATGCAAGCCTTGTGGGAAATGGTTCAATCCCGATCGCGCTCGACCGCGCGATAATTTCCGGACCGGTGGAACAATTCGCGGCGGCGCGCATCTAGATTAGTAGTGCACGCGGATCTTCGATGGAGGGATCCGGGATGGGAAGCGGGGTCACGGAACGGGACGCACGATCCAACGCAGCCGGGGCGGGGATTTTCGGAATCGTCCATGCGCGCCGCGGTCTAAAGCTATTGCTGTCCGGCTTCATGGAGAATATAGAATGAACGATCGTGTCGTCACGCTCGATACGTCGACGCACCGAACCGTGCAGGAACTGCTTCCCTGGTTTGTCATCGATCGGCTGTCGCGCGATGAGACCGCCTTGGTGCAGCGGCATCTGCGGCTCTGCACTCGATGCCAGGCGGATACCGAATGGCACCGCAAGCTGCAGGCAGCGGAGCCGGATAGCCACGCCGTCGCCGATGTCGAGCGGGCGTTCGCGCGGCTGCGCCCGCGGCTCCAGATGCCTCGGCGCCCGCCAGGCAAGGCCGCGCTTTCCAGATTCCTGCAAGGATTACGGCGCGGCATGGCGCCATGGATGGGATGGGCGCTGGCCGGCCAGACGCTCGCCCTTGCCGGCTGCATCGCCTTGCTTGCGGTGCGCTCTGAAGAGGGGGCC
>DHXL01000323.1:0-1336 GCA_002415335.1 Oxalobacteraceae bacterium UBA5157
GGCATCGTCACGCTGTGCATCGGTGGCGGCCAGGGCATCGCGCTTGCGCTGGAGATGATCTGAGGTGAACGCCGGGGCGGCGCGACGCCGTCGGCACATCCCGACAATCGAATAGTTTCCGTCCCGTTCCCGACATCCGCCGGGAAGGCCTCCCACCCGTAAAGGAAATCGCCATGAAAAAAATCGTTGCCTCCGCCATGCTCGTCGCGACCGTTCTAGCCGCCACGTCCGCCTTTGCTGCGCCGGGAGGCCCCGGCCGCTATCGGTTCAACCAGGGAAATGTGGCTGGCTGGACCATGATGACGCCCGAGGAACGCACCGAACATCAGAACAAAATGCGTTCGATAAAAACCTACGATGAATGCACGGCGTACCAGGAAGAGCACCACAAGCTGATGGAAGAACGCGCCAAGGAAAAGGGCATTCCGCTACGGAACCCGCGCCAGAATGCCTGTGACAGGATGAAAGCGCGGGGCTTCATCAAGTAACGGGCGTGATGCGCAACGCGATTCGTTCGCGCTTGCGCCGGCATGGCAGGCAAGACTCGGCGGAGCCACGTCACGGCTGTCCGGCATAAAATTGAATATTCGCGTCTCCAAACGTGTTCGTCGACTAGTCTCTATAATCACCTCACCGTCAACCGAGAGATCTTCATGCCGACCTTCATGTACACCACGTCCGTCCCTGTTTTCAAACAACTGCTGACCAGCCTCCGCGCGATCCTGGAAAAGGCCGAAGCCCACGTTAGCGAAAAGAAAATCGAACCGAGCGCACTCCTGCAGGCGCGCCTGTTCCCCGACATGTTCCCGTTGCTCCATCAGGTGCAGATTGCCGCCGATTTCGCGAAGGGAATCTCGGCGCGCCTGGCCGGCGTCGACGTTCCGGAATACGAGGACAAGGAACACACTTTCGTCGATCTGCAGGCGCGCATTACCAAGACGCTGGCGTTTATCGAGAGCCTGACACCGGCGCAGTTCGAAGGCAGCGAAACGCGGGAGATCGTGCTGCGTCCGGGCACCCCGAAAGAAAAAAGAATGCTCGGCCAGTCTTACCTGGTGAACTACGGCTTGCCGCAGTTCTTCTTCCATGTCACCACCGCGTACGCGATCCTGCGCAACAACGGTCTCGACGTCGGCAAGCGTGATTTCATGGGCGCATATTGAGCCACGCAGGCTGAGCCGGTCGCGGTCACTGCCGAGCACGCGTACGATCGCGCTCCAACACGGCCATGAACCTGTTCGAACGGGAACCCGCTACCGTTGCGCCGGGCGCGTTTTTTGTGCCGTCCTGGCTGTCCATCGAAGAGCAGATCACGCTGATCGAACTGTGCCGCCAG
>DHXL01000323.1:1375-2481 GCA_002415335.1 Oxalobacteraceae bacterium UBA5157
GCCGGCAGTGGGGCAAACCGCCGGCCGGTTTCGTCGTGCCGCGCATGGCTGGCGGCACGCCGCTGTCGATCAAGTCGCTGTACCTCGGCTGGAACTGGCGGCCGGGCCGGCACTACACGAAATTTGTCGACGAACAAGAACAGGTATCGGTCAGGGAATTTCCGGCCGAACTGGCGCAGCTTGCACAGCGGGCGTATCGGCGGACCTTCGGCGCAAGTGGCTCGTTTGTGCCGGACGCCGCGATCATCAACTGGTACGACGAAAACGCGACGCTGAGTTTGCATCAGGATAAGGGCGAAGCCAACAGCGCGATCGCGCGCGGCAGCCCGGTGATTACGGTCAGCCTTGGCGATTCAGCCCTGTTTCGCTTCGGCAACACCGCCACCCGCAGCAAACCCTATCGCGATGTCACGCTGGAGAGCGGCGACCTGTTCGTCTTTGGCGGGCCGTCGCGAATGGCTTACCATGGAATCGTGAAGCTCTACGCGCGAACCGCGCCGCCTGCGCTCGGTCCGTTGCGCGGCCGGTTGAGCATCACGATCCGCGAGACCGGCCTCGCCTGACGGGCGCGGCGGAGAACCATTATCACAATCGGGCGAACAATGACTGAACATCGACGTGGCTTCACCTTGATCGAAATGATGGCTGTGATCGCCGTGATCGGGATCCTTGCCGCGCTGGCGCTGCCTTCCTACCAGGCCAGCATCGCGCGCAAGCAAATCGAAGCGGCGATACCGCTGGCCGACTTGGCCAGGAAGCCGATCGAGGCAGCGTGGGCCGCCACGCACACGCTGCCGCCCGATAATGCCGCGGCCGGCTTACCGGTACCCGACAAGATCGTCAGCAATTTCGTCAGCGCGGTCACGGTGCGGGACGGCGCGATCAACATCACGTTCGGCAATCGCGTCAGCGGCGCGCTAACCGGCAAAATCCTGAGCTTGCGCCCGGCGGTGGTGGCCGATACGCCGGTGGTGCCGGTCGCCTGGGTATGCGGCAAGGCGGAGGCACCGGACAAGATGACCGTCAAGGGTATCGACCAAACCAATGTGCCGACGGCCTTCCTGCCGCTCGACTGCCTCAGCCGCAAACATAATTAGTGGACCGCC
>DHXL01000323.1:2607-10339 GCA_002415335.1 Oxalobacteraceae bacterium UBA5157
ATATGGCCAATTTCTGCGCGCTTGCGATTGCCCCGGGCGCCCACACAGGATCATTCACATAGATGGATTCTTTTACCGCAGGTATCGCCTTAATCGTGACGCAGCTTTGCGTCGCCGTGGTCATGGCGGGCATTTCCTACGCGACGCCCAGCGAAAAATGCACCCACTACTGGATGCTGTCGGAAATTCTCATTGCGCTTGGCGTGTCGATGATTGTGGCCAACGCCGGCGCACCGCGCTACGCGATTCTGGTGATCGCCAATAACAGCCTGATCTGGGGCGCGATCCTGCAATGGTGGGGCGTGCAAACATTCTACCGGACGCCTGTCAATCAGCTCGGGTGGCTTCTCGGGGCTGTCTTTTTCGTGCTGTTCGCGCTGTTTCTCTTGACGGACGCGCGCGTCACCAGCCGTGGCGCCCTGTCATCGGCAACCGTACTGAGCGTGTTCCTATGCACCGCCTACACACTGTGGGTCCGCGCCGGCCCGCATCGAACCTTTGGCAACATGCTCGCACTCGGCGCACTTGCATTGCTGGCGATGAATAACGTATTTCGCATCGTGGCGCTGACGCGTTACAGCTCGGCGGTTCAGCCGGGAACCACCTCGGCGATCGGCGTTACCGTTCTGTATCTGGTACCCTTGGCCGGAAGCCTGTTGTACGCCGCCAGTTTGCTGCTGCTTTATTTCGAACGCGTCCTCGGCGAAAATCGCCATCTCGCCACGCACGATGAATTGACCGGCCTCCTCAACCGCCGCGCCATCGTGGCGGCCGGCGAGCGCGAACTGACAGTGGCCCTGCGCAACCACCAATCGCTTGCCATTGCCTTTGTCGATGCCGACTTTTTCAAGAAGATCAACGACGAACTTGGCCATAGCGTGGGCGACGCGGTGCTGTGCGAACTCGCCCAGGTGATCAAGATGACCTGCCGCGACGTCGACCTGGTCGGGCGATACGGTGGCGAAGAATTCTGCATCATACTGCCCGGAGTGAGCGCGGAGAATGTCTCACTGGTGGGCGAACGCCTGGTGCGTGCAGTCCGTCAGTATCGCTTTTGCATTCAGGATCCTGTTTCGGTCAGCGTCGGGCTGGCCGTGCTCGCCCCCGGCGATGACGACCGTTCGTGGACCAACCTGATCAAGCGCGCGGATGATCAGCTCTATCGCGCCAAGGAATTGGGGCGCGACAGATTCTGTATCGCTCCCAAT
Source organism: Oxalobacteraceae bacterium UBA5157 (assembly GCA_002415335.1). Lineage (GTDB taxonomy): Bacteria > Pseudomonadota > Gammaproteobacteria > Burkholderiales > Burkholderiaceae_D > UBA5157. The sequence continues at coordinate 3,816 of DHXL01000323.1, forward strand.
GAAGTCGTCCGGCGTGCGGCGGCCGCAGCCGTGGCCACCGCATAAGGCGCTACCGCCCCGCTGTTTTACGCCAGCGCCTATTCCAGATCAATACGCGACCGTCACGATTTCCTTCGGATGGCTTCCGGCTTCGATTTCGCTGACGAATGCGTCCGCATAGTCAGCGTATGAAATTGCGCTGCGACCGGCCGCGTCGGTGATGAGCTTGCGTGCGCCGACACGGAACTTGCCGACTTTGTCGCTCGGGCCGATTTCCGCCGCCGGTGCAAAGAAGGTCCAATCGATATCGGGTGCGTCGCGCAGTACCGCCAGCGCGTCGCGATGAGCCAGCGCATACGATTTATAGGCAGCAGGGAAATCGGGGGAGTCAACCAGTTGTTTGCCGCCGCCGATTTCCAGACTGCCGGCGCCGCCAACCACGATGACCCGCTTGATGCCCGCAGCGCGCGCCGCCGCGACGATTGCGCGCGTCGCGTCGACAATCAGCATTGCGTCGGCTCCAGATCCGAACGCGCTGGCCAGCACATCATGGCCCTGGACCGCCGCAGTCAACGCGGCGTGGTCCAACACATCCGCGGTGTGTACATCGATGCCTGCCAATGTCGGCGACAAACCCGTGGTCCGGCGCGTGATGCCGGTTACCGTGTGCTTGCGACGCAACGCCTCTTGTGAAATGGCGCTACCGATGTTTCCGGTTGCTCCGATCAATGCGATTTTCATGTTGTTTCCTTATTCAAAATAATTTATATGTATCTAATGCAGATACATATTGAGTTAAAAAAATGTGTCTCCACTGCTTCGTACTACTTGTTCTGCTACTTTTTCTTTTTACTCTGCAATGCCTGCACGACGTCGCCTACCGTGACCGCCGCAATTTCGGATTCCATCGCCTGCTCGGCGCGTCCGATGATGGCTTCCAGCACAGCGGTGATTCCGCGTCCGACCTCACACGCCGGATTGGGCGCGCTGTTGTGCAATGCAAGTATCCCCGGCTCGTCCACGGCGCGATAGATATCCAGCAGGGACACCTGATCGGCGGGACGAGCCAGCACAGTACCGCCAGTGCTGCCCATGGTCGCACGGGTCAGCCCGGCTTTTCCCAACATCCCGAGAATGCGACGAATCATCGCCGGATTGGTGTTCACGCTGCCGGCAATATAGGTCGACGAGATCGGGCCGCCTGACACGGACAGCAACGCCATGATGTGGGCACCTACCGCAAAACGATGACTGGTATTCAAGAGATTTCCTTATGTGTGTCTATCTTAGATACATATGTCGAGGAACGCAAGAGATTTTTTTGCTGACCTGCGACTGGTCCCGCCCCGATCCGGAAGTTTATTTATTCTTCTTGGCGAAATCGCTTGGCGGCTTGACGTCGCCGCATGCTGCGCTGATCCATTTTGCGCTGACCTCATGGTGCTGACTGACTGGCTTGCCTTTGGCGACGCCGGTGAAATCATAAACCGAATGGAAGCTCTCGTTGCCGGCGAACGTGCCTTTGACGGCACCTTCGCCTTTCATGTTGGCGCCATCGCACACGAGGTCGAGCGAGTAGCCGCTAGCGGTGCGCTGGTAATTCCTGGCCTCGCAACCGGATTCCTTGTGCGTCATTTGCGGGGGCTCTTCGCGCTCTGCCATTTCCTTCGAGATGCAGGCCTTCGTAACGATCGCGCCGTCTTGCATTTGCGGGACATTGGCTCCTAACCGGCGCATCTTTTCCATTTGCTCGCGCGATATCTTCGGCATGTCCTTCATCATGTCCGACTCCATCCTCATTTCCCATAAGCCGGGCTTCATTTGCCCGGCAGCCTGAACCGCGCTGGCGGCAAACCACGTCGATAACATCAACAACGGGATGGCGAGCTTGCGCATGGCGGTTCCTTGCGATGATGGTGGTCTTGGAGGACGTACGATGCAGCATAGGAAATGCTACTCCTGAACCGCGGCGCGGACAATGGCTTGTCGGCAGCCTAAACAGGTACAATTCACAGCTTGACATACTGTTGCCGTCGCCTTGAATCGGCCCTCCCCCATGCATCCTGTTCATCGCTTCGCCCGCCATCGGCCACGCCTGACGATCGCGATCGTCACTGGCCTTGTCGTCGGGTTCGCGCTGCCGCCGGAGTGGCAAGGACTAACACGCGGACTGGCGGGATGGAACGTCGCGGTGTGGTCCTACCTGCTTGCGACCGGATGGCTGATGGTGCGGTCCAGCCATGCCAGGGTCCGCACCATTGCCGAACAAGAAGACAAGAGTGCGTCGGCCGTGCTGGCGATCCTCTCGGTCGCCGCGATCATCAGCCTTGCGGCCATCATTCTGGAAATGTCGGCCGTGAAGGAGTTATCCCTCGGCCATCGCCTGGGACACTACGCGTTTACGGCGGCGACCGTGTCCGGATCCTGGCTGTTGGTCGGCACGCTATTCACTTTTCACTACGCACACATGTTTTACCGCGTACCGCTCGATCAGCGGCCGCTGGTCTTTCCCGGCAATGAACTGGATCCGGACTATTGGGATTTTCTATATTTTTCCTTCACGATCGCGGTTGCCGCGCAAACCTCCGATGTACTCATCAAGTCGCGCTCGATGCGCAAGGTAGCACTGGCGCAATCGATCCTCAGTTTCCTGTTCAACGTCGCAATCCTTGGCTTTTCGATTAATATTGCCGCCGGCTTGATCGGCGGTAACGCCACATGAACGACGCTGAATTTTGCACTCTGTCCTTTACCGAAATGGAAAACTCATGATTCTCGAAATTGCCGATATCCGGATCCAACCCGGCCAGCAGGCCGAATTCGATGCCGCCATCCAGCGCGGCATCGCAACCGTGATCACGCAAGCCAAGGGCTTCCGAGGCTACAAGGTCAACCAGAGTATCGAAACGCCTGAGCGCTACGTGCTCATGGTGTATTGGGATACGCTGGAGAATCACACGGTGGACTTTCGCCAATCGCAGGCGTTCGCCGAGTGGCGCGGCATCGTCGGCCCGTATTTCGCGGGGCCGCCGGCAGTCGAGCATTTCACGCTGCTGGCCAAATCGGAGTAATCGGGCGCGGCGGTACGGTTCCCACCAAGAAAAAGACCCGCGGGCCTTGCGGCTGCGGGTCAAACCCCAACCCTGCGGAGGAGTTGCTGGAGACCTCACTAATATATCCAAAAGCCAAACTGGGTGATATCCCATATATATGGCATATTCGGACATATTTTGATGCGTTCGGAGCTTTCATCGGCTCCGCTTGACCGGCAATCACCCAAGGAACGATATTTGAACGACATCATGACCTTTGCGGCCTCCGGATACGCGCTGACCGATTTGCATTTGCTGCGCGGCGTGCAAGACCTTGGCGTGGATGGCCTGCTGGCCGACTGCCCGGTCATACGCGTCTCTGCAGGGCAATCGGTGCTCGACTTCGGCAGTAACGGCGGTCGGCTGTATGTCGTATTGCGCGGTGCGCTGGGCGTGGCGGCCGACCCGCTTGCGGAAATGTCCGACGCCCCTGTCACCAAGGTCTTGCCGGGCGAATGCGTCGGTGAGCTGTCGGTGCTCGATGAAGAAGCGAATCCGACGGCGATTTACGCGCTGCAGGAAAGTGATCTGCTGGTGATCGCAGCCGACCGCCTGTGGCGCCTGATCGACGTATCCAACGGCGTGGCGCGCAATCTGTTGCGCCTGCTGTCATTTCGCATTCGTGCCGCCAACGTGCAGTTGCGGCGACGCCAGAAGGTTGGTGAATTCTACCGCCAGCTGTCGATGATCGACGGCTTGACCGGCCTGCAAAACCGATCCTGGCTGAACGATCAATTGCCGGCTCTGATCGAGCAAGCGGCGAGCGCGGACAACCCCTTGACGATTGTCATGATCGACCTCGACCACTTCAAGCAGTTTAACGACTTGCATGGTCATCTGGCCGGCGACGATGCCCTGAGGGTGGCGGCCAAGGTCTTGACCGACGCGCTGCGCCCGCGCGATTTCGCGGTGCGCTACGGCGGTGAGGAACTGATGGTCATTCTGCCCAATACGCATCGGAAAGGCGGCGTCATCGTCGCGCATCGACTGTGCGTGCGCACGCAGCAAGCAGTGGTTTTTGCCGATATGCACAGGCCGCTGCCGCACTTGACCGCATCATTCGGCGTCGCAAGCCTGATTCCGGGTCAGACCGCCGAGAATTTGATTGCGGCTGCCGACGCTGCGCTGTATCGCGCCAAAGAGGCCGGCCGCAATTGCGTGGCCCCCTGATTGCCGGCATAACCCGGCTTCCCATTGTTAGGCAATAGATGGCTCCCCACACTTTTCTCTGGCACGATTACGAGACCTTCGGCGCGCAGGCGCGGCGCGATCGCCCGGCCCAGTTTGCCGCGATCCGGACCGATGCCGAACTCGACGAAATCGGCGAGCCGATCATGCTGTATTGCCAGCCGGCGCCGGATTTCGTGCCCGACCCGCAGTCCTGCCTGATCACCGGCATCACGCCGCAGGTGTGCCTCGAGCGCGGCATACCGGAACACGCGTTTGCCGCTGAAATCGAACGCGCGCTTGCGGCGAGCGGCACCATCGGCGTCGGCTACAACACGATCCGTTTCGACGACGAGATCACGCGCTTCATGTTCTGGCGCAACCTGATCGATCCTTACGCGCGCGAGTGGCAAAACGGTTGCGGCCGATGGGATATTCTCGACGTCGTGCGCGCCGTGTATGCATTCAAGCACGATTGCATCGAATGGCCAAAGCATCCTGACGGCCGCCCCAGCTTCAGGCTGGAACAACTGAGCGCCGCCAACGGGCTGGCGCACGATGCCGCGCACGACGCCTTGTCGGACGTTCGTGCAACGATCGGACTGGCACGGCTGATCCGTAAACGTCAGCCTAAGCTGTTCGATTTTTGCTTCAGCTTACACAAGAAAGACCGGGTCGCCGACGAGATCGGCCTTCCCATGCGCAAGCCCTTCTTCCATGTTTCCGGCATGGTACCGGCCGAGCGCGGCTGCATCGCATTGGTATGGCCGCTGGCCGTACATCCGACCAACAAGAACGAAGTCATCGTGTGGGACCTGGCGTTCGATCCGTCCGAATTATTCGCGCTGGATGCCGACACGATACGCAGCCGCATGTTCAGCAAGGCCGACGCGCTGCCCGAAGGGGTGAGCCGCCTGCCGATCAAGACCATTCACCTCAACAAATCACCGATCGTCATCGGTAACTTGAAAACTCTTACAGTGGCGATGGCAGATCGCTGGGGTCTCGATCTGATTGCGGCGCTGCAGCATGCCGAGACTGCCGAGACGGCACCCGACCTGACGACAATCTGGAGCGCCGTGTTCCAGCGTCCGGCGGAGGCGGCACCTGACGTGGATGAGGACTTGTACGGCGGATTTATCGGCAGTAACGACCGCCGGCTGCTGAACCAGTTGCGCGCGATGACGCCGCAGAACCTGGCGGCGGCGCGGCCGAATTTTGATGATGCCCGGCTGGAAGAGCTGCTGTTCCGCTACCGCGCGCGCAACTTTCCGGCGACGCTGTCCGAGCCCGAAGTGCAACGCTGGGAACAATACCGCAGCGCACGCCTGTTCGGCGGAGCGGGCGGCGCGCGCACGATTGCAACCTTGTTCGATGAAATCGATCAGCTTTCGGAGAGCGCCGACGAGCGCGGCGAGGCGATTCTCGGCGCGTTATACGATTATGCGGAAGCGATTGCGCCAGCGCGCGATTAGCGCGCCGGCACCGCTCTGCTCGGGCCAGATTCAGTCATGCATTGCCAGCATCGGCACGTTACGTTCAGGCGCGAAGTGACGATGCATCGATGCAGATTCGTCACCGGTCGGCGCATGAAGTGGCGGCGATGGTTTGTATGCATGCAATTCTGCTTCGTGGGAAATAAATTGCGAGGCGATCGCAAACCATTCTTCTTCGCTGACAATCACGCGCCGGGCGACCGGAAATAATTCCTGTTCTTCTTTGGCCAGTCGCGCCAGAAGATGATGGCAATACAAACCCATCGCACTGGCCAAGCCTTTCATTATATGCACGCTTTGCCCGATATCCTGCTGCAAGCGATGGCGCACCGACTTCAAGATATTCGATCCCATGTTACTGAACGATTCCAGTTCGGCCAGCAGGGAATCGGCTTCCTGCGTCGCTCTGCGGATCGCCGGGATGACGTACAGTTCGACGTTGCGCTCGCGGCAGGCGACATCGAATTGCGTAAACTGGCTCAGAATTGCCTCCAGCCCGGAGCGGCCGCGATACTGTATTTGCGTCGCGTAATCTTCCGTTTTTTGCTGCAACGCAGATAAGATGTGTCTCGTTTTTTCTTGTTCGACCGATAGAGTGACGAGCGAATACGTGACAATTAACATTTCAGCTCCTTAACGCTTGCCGTCCTGCGAGAGTTTCGAGGACATCAGGGAATTGGATTGAATCGATGCAACTGTGGATGTAGGCGGCTGATGGACACTTCGGAGGAGCCGGAGAAATGAGTGTAGCCGATATGTCTCGAATTACAAGTCTTGAGATTGCAATCGA
>DHXL01000323.1:10494-11068 GCA_002415335.1 Oxalobacteraceae bacterium UBA5157
TCGACGAACGACCATGTGAGCGCACACTCGGTTGCCATTTTTTTTGTGCCACACGCGCACCGAAACCGTCAATCGTCGCGCGCGAGCGGTCCGATACTGCAGTGCACAATGACGCAGTGGCCGCGCGCCGCACGTGCTGATAAAATGCCACTTGCCTGACGCATCCTCGCCAGCAAAAAATCCATCCCGGCCAACCCATTGATGCGCGATACAGGCTAGCGATACCGTCGTTCATTAAAACCCTGTATCCGTTCGGACCAATCCCATGACTACCTTGATCTTTTACGAAAACCCGGTTCCTCTCAATCGCGAACAGCATCGCGCCACCCGTCTGAAGACACTGGTGCATGGCTACAGTTATGCCGCCCGATGCAATTCCGTTCCGCTTGTCGTGACCGAGTTCGCTGCCGCTTGTCGTGAATATCCGATCGTGTTTACCTTCGACGGCAGCGAAAGCGGCATCCCTATCGTCCTGGTCGGATTGAATAACGAAGAAAATCTTTTCGTCGCACCCGACGGCACCTGGCAAGCGAACTATATTCCGGCGTTCGTGCGCCGCTATCCGTTCGTTTTG
>DHXL01000323.1:11384-11898 GCA_002415335.1 Oxalobacteraceae bacterium UBA5157
TGCTGGTTCCGAGGAAGGTCGACGTCAGGATGGCCGACGATCGTATGGTGACGATGGAAGGCTTCCATGTGGTGGACGAAGAACGCCTGGCCGCGCTGGGCGATGCCGATCTGCTGGCGCTGGCACGCAACGGCGAACTCGCCTTGATCCACACGCACATGTTATCGCTGAACAGTATCGAGAACCTGGCCAGGAGATTGTCGCAAAGGGAGATCTCGGCAAAGGCGACATGATCCGGCGCGCAGCGCGGGCAACCGGACGTTTGGCGCGTGATGGTCCACCCTCGCCGGCATGGTGCAATGTGCTTTTTTCGATTGCGAGGATCCTCTCGAAGAGCGATCTGAAATGGAGCCCCTAGGATGACCAATATGAATCCTGTCAGCCGCCCGTCCCGCCGCGCGGCACTGGCAGTCGGCGCACTGGGGCCGGTACTGCTGCTCTGGGCAGCGCGCGCTGCCGCTGCACCGCTCGCCACGCTGAACCCGCGCGCCATGTATTCCGGCGGTGCGCTATT
>DHXL01000005.1 GCA_002415335.1 Oxalobacteraceae bacterium UBA5157
ATGCGATACCCAAACACCCGCTACGGATGCCCCGGCGAACTCGAACATTACGCCCAAGGCCGCACGATCAAACAGCTTGCGAAGCACCTGAAACGCTCAGAAAGGACCGTAAAAGACTGCTTGGCATCGTCAGCGGGAAAATAATTCAATTCCTAACTATGAAACCTGTTTGTGAAAACTCACATACAGTTTGTGAAAAAAACACATACACACATCTGCCAAACATGCCAGCCGACGTCAACCTCAACAACGAAGATCGAATTGCCGTTTGATATTTTGGTTCTTTTCATCCCTAAGCTGATCCTGCGACCAAACAGTCAGCACTTCATTGGCTTGTCGATCAATATCACTATTTCGATCTTGTAACCGCTTGCATTCAACGATTCCAACTTGTGATAAATACGTCACCTGGGGCGACCGCGCCACCAGCTCATCCAAACGCCGATTCTCAGCCGCACGTTCAGCGAATATGTGAGCAACAGTCGCATCAACGACCTCGCGAGTTGGACTGACAATTCCTGCGGCATAATGCATTTCAACCCCCTTAACACTTGCCCCGTCATTACAACCAGTATTCGAATAAATAACCTTGCCACCTTCAATACATTTCACAACCGATCCGACCGGAATAGATTCAGCGACCACACCATGACTAATATCACGACGCCCCAGCGAGAAATCAGTACCTACCTCAGGTTTATCATCAACCTGAATTTTATTCAACGCCGGTATTTTGTCCGTTTTCAAAACAAAATACACAGCGCCACCAACGACGCAAAAACCTAACAACACTGACACCATCATTCTCAATATCGCGCCCATGTCAATCACTTAAAATTGTTCGAATGCAAGCATCTTACACCTACGGCCTTACCAATATTAGTGACGCATCACAATAAATAACAATTAACGTGACGCGTCACATATAATGGAGAGAACAAACAAAAGGATCATATGAAACAGCCCGAAGATACGAAGACACTCGAATTAGCGATAGAAACCAAACGGGGAAGAGGAAGACCGCCCAAAGCCAACGCCCTGGACCAGGCAGAACGCGCACGACGATATAGAGCAAAACTCAAAGCCGAGGAAAATAAAAATGATGAATCACCGAAAACAAAATATCCGGAAGGAAGCGACGGCGCAAACACAATCGCATCACTAATACACCAGGTAGAAGAATTGAACCGAGCAAACAAAATCGCCAGTCAAGCAAACACGTCAGCATATGGAGAAATCAACGCGTTAAAGGCCACCGAACGCACCCTACGCCAAGAAAATGATTTACTAGTCTATGAACGAGCCGCAGCATGGAAAGAGATCGAAAAACTTAAAAGTGACGCGTTACGCTAATTAAAACGGACAATCCACAACCGGCACCCGAGAACATGGCGCAGTCGCCAACCACACAACACCAAGAGCATTATTACACCAAGTCTGGACCCCTTCTAAACCAAACTCAGCAGCAACCGAAAACGCCACCTGAACCGCTGACAGCATATCGGTAGAGCCCAATCGCCAAGTGTTCACCACTGGCAAAACGATACCCCGCGACCGAAAATAACGCTTTTGATCCAGCTCGCGGCAATCCATACCCTTCCCGCAGTACTGCGCAATATACGACGCCAGTTTATGCGCGCCATTCTTGCCAAAACCAAAGCGGTGCGGATCACGTACGTTCACCTGACCCATTTGTTCGCCCGATTGACCAAGGCCAAGGACCGATTGCCAGATCGAGCGCAACAGATGATAGTTTTGGCGACCACGCACGGCCACATGGAAGTGTAAAGCGCCCCGCTTCATGTCGAATTGCGGATTCATGCGTCCCCCCACTGCTCATTGGTTCGTGACCTACTTGGGCGCAGGTACAGTCTCCTGCGCACTTTGATGTTGCATCATTTGCTCCATCATCATCTGCATCATGTTCATGCGTTTTTCCATCATGTCGTGGTGCTTCATCATGTCGCCACCTTTCATGTCTTTATGGTCACCCATTGGCATGCCGCCGGGCTGGCCGCTGCCCATCATCATCGGGCCGCCCATGCCTCGCATCACCTTCATGTTTTCCTGCATGCTCTGCATATGCTCCTGCATCAGCTTTTGGCGTTCCTTCGGGTCGGTTGTCGCCTGAATCTTTTCCATCTGCTGCTGCATCTTTTGCATATTTCCCATCATCCCCATCGGCATGCCGGGTTGCGCATCCGTAGAGTCAGATTTCAACGCAGCGGGCACCAATTTTTGCTGGGTCTTTGCGTCGTTTGGCGCATTTGGCATCGAAGCAGCCTTTTGCTGTTCAGGGTGGTGTTCGTCAACTGCAGCGGCAGGAAATGCCCAAACAAGTCCAGCGACGATTGCGATTGAAAGAGTCTTTCTCATTGCGATTCTCCAGATTTGTGATGCTGTGCCGCAGCCTTGTCGATCACGTGGCTTTAGCGCGATTCGGTTAATGCAAAAAATGTCCGATGGAGATGCTGCCTTCCATCAGGGTGAATAAAACGGACCGGCCATATGGCTTGATTTATTGCGGCCAGTGCTACGAAATGACAATCAAGCTTAAGCTGCGAAACTACCGCTTTGATTGGCAATTCATTCCGCCCACAGGTCACCAACGCATCATCCCGCCGCTCATTGTCCCGGTCGTTATTCCGCCACCGAAGAGCAGCAACAAGGCAACGACGGCCAATACGACGATGAGGACTGTCTTGGTTGTAGAGTTCATGATATGGGTTTCCTTTAAGAGGGCAAATTTGAATTGGTGATATTTACGCTGGCGCCGGCGTGGCTGCGACGCCAGGACTTGCGGGTGCCGCCGTCTTGCCCGGCTGACGGATGCCTGCAAGCTTGGTGCGCTTGAGCATCAGCGCATTGATCGCCACGATCAGGGTACTGCCCGACATTGACATCGCGGCGACCTCCGGGCTGAGCACGAATGGGTACAGGACGCCCGCAGCAAGCGGGAACGCGATCGCGTTGTAGCCCACTGCCCACCAAAGATTCTGGTGCATCTTGCGCAAAGTTGCGCGCGACAGTTCGATCGCGGCGACGATGTCGTACGGGTCGCTTTTCATCAGCACGACGTCTGCGCTCTCCATCGCGACGTCAGTGCCGGCGCCAATGGCAAATCCCACGTCAGCCTGGGTCAGCGCCGGTGCATCGTTGACGCCATCGCCCACCATCCCGACCTTCTTCCCCGTGGCTTGCAGTTCCTTTACCTTCTCGGCTTTTTGAGCTGGCAGCACATCGGCCAACACGTTGTCGATACCGAGATCCGCAGCGATGCGCTTGGCCGTGGCCGCATTGTCGCCGGTCAGCATCACCACTTCGATCTTTTGTTCGCGCAGCTTTGCCACCGCCGCCTTGGCGGTGGGCCTGATCGCATCGGCGATGGCGATGAGACCAATCACCTTACCGGCCTGAGACACATGGACCACGGTGCGACCGTCCCCTTGCAGGCGGGTGGCTTGCGCATCGAGGGGGCCAAGTGCGAGCTTTTGGGTATCCATCAGCAGCCGGTTGCCGAGGAACACAGTTCCGCCGGCAGTCTCGGCGCGGGCGCCCATGCCGTCGAAGCTTTCGAATCCTGTCGGCGCTGCAACGGTGAGGTTCGCCGCCCGGCGCACGATGGCCTGGGCCAGCGGATGGTCGGAACCCTGCTCGACGGCTGCGGCCGCGGCCAGCACCACATCCTCGGTAACGCCTTCCGCCACGACGATCTCCACCACCTCCGGCTGCCCGACGGTAAGCGTGCCGGTTTTGTCGAAGACGATGACATTGAGCTTGGTAGCGTCTTCAAGGGCCGAAGCGTTCTTGAACAGAATGCCGTTCGCGGCCCCCAGCCCGGTACTTACCATGACCGCCATCGGCGTCGCCAGTCCCAACGCATCCGGACAGGCGATCACGAAGACCGTGATGGTCAGCGTCACCGCCAACATCAGCGACTCACCGACCAACCAGAACCATACCGCAAAGGTCGCAAGACCGATGACGATCGCAGCGATCACCAGCCATTGCGCCGCCTTGTCCGCCAGCAGTTGTGCCGGCGCTTTCGAGTTCTGCGCTTCCTGCACCAGCTTCACAATCTGCGCCAGCGCTGAATCTGCCCCGACCTTGGTCGCCTTGTACTGAAAGCTGCCGCTCTTGTTGATGGTGGCGCCGATCACCGTGGCGCCCGGCCCCTTCTGGACCGGCATTGATTCGCCGGTGAGCATGGACTCATCAACCAACGATTCGCCGCTCTCGATTGTGCCGTCGACCGGAATCTTGTTGCCCGGCCGGATCACGACAATCTCGCCCGCCAACACCTCCGCGGTCGGAACTTCGACTTCGGCACCGTTGCGGATTACATTGGCCTTGGCCGGAGTGAGATTCATCAACGCCTTGATGGCGGACGACGCACCCGCACGGGCGCGCATTTCCAGCCAGTGGCCAAGCAGAATGAAAACCAGCAGGACGGCTACGGCTTCGAAGAACTGGCCTCCTTCATCGAAGAAGAAAGTGGTGGCCACGCTAAAGACATATCCGGTTCCCACGCTCAACACGATCAGCGCCGCCATGCCCAGGGTGCCCTTCATGAGCGCGCGCCAGGCGGAGACGAAGAACGGCCAGCTTGGATAGAGGATGGCGAGGGAAGCAAAGCCAAACAACCAAACGCCGAGGTCGATCCCGAATGGCGGTGCGGGCGGCGTAAAAAGTCCCATTGGCGAGTAGATGAAAATCGGTAGCGTGAAAATCAGGCAGATCCAGAAACGGTTGCGCAGGTCGTTGACCATGGCCGGCAGGTCCATGCCGTCATGGCCCATCTCATGCGCCATATCCTCCGACATGGCGGAATGCGAGTGACCCTTGTGACCCTTGTGGTCGCCGGCTGCGGGAGCCGCCGGCGCGGGCTTCGGCTCAGCCGCCGGCGCGCCTGGAGCAGCTTTCGGCGCATCGGCTGCGGGCGTTGAAGTCTGCGCGCCCGGCTCCTCATGGTTCTTGTGTTCGTTGGCTGGAGGAGCTACCGGTGCGGACGCCGGAGTAGTGATGGAAGCGTCCGTGGGAGATTTCGGCTCAGCGGCAACGGGAGTTGGCGGCGGCGCGCTCGGCGGCGCTTGGTCGCCTTTTTCGGTGTCTTCTGAAGCGGTCGGCGCGGGTATCGAGGCAGGCGCGGCCTGGGGTGGTTTCGGCTCGGCGGTCGCGCCTGTGGACGGCGCGTCCAGGATTGCTTTGTCCTGTTGCCCGTCATCTGCGGACCGCTTGCAGCGTTGGTGCACGAGTACCTTGATATCGGCGACTTCGAGCAGGGTTTCGTCGTAACGCACAGTGGCGTTTCCCGCAGCGTAATTGACTGTCGCGCTTGCAACACCCGGCACCTCGACAAATCGCTTTTCCACTTCGTCCACCGTCAATACCGACAACATGGTGTGGACTTCAATAACGCTCGTTTTCATCGCGCCTCCTTAAAGGTCTTCATATTCAAAATGTCTTGTTACATCCCGGTCATTTCGCAAGCTGGCCGTTTTCGAGGTTTGAGACATCGTATGGGAATACGATTTGCGAATCCGGCTGGATCAGCCGCTCGTCTTTGTCGGCATAGTGAAGCCTGCCGAGCAGATCCTTGATGATGTTCAGCCGCGCCAGATACTTGTCGTTGGCGCGCACCAGAGTCCACGGCGCTGTCGGGTTATGCGAGCGCGCCAGCATTTCGTTGCGGGCCAGACTGTATGCTTTCCAGTGCTTGATCGCCTGATCGTCGATCGGGCTGACTTTCCATTGCTTAAGCGGGTCCGTTTTTCGGTCCTTCAGGCGTCGCGTCTGCTCGGCTTTGCTGATGTCGAGATAGTATTTAAAGAGCCTTACGCCCGAGCGGACCAGCATGTTTTCGAAATTTGAAACCGAGCCCATGAACTCTTCATGCTCAGCCTCGGTACAGAAACCCATTACCCGCTCGACACCAGCACGGTTATACCAACTGCGGTTAAACAGCACGAGTTCCTGGGCCGCGGGTAAATGAGCAACATAACGCTGAAAATACCAAGAGCTGCGGTCACGGTCAGAGGGCTTGCCGAGGGCGACCACGCGAGTTTCGCGCGGGCTCAAATGCTGGACAATCCGCTTGATCGTGCCATCTTTGCCGGACGCATCCCGGCCCTCCAGAATGATCAGGATCTTGTCATTGCATTTGATGAAGTGCCGCTGCAGCTTGACCAGTTCAATCTGGAGTTTGAGCAATGTGTCCTTGTAGATCTTTTTCGAAATCGAGGCTGCGTGCTCGCTTGCGTCTCGTTCCTTGATTTTCTTGCTCATAGCTATTGCCTCAGCAACCTGCAACGCGAAAAACTGCAAGTCTTCTTGTTATTGATACGAGTTAGCAGCAGCAACCGCCGGTGGATTTATGACTGTGAGCGGCGTAGCTCGCATCTACACCATAGCCCGCGCCTTTCACTGCCGATTTCAGTTGCTCGGATGAGGTTTTCCGCTCGTCATATTGCACAGTGGCTTCGCCGTCCGAGAGCGACACCTCTACATCACTGACCCCGGAGACCGCTTTTAGCGCTTCCGTTACATTGCTGGTGCAGCCACCGCAAGTCATGCCTGTTACTTTCAAATGTTCGGTTTGCATCGTGACGCCTCTTTCTAAACGGTTGAATAAAAACTGCCCGGTAATTCGCCTTCATTGATTGTATTCAGTACGACACCATGACAAGCCTGGTTGAGCTACAGCATCACCGGCTTATCCGGAAATTCATTCCGGTTATCGCCAACAGCGGGAAAATGCTTGGTCAGATGCTGCGTCACTGCCTGGATGCCGCTGACGACGCCGCCTTCGTAGTTCGAGTGTTTAAAGGCAGTTTCCATCGTGCGGCAAATGTCTTCCCATTCCCGCGAGCCCACATTCGCGTGAATCCCGCGATCGGCAACAATCTCGACGTCCCGGTCGGCGAGCAACAGGTAAATCAACACGCCGTTGTTGTGTTGGGTATCCCATATCCGCAATTGCGAAAACACGTCGATGGCACGTTCTCTCGCGGACTGGCCCGCGAAGAGCGGCGTGCTATGTAGTGCACCTTCCACGACGAAACGGATTTCTCCGACGTGTTTAGTCTCGCTCGCTTTGATCGCTTTCTCGATTGCGATCAAAGTTTGGTGGGGGAAGGCGTGATTGACCTGCCAGTGGGTCATGACGAGATGTCTAGCAATGCGTTTGATATTCATCGCTACCACCTGCCCGACGCGCCGCCGCCACCGAAACCACCACCGCCGCCGCTGAAACCGCCAAAGCCACCTCGGCCACTTCCTCCAGAAAAACCGCCGATACCGCGTCCGACCATGCCGCCCATACCGCCGCTGAACAGGGTGAACAAGAGCGCGACCACGCCCGCGACCAACGCGATGGATACTGCGCCGGCGAACAACCAAGCGACACCAGCCACAGCCCCGCCAGTGACGAGCGCGCCGGGAAATCTGCCCAGCACGGAGCGCAGCACGCCGCCAAGCACAAGCGCCAGCATGAAAATGACAGGGACATACTGCTGAATATTTGCAATGCTGCTACCCGGTCTTGCTTTGGGTTCCGGCAACGGCTCGCCGTCAACGACGCGAATCATTTGGTCAACCCCGGCAGTAATGCCGCCACTGAAATCGCCTTGCTGGAAACGCGGCGTAATGATCTCGCTGATGATGCGCTTGCTGGTGGCGTCATTCAGCGCTCCTTCCAGCCCATAACCCACCTCTATGCGCAGCGCGCGGTCGGTCTTGGCGACGATCAGGATTGCACCGTCATCCACGTTCTTGCGGCCCAGTTTCCATAACTCCGCAACGCGCAGGGAATATTGTTCGATCGTTTCCGGAGCAGTGGTGGGAACAATGAGAATCGCGAGCTGACTGCCCTTTCTGGTTTCAAACGTTTGCAGGGTTTGCTCCAGCGCTGCCTTCTGCTCTGCGGTGAGCGTGGCGGTCTGGTCGGTGACCCGTCCGGTCAAGGAAGGGACCGCGACTTGCGCTCCAGCGATGAAAGACAAGCAAAGCGTGAATGCAGCAAATGCCGCTCGTGCCAAATTCATCGTCTTCACTTGGCGGCTCCCGGAGTCTCGCCCGGGGGCTTGGCCGGCACCGATCCGAAATCTACTTTGGGTGGTGTAGCGATTTCTTTTTCATTCTCTACCGTGAAGTTGGGCTTCTGTTTGTACCCGAACGCCATTGCCGTCAGATTGGAGGGGAAGGAGCGCACCGTCACGTTGAATTCCTGCACCGATTTGATATAGCGATTGCGCGCCACCGCGATGCGGTTTTCGGTGCCTTCCAGTTGCGCCTGCAAATCGCGAAAGTTAGCGTCGGCTTTCAAATTCGGATAATTTTCACTCACCGCCAAAAGCCGGGATAACGCGCCGGACAAAGCACCTTGTGCTGCCTGAAATTTGGCAAAGGCCGCAGGATCATTCAGCACTTCCGGCGTCACTTGCATGGAAGTCGCCGCAGCCCGTGCTTGCGTTACCTGCGTCAAGACATCCTTTTCATGCGCAGCGTACCCTTTGACGGTATTGACCAGATTGGGGATCAGGTCCGCGCGCCGCTGGTATTGATTCACGACTTCGGACCAACTCGCCTTGATCTGTTCGTCAGTTGATTGCAGATGGTTATAACCGCAGCCACTCAGCGACGCTAACAGTACCAGCAACAGACCCAGAATAAGTTTTCTCATTATAAGTTCCTCATAGTGACAAAGCGCGATCTGCTATCAATGGTGCGCATGCTGTTCACCGCTACCGAATTTTGGGAAGAAGCCCGGCGTATGCGCCGCATAGCTGCGATAGGCATCACCGAACTCTGTCTCAGCCAGTTTCTCCTCATATTTTGCGAGGCGCACGTACATGAACACCAGAATCGGAAACATGATCAAAGTAACGACAGTGGGCCACTGCAGCAGGAAACCAAACATGATCAGAACAAAGCCGTCATATTGTGGGTGCCGCACGCGCGCGTATGCACCTGTCGTTGCAAGCCTGTGATTGCGCTGCGCCTCATATAAGACCTTCCACGCCGAAGCGAGCAACCAGAAGCCCAGGCCTATCAAGATATTGCTTGCAATATGAAAGGGGCCAAAATGCGGGTTGCCCCTCCAGCCGAACATCACTTCCAGCAGGTGTCCGGCATCGTGCGACAGGAAATCCACACCAGGAAATCGCTGCGACAGCCATCCTGAAAACAGGTAGATTGTCAGCGGGAACCCGTACATTTCGGTAAAGAGCGCGATCAGAAAAGCCGAGAACGCGCCGAACGAACGCCAATCACGCGACGATTGGGGTTTGGCAAAGCTGAAGGCGAAGATAATGAACACCAGAGAATTGATGATTACAAGCGACCACAGGCCATAAGCCGGAGCGTCCGAGTGGTTCATTTTTGCTTTCCTCGGTCGTCTTTCTGGGACGGGTTTTCGCCATGGTGACCATGACCATGGTGCATGAATAGGTGTATCAATGGACATGCGAGTAAGAGCAGGAACGGCAGGACGCCCAGCACGCCGGCGAGATGGGCCCTGTGTTCCATGATAAGGAAGTAGCCGGCCACCAAGAGGAAGCCGACAAAGATCCATTTGAATATCGGATTCGAGTAGCAACCTTTGTGTGCCTGATGATCATGATCCATGTTTGCTCTCCTTTAATTTTGCAGCCGTGGGCATTGCTCAAGCGCCGTACAATGCGTGAAATCGCCTGGCGGTTCAGGAAAGCGTTGCCGCTGCTCCGGCCTTGCTGATGACCAAACTTCATCCAGGTCGGCCTCCAAGCTATCGACAATTCGTTCAGAGGGTGCAACGTATATCCCGCCATCTCAAAATACTCTGTGCGGTAGCACACATAATCAGAGGAGCGGCCTGGTTCAATTCGCCGCTCGGCTTGATGATTTCGTCGTTGCTAGTTTCCGCAGGAAATCTGGGCGTTTACCCTGCGTTCTTGCGGAGGCGTCATTGATCACTTCCCGCCATCACGCGGATGGAAGTGCCGAGTCTTGTCGAACAAGGGGTTGACTTTGGCCGGCGCGGTGCTCTCCGCTATGGCATCCTTGTCAGCCGACATCATCGCCATATGTTCTTCCATGTGGGTTTGGAGCTTCACTTGTTTCTGCGCGTCGACTTTTTCAGTCTTTGTATCGGCAGGTATGTCAGATGCCGCGATGACATTGAGCGACAATGCCGCTGCGATCGCAAACATGCCGGCGGCCAGGGTTGATTTCAGTTTCATGATTTTCTCCTTTAATAGGTCGGCAAATACATTGGGCACGTTGGAACATCGGTGAGCCTGCTATCCACGCTCACCAGACAGCCCCAGTATGCGTTGTCACATCTTTCACCAACCTGACAGCTTCGTTACATTCTTGCAAGGTGGTCGAAATACCGGGGGGATCGCGCATAATGCATTGCATCGACAAACACAGCGTATTGGAGAGGGCATGAAGATTCTAGTGGTTGAGGATGCCGCGAAGACCGGCGCATATTTAGTGCAAGGATTAACCGAGGCGGGATATGTGGTGGATTTGGCCAACAACGGCATCGATGGGCTACACCAGGGATTGACCGAGGACTATGATTTGGCGATCCTCGACGTGATGCTTCCGGGCCAGGACGGCTGGCAAATCTTGCAGGCGATGCGCAAGGCAGGCAAGGATATACCGGTGCTGTTCCTGACCGCTAGGGATCAGGTGGTTGACCGGGTCAAGGGATTGGAACTGGGTGCTGATGATTACATGGTCAAACCTTTTGCGTTTTCCGAATTGCTCGCCAGGGTGCGCACGTTGCTGCGTCGCGGCGCCAAGAGTACGAATTTGGAGCACCTGCAAGCTGCCGATCTGGATCTGGACCTGATCCGGCGTCGCGCAACGCGCGCGGGCGTGCGGATCGACTTGACCGCGAAGGAATTTTCATTGCTGGAACTATTGCTTCGAAGAAAAGGAGAAATATTACCCCGTTCCCTGATTGCATCCCAGGTATGGGACATGAACTTCGACAGCGACACGAATACGCTCGACGTGGCGGTATCGCGTTTGCGCTCCAAGATCGATGACGGTTTTGAACCCAAGCTGATTCACACGGTGCGCGGGATGGGTTATGTGCTGGAGGTAAGTGAGTGAAGTTGAAGAAGCCGTTATCGCTCACTTTCCGATTGACCTTGCTGTTCGCCTGCACATCCGCGGCAGTCCTATTAGTCCTGGGATTCTTCATCAGCAGTTTGGTCCAGCGGCATTTTGAAGAGTTGGACATGGATATGCTGACCGGCAAGCTCGAACTAGCCCAACATGCTCTGCAGAAGGTGCGGTCGCGCCGTGACCTGGATGCCTTGCCTCAACAACTTGACGCGTCGCTTTTTGGTCATCCCGGTCTCGCGTTGCTCATTCTCGGGCCGGACCGAAAAGTGCTGGTCACCGTTAGCACCGTTAAGTTTCCACAAGCATTGCTTGAGCCAGTATCAAGCGGAAGCACCAAGCGACCGATTTCCTGGACAACCGGTGACGGCAGGGAATTTCGAGGCACCTCCGCGCTGGTGCCGACCGGCGTAAGCGCCTGGCTCCCAGTCGTCGTGGCGGTAGGGACCGATATGTCACTACACATGAAATTCATGGCGTCGTTTAAAAAGGCGCTGTGGCTGGTGGTCATACTCGCGTCGATGTTGAGCGGTCTGTTAGGTTGGGTAGTAGTTCGCAGCGCGCTGGCTCCGGTGCGAACGATCAAACGGCGAGCTGCGGAAATTACCGCCAGCCACCTCGATCAGCGGCTTGCGGTGGAGACGGTTCCGGTCGAGCTGGAGGACCTGGTCCGGACCTTGAACGCAATGTTAGCTCGCCTTGAAGAATCATTTCAGCGGCTTTCGGAATTTTCCGCCGACCTGGCGCATGAATTGCGCACGCCGGTCACGAATATGCGAACACAAACACAGGTCATTCTATCCAAGCCGCGCACTGCGGAGGAATATAGAGAAATCCTTTATTCGAATGAAGAGGAGTTTGAGCGGCTGTCGCGCATGATAGCCGACATGCTGTTTCTGGCCAAATCCGACCATGGTTTGGTGTCCCCGTTCAAAGAAGAAGTCGATTTAGCCATGGAAGTTCGCGATCTGGTTTCGTTTTTCGAAGCGATGGCTGATAGCAAGAACATTCGGCTATCGATCGAAGGAGAGGGACATGTCCTTGGCGACAGGATGTTGGTACGCAGAGCGATCAGCAACGTGTTATCGAACGCCATTCGGCATACGTCGGAATATGGAAAAGTGAGCGTCTTGATCGACCCTGCCGCTACAGTCGACGCACTCTGTCTCAGCATCGAAAATACTGGCGAGCCGATACCGAGCGTCCATATTCCTCGCTTGTTCGACCGCTTCTACCGGGTAGACGCGTCGCGCCAGGAATTATCGGAAGGAACGGGCTTGGGACTAGCGATTGCCAAGTCAATCATTGATCTGCATGGTGGGGAAATAAGAGTCCAGTCAGGCGATGGGGTAACGCGCTTCGAGATCCATTTTCCGTGCCGTTAAACTGTCTGATAAACGCCAACTACAACGTTTATTTTTCCGGATCGCACAAATACTTTTAGCCTTGGTATCGCGGCAAAAAGGACTCAACGTTTATCGAATTACATCATGCGGTGACCTATTTTGAGTCAACCCGTGCGCTTATCATATGCATTTAGTGCGAGCCGCTACAACAGGTTGGAAATAGCTGTCGGTACGGGTGATTGTGGCACCCGTGCTTTGCGCTGGGTGTACACATCCGAAAATAACTACGGGGACCGAACCTTACGAAACTGTAACCTCGCCATCATGTTGCCGAAAGGTTTGGATTGCTACGATGTATGCAGTTCTTCCCCTTTTTTAACTTGATGGAGAAATAAAATGAATACCAAAAAATTGCTCGCAGCAGTCGCGATGTTTACCGCTACCGGTGCTGTACTAGCCGAACCCTCAGACTATGTTCGCCCGGACGTTGGTTTTGTTTCGACGATGACGCGCGCCGAAGTGATCGCGCAATTGAAACACGCTCAAGCCGACGGCAGCTATAAGATCTTGGATGCCCAATATCCAGGCCAGTTTGAAGTTTTGGCCCACAACGAGGGAACGCCGGTCGAGTCGTTCGCACTATCTGCACCTCAAGGGGTTAAACCCGTAGCGCTCAAAGGTGGCTCCACGGTTTACGTCTTTAACGACGGCAAGATGGGAATGGAAAACAAGTATGGCCATGCCTCCCAGATGGGTGAAGGCCAACTGATGGAAACCAAGGATGGTCAAAGAATTACCATGGTTGGCAATGAAACGGCGCGGACGGATAAAGTATTACGTGCGCAATATGGGGGCAACTGAGCGAGCGCGATTACGCAGTCATCCCGGCAAAGACGAAAGCACGATGGCTGGCGACAAAACCAACTGACAGAGTCGGCAATATTTGATTCTCAGGTGAGTTTAATTTCTGCCAGGAGCACCAGAAATATCAAAGGGTTACAGATTTCGATCCGTAACCTTTTTTGGTTCTTTGTGCTCGCCTCAGATCGCCCCACAATCACAAAGTACGTCGGCCTCAACCGTCGAGCGGCATATTTGCATCATGCGCTTGGGGCTTAGTGGTTTGCATGACGGCGCCTAGACTGTCACGAAAGCGATTGTGGCCAGCGCGCCGAGCAAGCCGACGATAACGGCTTCGCAGGGTTAAAAAAATGCAATTCCTGTTCATAGATACGGCAGACGCGGCGATTGGCGCCATCGTCATCATTGGCGGTGCTAAGCGATTGACAGACTACCCGTTGAAGATCTAGATCGTTCCAGTGGGTGTGCGCGCCGGCGTGAATTTCACCTAAAATTGCCGGTTTAAGAATCACGATGCATATCTTGCGAGTAGCGGGCTGATTTTGTGGCGCGCGGCAGCAGTAACACCCCCCTTCTGCCTGCTTTTCAATCACCGCGACATAGTGAAACGCATTGTGTTTTCCGAGGCGACGGTAGAAGGCTTTCCAGTGCTTTAATGGCATCACAATCAACCATATTTTCACGATACGTCAACAGCTTTATTGATGGTGGCTCGAACACTGTGCGCAGCTAAGACCATGGCACGATGCGGTTCATCGTGTCCAGAAAGTCGTCGCGCCGTGTCGGTCTGCGGTGCCGTTCAAATCCCGCTCCTTGATGCGCCGCCATTGCCAGAGCTTGCTGTTTCATTTCTGCCCGCCTACGTAGTTGTATTCTATGGCTTCTAACGCATGAATCATGAATTGGCGCACTTAATCAGCGCTGCCTTATCAGCATGCTTGCTGAATGGACAGATGTGGAATGCTGGTAAACTTGATCGAATCGACATTGGGGTAATCATGAATACGCCTCCCGCATCATCAGAAATTTCTTTCGCATGCGTGCTCAATAGTTGGCACGAACATGAGTCCGAACTTCGCGGATACCTCCTACATCGTCTTTCGGATACGCACTTGGCAGACGACCTTGTTCAAGAGGTTTTTCTGAAGGCAATACGTTATGGAAAAGGCTTCTGCGTCCTTGACAATCCGCGCGCCTGGCTTTTTCAGGTCGCCCGCAACACGCTTGTCGATAAACTGAGACTGGCGAAGAGCACGGTTCCATTACCGGAAGATCTCGTGCGAAAAGAACATGACGTGGCGCCCGTCGAAGCCCTGAGCGAATGTTTGTCATATGTATTATCCGAATTGCCCACCGAAGACAGCGACATACTGCGTCAGTGTGATCTCGAAGGCGTAAAGCAACGGGCCTACGCAGATGCACACGCTCTCAGTCTTTCAGCCGTCAAATCCCGTCTGTTACGTGCTCGGCATCGCATGCGTTCTGAGATGACCCGCAAGTGTGGGGTTCGGTTTGATGATGCCGGGAACGTTTGCTGTCACACTCCAACCTCGAACGCAGCCGCGCCCGGTCCCGCCTGACTACTCAGATAATCAGGTGAGGGAGCGGGACGCCGCATAACCGTTTGGATGCAAAAGCGGGTCATCAGGAACACCGATATCCCGGCGGCACGCATCAGCGTGACGACGCCGTCCATGCGACGCGGGCTTATCCTGCTCAGCCGCGACTTGCGTCGGCGAATTCATCCTCGGCCCTAATCGCGATTCGCGTCATATGTCAAATTTTTTGCATCCTTTTGCATCTTCATTCGTCTCCATTGCAACCCCCAAGACAATTCCACGTCCCGAATGGCCGGAATCTTGTCGGGCAAATCTACGGAGAATGAAGAAATGATGAATCGTTCGATGACCTGGATGCGCACCAACCCGCGCTTTTTGCTGGTGGCGGTAGCGCTGGCTTGGCTGGCTGTCTACCAGATGCTGATTCCTGCTTCGGAAGCATTGGTTGCCTCCTTGCCTGTAGACCGCAATAGCCCGTTGGGTGATGCGCTGCAATTTTTTCTCTATGACGCCCCCAAGGTACTGATGCTACTGACCGGCGTGGTGTTTGTCATGGGCATGATCAACAGTTACTTCACACCCGAGCGTACCCGTGCACTACTGGCCGGCCGCACCGAAGGCGTGGCCAATGTGATGGCTGCTTCGCTCGGTATCGTCACCCCATTCTGCTCATGTTCTGCGGTGCCACTGTTCATCGGCTTCGTGCAGGCGGGAGTTCCGTTAGGCGTGACGTTTTCTTTCCTGATTTCGGCGCCGATGGTCAACGAAGTCGCGCTGACGCTGTTGTTTGCCATGTTTGGCTGGAAAGTGGCATTTCTGTACTTGGGTCTTGGCCTGTCGGTCGCGATCGTGGCGGGCTGGCTGATCGGTCGCCTGAAGATGGAGGCTTATCTGGAAGATTGGGTGCGCGACATGCCTAAGACGGCGGCCCGGTTTGAAGATGCCGGGATGACGCTCGAGGATCGTATTCTGGGAGGGCTTAATGCCGTGCGAGAAATCGTCGGCAAAGTCTGGCCTTACATTCTGGGAGGCATTGCACTCGGTGCGATGATCCATGGCTATGTACCGGAGGATTTCATGGCTTCCTTCATGGGCAAGCACGCGTGGTGGTCGGTGCCGTTGGCCGTGATCATCGGTGTGCCAATGTACACCAATGCGGCAGGCGTGATTCCAATCGTGCAAGCGCTGCTGGCCAAGGGCGCGGCCCTTGGCACCGTGCTGGCCTTCATGATGAGTGTGATCGCCCTCTCACTTCCCGAGATGATCATCCTGCGCAAGGTGTTGAAGATGCGCCTGATCGTCACCTTCGTCAGCGTGGTGGCGAGCGGTATCCTGCTGGTGGGCTATGTGTTTAACGCCGTGCTTTAGGCCTGGCCATTTTTTTCAAGGCCATGGGTACATCATCGCAATTTCAACTATCTTGAAATGGAATACACGTAACGCGTTGCTGTCGTAGTTTGTCAAACACTCATAAGGAAACATCATGGACATCAAGGTACTCGGC
>DHXL01000032.1 GCA_002415335.1 Oxalobacteraceae bacterium UBA5157
CCCAGTCGTAGCCGGCCCCATCGCCACGCGTCATCGTGCGCAGGTTATGCACGACGTTGCCGCTGCCCATAATCAGCACGCCTTCGTCGCGCAACACAGCCAGACGTTGCCCCAATTGATAGTGATAAGGACCAGGTTGGCTCAAGTCGATGCTGAGCTGAACCACCGGTACATCGGCCTGCGGATAGGCCTTGACCAGCACCGACCACACGCCGTGATCCAAGCCCCAGTCATGATCCAGCACCACCTCGGTCGGCGCCAGCACTTCGCGCACGCGCGCCGCCAATGCCGGATCACCCGGCGCCGGATATCGCATGTCGAACAGCGCCTGCGGAAAGCCGCCGAAGTCGTGGATCGTCGGCGGCGCCGGTATCGCGGTCACCGCCGTGCCGCGCCCGGTCCAATGCGCCGACACCGCCAGGATCGCCTTTGGGCGCGGCAGCGTCGCGCCGAGGCGCTGCCAGGTTTGCGTATAAACATTGTCTTCCAGCGCGTTCATCGGACTGCCGTGTCCAAAGAAAATCGCTGGCATACGCACTGTGCTGTCGTGGATCATCGTTTACTCCAATTGCAGTTGGGTTCATCTTTGCGCGGCTCGGCGTCCGGCCGCCTAACAGAGCGCCAAATGCCGAACGCGAAGGCGCCGTCACCTGCAATAATACGACTATCGTCCGAACCATTCCGCGACGGTCCAGGCAGCGATCGCAACTTGCGCAGCTTATGGCTGGAGAACGAGAAGTCGTTTTGTCTTATGCTGATTACGGTTCTTCATCCGAAAGGAAAAAAATGTCCAACCGCACATTGAATTTGACCGATCCGTTGTACCAGTACGTGCTCGAGGTGTCACTGCGCGAGCATCCGGCGCTGGCCGCATTGCGCAAGGTCACGCACGATCATCCGTATGCATCGATGCAGATCTCGCCCGAGCAGGGCCAGTTCATGGCATTGCTGGTGCAATTGATCGGGGCCCGCCGTACGCTCGAGATCGGCGTCTTCACCGGCTACAGCAGCCTCGCGGTGGCGCTTGCCTTGCCGCCGGATGGCCGCGTCGTGGCGTGCGACGTCAGCCGCGAATACACCGACATCGGCCGCCCCTACTGGGAGCAGGCCGGTGTCGCGCACAAGATCGATTTGCGGCTGGCGCCGGCGCTGGAAACGCTCGACGGCTTGATCGGCGACGGCCACGCCGGCGGATTCGACTTCGCGTTCATCGATGCCGACAAGGTCGGCTACGATGCGTATTACGAACGCTGCCTGACGCTGCTGCGGCCGGGCGGCTTGATCGCGATCGACAATGTGCTGTGGGGCGGGCGCGTTGCGCTTCCAGCCGAAGATGCCGATACCGCCGCGATCCAGGCCCTCAATCGCAAGCTGCATCAGGATCAGCGCATCGATTTGTCGCTGCTGCCGATCAGCGACGGCGTGACGCTGGCGTGCAAGCGTTAGCTTCCTCGGCGGCGAGTCTAGGTGACGGCGGGGGCCAGCAACATTTCCAGGTCGCCTCTATAATCGCTTCGGACCCTCACCAGATAACGAAAAGACGGAGACATGAACACGACCCATTACCCGCACTGGCCCGCCGGCCTGCCGCATTTCCTTACCACGCCCGACACCAGCGTCTATACCAACCTGGAAATCAGCGCGCGCCGTTACCCGAACAAGACCGCGATTATTTTTTACGATTCGACGCTGAGCTATGCGCAATTCAACAGCCAGGTCGAGGCGCTGGCGGGCCATTTGCAGCAGGTATGCGGCGTGCAGCGAGGAGACCGCGTGCTGCTCGACATGCAGAACAGTCCGCAATTCATCATCGCCTATTACGCGATCATGCGCGCCGACGCGATGGTGGTGCCGGTCAATCCGATGCTGATGACCGACGAGCTGCGGCACTACGTGGAAGACAGCGGCGCGCGCACCATTCTCGCCTCGCAGGATGTGTTTCCCCGTGTGGCGCCGCTGGTCGGCGACAGTGGCCTGGAGCATGCGGTGGTGGCGACCTACTCCGATTACTTGACCGCAACCACCACGCTCACCGTGCCGGAAACAGTGCGTGCGGCGCGCGATGTACTGGTTCAGTCCGGGGTGGTCGGCTGGAACGATGCGCTGGCCGCGCGCCATGCGCCGGGACCGCATCTGGCAGGGCCGGACGACCTGGCATGCATGCCGTACACGTCGGGTACCACCGGCAAACCGAAGGGCTGCATCCACACGCACCGCACGGTCATGGTCAACGCGGCCGGCGCCGCGACCTGGTCGGGCGCCGTCGTGGCCGATCACGTGACACTCGCGGTGCTGCCGTTCTTCCACGTGACCGGCATGCAATCGGTGATGAACACGATGATCTACTGCGGCGCGACGATCGTCGTGCTGCCGCGCTGGGATCGCGACACGGCCGGCCAATTGATCACGCGCTACAAGGTGACCAACTGGACGTCGATCCCGACCATGATGATCGACTTCCTGTCCAATCCGCGCGTTGCTGAATACGATATCTCCGGACTCAAGCGTGTGTCGGGCGGCGGCGCCGCCATGCCGGCCGCGATCGCGCAGAAATTGCTTGAACTGACCGGCCAGCAATATATGGAGGGCTACGGCTTGTCCGAGACGATGGCCGCGACCCATGTCAATCCGCCGCAGCGCATGAAGCAGCAATGCCTCGGCATCCCGGTGTTCGGCGTCGACGCGCGCATCGTCGATCCGGTCACGCTCAAGCAATTGCCGGCCGGCGAAGTCGGCGAGATCTGGATCAACGGCGGGCAAGTATTCCACGGTTACTGGAACGACCCGCAAAAGACCGCCGAGGCATTCGGCGAACTCGATGGCACACGCTTTTTCCGCTCTGGCGACCTGGGTTACATGGATGAAGAGGGTTTCTTCTTTTTCACCGACCGTCTGAAACGCATGATCAACGCCAGCGGCTTCAAAGTGTGGCCGGCCGAAGTCGAGGCGGCGATGTACCAGCATCCGGCCGTGCAGGAATGCTGCATCATCGCCGCGCGCGACGCCTATCGCGGTGAAACGGTCAAGGCGGTGATCGTGCGCAAGGCCGGCAGCGAGGCCAGCGCGGAAGACATCATGCATTGGGCGCATGAAAAGATGGCGGCTTACAAAGTGCCGCGCCAGATCGAATTCGTCGACGAGCTGCCGCGCTCGGGCACCGGCAAAGTGATGTGGCGCACGCTGCAGGAGAAGGAGGCCGGCAAGTAGGGGGCCAACCGCGGTGGCGTAAAATGGCGTTCGTCCAATCAGTCGGGGCAGAGTACGCTTCCACGCCGGGCGCAGTGACCCGCACGCCAGTGCCATTGCGCAGGCGGATCGCATGCGATCCGAAATTTCCGCTGCACCTTAACTCTTCCCCACCCCGGGAAAGCCGCCTATGACCATCCTGCTGTCGACCCTCAACGCCCGTTATGCGCATGCGTCGCTTGGCCTGCGCTATCTGCTGGCGAACATGGGCGACTTGCGGGATGACACGCGCCTGCAGGAATTCGTGATCGGCGCCAAGAGCACCGACATCGTCGAAAAACTGCTTGCGCATCAACCGGCTGCCGGCCCTGGTCCATTCATCATCGGCTTCGGCGTCTACATCTGGAACGTCGAAGAAACCACCAAGGTCGTCGCGCTGCTCAAGCGGGTCGCGCCGCACGTCACGATCGTGCTGGGCGGACCGGAAGTATCTTACGAATCCAGCGAGCAACGCATCGTGCAGCTGGCCGATTACCTGATCACCGGCTGGGGCGACGTCACGTTCCCGCAACTGTGCCGCCAGATCATCAACGGCCCGCAGCCGCTGATGAAGATCCATGCCGGCGTGCAACCACCGCTGGCCGATATCGCGCTGCCGTATGCGCTCTACGGCGACGAAGACATCGCGCACCGCACACTCTATGTCGAAGCGTCGCGCGGCTGCCCGTTCAAGTGCGAATTCTGCCTATCGTCGCTTGACAAGACCGCGTGGCCGTTCGATCTCGACCGCTTCCTCGGCGAGCTGGAAAGCCTGCATGCGCGCGGCGCGCGCCTGTTCAAATTCGTCGACCGCACGTTCAACCTGAACATCAAGTCGAGCCTGAAGATCATGCAATTCTTCCTCGACAAACTGGCGGCCGATCCGGCCGATCCGGTGTATGCGCATTTCGAGGTGGTGCCGGATCATTTGCCGGATGCGCTGAAGGAAGGCATCATGAAATTCCCGCCGGGCGTGCTGCAATTCGAGATCGGCATCCAGAGTTTCAACCCCGAGGTGCAGGCGTTGGTCAGCCGCAGGCAGGACAATGAAAAGGCTGCCGAGAATATCCGCTGGCTATGCGCGCATTCCAACGCGCACCTCCACGTCGACCTGATCGCCGGATTGCCCGGTGAAGACGTCGCCAGTTTTGCGCGCGGCTTCGATCGCCTGTATGCGCTCCAGCCGCATGAAATCCAGTTCGGCATCCTCAAGCGTTTGCGCGGCACACCGATCATCCGCCACACGCAAGAGTACGGGCTGGTGTTCGACCCGCATCCGCCATACACGATCCTGGCGACCGACCGCATCGATTTCGTGACCATGCAAAGGCTGGTGCGCTTCGCGCGCTATTGGGATTTGATCGCGAACTCGGGACGTTTCGCGCACACGCTGCCGCTGATTCTCGGCGACACGCCGTTCGCGCACTTCATGGCGCTGTCGGATTGGCTGTACGCCAGCACCGACGCGACGCATCGCATCGCGCTCGACCGCCTGGCCGGCCTCGTTGCGCAATGGCTGGCGTTGCGCGGTGAAGATCCGGGCGCAGTCAGGATCATGCTTGGTCAAGACTATGCGGGTCAATCGCAGCAGGGGCCGCTCAAACAGAAGGCGGCGACGAGCCCGGCGCAGCCGGCATTGCCGCAGCGCCAGGCGCGGCACCTGGCAGCATAACGCGGTGCGATGAATGTGGCACCGAGACTACGCGCGCTGCCGGCGCCAGGACTCCAGCAACTGGCGCGCCGCCGGCTCGACCCGCTCCAGCGGAACCGCCCTGGTCCGCTCGAATATCATCATCGCGTAGATCCCGGCCAAGGCGTTGACCTCCGGCGACAAGACGCGCTCTTCGCCGAGCGACGGACGCAGCGCGCGCCAGTAATTGATGGCTTCCTCGATTTCGGTTACTGATATCTCCATTGCCATATTGTACTTGCGGTGCCGCAGCCTGTCCGAAGCAGGCGATGCTTGCCATCCCCGTCCGACCCCGACTCCGTGCCCATACCGATCTGCTAGACGGTAAATCTTTATTCATATTGATGATAACGAATATGTAAACTTGAAATTTGATATATATCTCACCCGCTCCTATACTTCAAGCGACAAAACAAGTTTCCCGAAAGGAAGTCGCCATGTTCAAGCTCTCATTCGCCGCACCCGGAAGGTCCGTATCGTTGGACCAACATCGAATTGCCGGCCATTCGGTCAGATTCCATGCATTTACCGCAAGGTTGCAGCGTGCCGCGTCGGCTCTCTTGATCCCGTCCGAGGAATTGACTCCGCCGCGCCATCTGCAAAAAATGACCGGATTGTTGCGTCTGGCCGGGGAGATTGAAAGCACGCGGCCAGATACCGCTGCGAAACTGCGCTGGATGGCGGCGAGCAGCTGCTACTTCTGAGTTCCCCGCGCAGGAGACTGCATGCGGAGACCTGCAAGAAGGTCAAGCGAGTAACGCAGCGACTCCCGAACGGGCCGCTGCCGACGTGATGGTTTTTACGGTCGGTAGCGCGTGTGAAAGGCGCTCAACGATCTTCGAGGAAGCGCGCCAAGCGCCGTGCCCCCTCGTCCAGCCGCTCCAGCGAACTGGCAAAGCACCAGCGCACATAACCTTCGCCTTCCGGCCCGAACGCACTGCCCGGGGCGAGTCCGAGACCGGCTTCGCGCACCAGTTGCTTGCATAGCGCCAGCGTGTCCCGTTCACCGTCGACGCGAAAAAATAGGTACATCGCGCCTTTCGGTTTGGGTGACAGGATGCGCGGCAGCGCATTGAGCCGTTCATACAGGAAGTCGCGCGCAGTCTGGTAACGGGTCACGCTATGCGCGATGATCTCTGCGCCATGCTCGACCGCGACGATGCCGGCGCGCTGCACGAAGCCGGGCGCGCACGAGGTGTTGTACTCGATCAGCTTGCCGAGGTCAGCCATCATGCCGGCCGGTGCCGCCAGCCAGCCGAGGCGCCAGCCGGTCATCAGCCACGATTTGGAAAAACTGTTGGCCGAGATGATGCGGTCTTCCGGCGTCGCGAGATCGAGAAAGGACGGCGCACAGGCCTGGCCGCCGGCGGTGTCGTACACCAGCCGCTCATACACGTCGTCGGCCATGATCCAGATACCATGTCGGCGGCAATGCGCGAGAATGACTTCCTGTTGCGCGCGCGTGATGACCCAGCCGGTCGGATTGTTCGGCGAATTCAGGTAAACCGCGCGGGTGCCCGGCGTCAGCGCATCCAGCAGGCGCTGCATGTCGAGTTCCCAGGTGTGGCCGAACTGCAGCGGCACCTGCACCATCTCCGCGCCGAGGATCTTCGGGATTTCAATCAGGTTCGGCCACAGCGGAGTCACCGCCACCACGCGATCGCCCGGATTGACGATCAATTGCGACACCAGCATCAGGGCCGAAACACCGGATGAGGTCACCGCGATACGTTCGGTGGCAATCGGGCCATGCAGCGCAGACAGGTAATGCGAAATCGCCTCGCGCAGTTGCGGCAAGCCGAGGTTGTGCGTGTAGAAAGTATCGCCGGCATCCAGCGCTTGTTTGGCCGCGTCACGGATGAAGGCGGGCGTCACCTCGTCGGGCTCGCCGAACCAGAACGGCAGCACGTCCGCGCGGCCGATGCCGACGTTCGCGACCTCGCGGATGCGCGACGCGCCGAGACTCTGCACGGCGAAGCGCGCCGCGGGATTTTTCATTGACATAGGATGAACCGGTTCGCGAGATCGACGATGAAAGAGGGGCGCAGGTAGGCCAGGAATGCAAGCGCCAGCACGGCGGCGAAGGCGAGGCCGAGCAAGAAGCGTTTGAGTCGTGGCGTGAGACGTATAGGCATGATCGACTTAGGCTGGCGCCGGTTGCGCGCGCGTGATGGCGTTTTCGTTGATCGGCAGGTTCACCAGTGCGGCAAAGACGCCGAGTGCAATCGTGATCAGCCACACCGTATTGTAACTGCCTTGTTTCGTGTACAGGTACCCGCCCAGCCATACGCCGAGAAAGCTGCCGACCTGATGAGAAAAAAACACGAAGCCGGACAGCATCGACAAGTACTTGACGCCGAAAATGCCTGCGATCACGCCGTTCGTCAGCGGCACCGTCGACAGCCACATCAATCCCATCGCCGCCGCGAATACATAGACCGACGCGGATGACAACGGCGCCAGCAGGAACAGCGAAATGACGGCCGCGCGGCCAATGTAGATCGACGACAGCAGATACCTCTTGGGCAGGATGCCGCCCAACTTGCCCGCATAATACGAGCCGAAAATATTGAACAATCCGATCAAGGCCAGCGCGATCACGGCGACATTCGGGTCCAGGATGCCTTTGTCTTTCAGGTAAGCCGGCATGTGCACGCCGATGAACACGACCTGGAATCCGCACACGAAATAGCCGGCCAGCAGCAGCAGGAACGGCCGGTAGGCGAACGCTTCGCGGACCGCTTCCAGGATGCTTTGTTCATGGCTCGCGACCGGCGTTGCAGCCGGCTCGCGCAGCCTGAACGCCATCGGAATCATCAGCAGCACGATCAATCCGGCCAGCAGGTAAAACGCGTTTTGCCAGCCGGTAAACGAGATCAATTGCTGTTCGACCGGCATCATCACGAACTGGCCGAACGAACCCGCCGCGGACGATAAGCCGAAGGCCCAGGAACGCTTGGAAGCCGGCGCGATACGGCCGATCATTCCGCTGATCGCACCAAACGCGGTGCATGCCAGCGCGCCGCCGATCAGGACGCCGGAGCCGATCACGAACAGCGTCGGCTGGTCGATGACGGCCATCCACAGCAAGCCGGCCATGTAAAGAAAGGCGCCGAGGATGACCACGCGTGCGGTGCCGAAGCGATCGGCCGCCATGCCGGCGAACGGCCCGAACACGCCCCACATCAAGTTTTGCAAGGCGAGCGCCAGCGAATACGTTTCGCGGGTCCAGCCATGCGCCTGCGAGATCGGTTGCAGCCAAAACCCGAAGCCGTGGCGGACGCCCATCGCAAGCGTGAGCACGACGCCGCTTGCCAGCAGGACCGTCTTGAGGTGGGGCGGACGGCGTGCGGTGAACAAGGCGGTGGGCATGGGGTCTCGCATCCGGTAAAAGGGGAAATCGAGTGTAGCGCAATGGCCGCTATCGCGTGGCCTGTCGCTTTCGCCGGGCCAGACAGCTGACCTGTGCACCAGGCGGACGCCCTGGGCGGTTCCCGGCGGCGCGAATTGGGCATAGAATAATTCCATCGTCCGGACTTCTGTGAGTGTTTTGACTTCGAGCAATACTGGCCCGTCTGCCGGCTGCTGCAGGACACACAAACCTGCGCGACTTGCATCGCAGACTTCGCAACAGTAATTTCCCTTTGCAATCATGCACCACGAAAGTCGGATGCGCGAATTTGTTCAATGAAACTTAAATGCCCCAGCGTAATCAGACGGGTTCGGGTCAGGTTTTTGGGTGGTGACGATCTGCACGTATAGGAGAGTCGGCATGAGCGGTTCTGAATTGATGGGGGGCAATACGCCCGACGGAATCGCGGTCCTCGAACAACGGCACGATCAACCAGCGCTCTTGACGCTGGTCGAACTCGCGCCGCCGATGGTCGCGGATGGCGTATGGCTGCATGATTATTATGTAAGCGGGGATATCACTTTTTCGGGGGAGATGAGGGAATGTTGCCCGGAATGCGAGGGTGTTCACTTGCAACTGGTGTTGCGTCAGGGCTTTGTGAAGCGGGCCCATATGTTTTGTCCGGAATGTACTCGGTGTTTCGATGCGCGCTATCCGGACGGGTCGGCGGCGTTATCGCTGATCTGAGATTGACGTAGCCCGGTAGCGGGCGTTATGAGCCCGGCAGTTTCCGTGAATTCGAAGCGGTTCTATCGACGAGGTGCGGTCGGAATCTGAGGAGCGATGGAACGAGTCTGTATTCCATGCGACGCGGATTCACTCAGCCAGGAACGCACGCACCAGCGCAATCTGCCCCGCCACGTTCAAGGCCGGCGCATGCCCGCACCCGGCAATCACTTCCAATCGCGCGCAAGGTCCGCGCCGCGTCATCTCTTGCGCGGTCTCCGCCAGCAGCAGATCCGATTTCTCGCCGCGCAACACCAGCGTCGGCATGGTCAGCGCATCGTATTCTTGCCAGCGATCGTAATCATGCGGATGTACGATGAATTGCCTGACCATCGCCGGGTCGTAGTGCGCGGTAATTTTTCCGCTCGGCAAACGCCGCACCGAGGTTTCGGCCATGCGGCGCCACTGCAGGTCGCTCAGCGAGCCATACGGTTGGTAGATTGTGCGCAAGTACGCCTCGAACTCGGTGACGGTGTCGAATTGCGCCGGATTGCCGGCGTAGCTGCGGATTCTTTCGATCGCGGCTTGCGCCAGCGCGGGGCCATTGTCGTTCAGTACCAGGTGGCTGATACGGCCTTTCAGGGTCGTGGCGCCGGCTACCATGCCGATCGCGCCGCCCATCGAGGTGCCGACCCAGCGCATGCGCGCAATGCCGAGCTGATCGGCCAGCGCCTGTGCGATGCGGGCATAGAATTCCAGGCAGTATTCGCGGTCGGGCTCAGGACTCCATTGCGACAGGCCGCGCCCGATCGTGTCGGGACAGATGACACGGTAGGTATCGGCCAGCGCTTCGGCCAAGTCGTCGAAGTCGCGCCCGGTGCGCGCCAGTCCGTGCCACAGGATTAGCGCCGGCGTGTCGTCTTGACCACGTTCGTGGCCCCATTCGACATAATGGATTTCGCGTTCGCAGCAGTGCAAATAGTGTGAGCGGGCAAGCATGATCATCCCCAGGTGCGCAGTTTGCCGACGATGCCGGTCGGGAAGAAATAGACCGACAACACAAATAGTATGCCGAGCCACAACAGCCAGCGATCCGGCGAAAGCAGCGCAGACAGCAATGGCAA
>DHXL01000031.1 GCA_002415335.1 Oxalobacteraceae bacterium UBA5157
CCTGGCTGTGCTCGACATCCTTGATGATGTCGCGCATCGCATGTGCATTTGCCATTTCTGCCGCACCATCGTTGCTCTTCAGGAAAGGCAGCAGCGCCCGCTCGAATCGCTTGCGCAGCATGACATAGTCGGTCCCGGCGGGCGCCGGCTGCACCGCCGGCAATTGCGGCCTGATCGCCAGATTCGGGAAAAAAAGATCGGCGGGGTGGATCCGTTCGGCGCCGCGCACCTGCAACAGCGCGCGGTAATACGGAAACAGCCGCACCGGTTGATGCGGCGCGCCCGACAGCAATTCTTCCAGATATTCGATCAGCGCCTGATAGGCATTGTCGATCGCCTGCGCAATCTGCGGCGTCAGCGCGACCTGCCCGCCATCCATGCGATCGAACAAGTCTTCCACCGTTTCGGTAATGATCGCGACACCGTCGACATCGACAATCTGCAGCGCCCCGTGGGCCTGGTGCAGGTAAGTCTTGGCGTGGCGCAGCGCGGTGGATTGCGTCTCGGCGTCCTGTGCGAGCGCCTCGCCCAAAGCGGCTTTGGAACGGGTGAGTGCCTCACGGATTTCACCCATCACCCAGGACAAGGGCCCGGTATCGAAAGTGTCGCGGATCCCTTGGGGGGCGGAAGAAGGGGTGGTCATGAATGCCTCGCGCAGGTTCAAAAAGTGGCCGGACAAGACACCGGCCGGCCACTAATGCATTACTAATTCGGGCCCAGCCAGTTCAGGCCGAGCCGAAACGGAACGGAGAACGGACTTTTCCGTATCAGGCCGTCACGCGGAACCGGGACACCGAATTTTTCAGCTCTTCGGCCAACTTGGACAACTCGCGAATCGACACCGCGGTCTGTTGCGTCCCCTCTTGCGTTTGCTCGGTCACGGTCAAGATGTTCTGGATATTCTGCGCCACGCCGTTGGCCGAAGTGGCCTGTAGCTCGGTCGCGGAGGAGATTCCTTGAATCAGTTCCGCCAAGCGGTTCGAAACGCGGCGGATGTCGGACAGAGCGGCACCGGCCGCATCAGACAGCTTTGCCCCTTCGACCACGCCCTGCGTCGATTTTTCCATAGCGGCAACCGCATCGTGCGTATCGGTTTGAATCGTCCGCACCAGCGCACCGATCTGCTTGGTCGCTTCGCCGGAGCGTTCGGCCAGTCGCTGCACCTCCTCCGCAACCACCGAGAAGCCGCGCCCGGCTTCGCCGGCCGACGCCGCTTGAATCGCGGCGTTCAGCGCCAGCACGTTGGTCTGTTCGGTAATGTCGGAAATCAGCTCGGTGATTTCGCCAATTTCCTGTGACGATTCGCCCAGCCGCTTGATTCGCTTCGACGTTTCCTGAATTTGCTCGCGAATTTCGTTCATGCCCTTGATCGCGTTTTCCACCGCGCGGGAACCCTCTTCGGCCGCCGTCACCGACTGGCGCGCCACCTCGGCGGACTCATTGGCGGACTTCGATACGTCGGTAATCTGGACCGCCATCTCGAGTACCGCCTGGCCGGTTTCTGAAATTTCGCGCGACTGTTTCTGTGACGCCGCCAACAGTTCGGTGGAAATGTTCTGCGCCTTGTTCGACGCCGAGGTGACTTGCTCTGCCGTGTTGGTCACACGACCGACCAAGCCGCGCAATTCTTCGACCGTGTAATTCACCGAGTCGGCGATCGCGCCGGTGATGTCTTCCGACACTGTCGCCTGCACCGTCAAATCGCCATCCGCCACTTCCTGCAGCTCATTCATCAGGCGCAAAATAGCGGCCTGATTCTGATCGTTGGCGCTCTTCGCTTCTTCTTCCTGTTTCTGCGCCTGGAGACGCTGCTCCTCCGCCTCTTGACGCCGCAAGTCGGCGCCCTTGGTGCGGTTGCGGCCTTCCTGCAGCAACACCAGCGCAATACCGGTCGCCGAGATCAGTGCCAGCACGCCGGCGACCACGATCGCCCAAAACGGCCAGTTCAGCGTATCCTGCTCGACGCGATAAGTCTTCTGCAGATTCGTCAAACGCTGCTTGAGTGCTTCGTTTTCGGTGAAAATCAATTGTTCGGATTGCTTGGCGGCGATGAAGTTTTGCAGGTTGCCGAGAATCGTGGAGACTGACAACTGGTATTCGGCAAACGCGCCTTGCAGCTCGGTCAACTTGTCACGCGTATCCTGATCCTTGGTAGCGGACAGGCGCAGCACGTCGCTGCCACTCAGGAAGCCCTCGGTGATGTCGCGGAAGGTGTTGGTGTCTTTACCCAGCAAGAATGCAGTTTCCGGGTTCACGCCTTCGGAAGTCAGGAATTCGTTGGCGCTGCGACCCAGACGCTGCGTCAGCATCACGAGCTGACCGGCGGCCGAAATCTCGCGCGGCGATGCGCCGCCCTGGGTCTTGAGGGTTGCAATCTGCTCGGTCAATTCGAGCAACGCCGGCGAGATCTCATTCAGTTTTTGCAGCGTCGTGCCAAAGCCGGTCAACTCCTTCTTGAGCCTCAGGATAGTCTCCGCGGCCTTGTCGGTATTGCTCCAGTCCTTTTGCGTCTTCTGCAGGATGACTGCCAATTGACTGGTCGGCGCGCCGATTTCCCGGCCCTGAAAATTGCCGCCCTTGGCCAACACCGTCAGGTCGCGATTGAACTCCTTGCGACTTTCCTGCAATTGCTTGAACGCCTCCGGGTTGCCCTGAATCGCGTTTGGCGCCGCCTTGCCGATACGCTGCGAGTGCATCAGCGCATCACTGGCAATCTGCGTTTGAATCGCGGTGTCATAAAAATACTGCCATTGCAGATAGGTGAAAATCGCCCCCAGCAGCAACGAGACGGCGAGCCCGATCAGCAAAATGCGCACCTGCCTTTGCAGCGAGTACTTGCCAATCAGCGGCAGGCGGATGTCGCCGGTCTTGGCCAGCGCGGCACCGATGATGGTGACGTTCGGATTCAGCTCCGCCTCGAAACTGGACGCGTTCCCCGCGGCGGAC
Organism: Oxalobacteraceae bacterium UBA5157; assembly: GCA_002415335.1. Lineage (GTDB taxonomy): Bacteria > Pseudomonadota > Gammaproteobacteria > Burkholderiales > Burkholderiaceae_D > UBA5157. The sequence continues at coordinate 2,947 of DHXL01000031.1, forward strand.
TTAGGTGCCGGTTCGGATTCCGTCACGGGCTGCCCAAACACGGTATGCGTGGCGTCCAACTCGCTCACGGCACCGGATTCATGCACGATCACATCTTCCGCTTCGGCCGCGCTTTCTTTGGCGCCCTTGGACATGAACGACGGTAGTTTCAAAGCCATTACTGGACTCCTAAAATGTGGTGGACAGAGCAGCGCTGCACTTGACTCTGTCCCGCAATATCCAAATTCCGATTACAGTGCGACAGCGCGCAATGTTCTGATTTCCCGGGGATCGAGTGCGGTTCCACTGACTCTTTCCCGCCTATCCAAGACGGCTCATAAGCCGACATGTAAAAACTGAGGATCCTGGACTACCAATGACAGGTCAAGTTGACTCCATATCTCGGAATCGCGATCGAGATAGCGCTGCGTCGACCAGGCCGCGCCGCCTTCTTCGGCAGCGGGTTGCGACGCCATGTCGGCCACGTTGCGCAATCCGAGTACGCGCGTGACCAGCAGGCCGCTATTGAATGACAGCGACGGCGCAAACGCGACGATACGGCTTTCCTTGTCGATCGGCGTCTGCGCATGTCCCTGAAACCGCGCGAAGTCCACCACACTGATCAAATTGCCGCGAATATTCGACAAGCCCAGAAACCAGTCTTGCGTCAACGGCACCTTCGTGATGGTGCCGACCGACACGATTTCGCCGGCTTCCTGCAAATTCAGCAGCCAGCGCGTCTGGCCTATCATGACACCGAGCTGATTGACGCGCGTGTCCACGCCGCTGCGCACCGCCTGCATGCGTTCGACCAGTTGCGCCTGGAACTCGCGCAGACGCGTGCGGCGCGCGGCGGCATCCGGTCTGCCGTAGATTTTGTCCGGCACGGGGTTCGAGATCGATTGAGACATGGGCGATCAGTGATCCTGGCAGTTATCCAAGTGCAGCGATTTTCGCCAGCAATTCCTGAGGATCGACCGGCTTGACGATGTAGTCGCGGGCGCCTTGGCGCAAGCCCCATATCCGGTCGGTCTCCTGGCCCTTGCTGGTGCAAATGATGACAGGCACGTCCTGGGTGGCCGGGTCGCGCGTAATCGCCCGGGTCACCTGAAAGCCGTTCTGGCCCGGCATCACGATGTCCATCAAGATCAATTGCGGCTTGTCGGCCTTGATCTTGAGGAGTGCCTCTTCGCCGTTTTCGGCGGTGGACACTGAGAATCCGTTTTTGACCAGGATATCGGTCAGGAAATAGCGCTCCGTGGGGGAATCGTCAACCACGAGAATTTTTTGGATTGCCATCTTGAGCCTTTGCCTCTAAATTTTATTGAACTGTTTTACTTGGAAAGTGCCTGAGTAGTGTGGTCGCGCACGGTCTTGAGCAAGCTGTCTTTGGTAAATGGCTTCGTGAGATAGGCGTCGGAGCCGACCATCGCGCCGCGCGCCCGATCGAACAACCCATCCTTGGACGACAGCATGATAACCGGCGTAGTATGAAATTTTGCGCTTTTCTTGATCAGCGCGCAGGTTTGATAGCCGTCCAGCCTGGGCATCAGAATGTCGCAAAAAATCAGGGCCGGCTTGTGGTCGTTCATCTTGGCAAGCGCATCGAAACCATCGTCAGCCAACACGACTTGATAACCCGCCTGCCCCAGGAAAATTTCCGCCGATCTCCGAATCGTGCTGCTGTCGTCAATCACCATAATCTTGAGGCTGGCATTATCCACTGATGTTGTCATCACGTCATCTCGTTTTATATTTATTCAATATACGGCCCTACAGTAACAAAAAGCAAGATGCATAAGAACAAGATTAGGACAAAGATTCCTATTCAATTCGTTTTATCTCAAAACTGTCCCCTTGGCAACTAGCGGTCAGATTGTCACCATCTCGAAATCTTCCTTGCGTGCGCCACATTCCGGGCAAGTCCAGTTCATCGGCACATCGGCCCAGCGCGTGCCGGCCGCTATCCCGTCCTCCGGCAAGCCTGCCGCTTCATCATATACCCAGCCACAGATCAAACACATCCAGGTCTTGAATTCTTCGTTGGCGTTTTGATGCGAAGTCACGTTATTGCTCACGGCGGACAGCCCTTCAAGTAAAATGCAAAGTCAGATATCTTAATCCAAGCGCTGTGCAAAACCAAACTTCTCCGCTCATATTGACGTTCGGCGCCACCGACCCTGTCGGCGCCATCGGCATCCAGGCCGATCTCGCGTCCTTCGCCGCGATGGGCTGCCATGGCTTGTCCGTGATCACTTCGATCCTGATCTGCGACACGGCGCGCATCGAGGATAGCCAGGTCATCGATGCCGACTGGGTGGCCGACCAGGCGCGTGTGGTGCTCGAAGACATGCCGGTTGCGGCATTCAAGGTCGGTGCGGTCGGCAGTATCGAGAACGTCTCGGTAATCGCCGAGATCGTGTCCGATTATCCGGATATCCCGCTTGTGCTCGACCCGTTTATTTCCGCGATGCCGGACCAGGGGCTCGATAGCGAAGACCTGTTGATCGCGATGCGCGAATTGCTGATCCCGCAGACCACGCTGCTGCTGATGTCGGCGGTTGAACTGGCGCGCTTTGCCGAAACCTGGCGCGAGCCATCGTCGGAAGACATGCTGGCGCTGGACGCCATGCGCGTCATCGAGATGGGCTGCGAATACTTGTTCGTAACCGGGACGCCGTCCGACGCGCAGGATGTCTCGAACACACTTTTTAACGACACCGGCGTCGTGCGACAGGACAACTGGCAGCGCATATCGGGCTCCTTCAGCGGCGCCGGCGCAACGCTGTCGGCTACCATCGCGGCCATGCTTGCCAACGGCCTCGACGTGCCTGAAGCCGTGTTCGAAGCGCAGGAATTCACGATTGCATCGATCGCCAACGCGCAGCGGCTGGGCATGGGCAAACTGGTACCGGACCGTTATTTCTGGGCACGCGAGGCGGATACCGAGCAGGGCGAGCATCCCGAGCAACCCGCTCACGCCGACCATCCAGACCAATAGACGATTAACAACAGACTGCGCAGCGCCGGCATACAGTCAAGTGTGCCGGACCGATTCCCCTCCTTTACTTGCGAACCCCGATGACCTCCAACAACGACACCCTTTTTGCCCGCGCCCAATTGACCACGCCGGGCGGCGTCAACTCGCCGGTGCG
>DHXL01000075.1:0-4763 GCA_002415335.1 Oxalobacteraceae bacterium UBA5157
CGATCGCCTTGTCGGGCAGGAAGCGGTCGGTGATGTAGCGATGCGACAGCTCGGCGGCGGCGACGATCGCCGGGTCGGTAATCTCGACGCCGTGATGGACTTCGTATTTTTCCTGCAAGCCGCGCAGGATGGCGATCGTCGCCTCCACACTCGGCTCGTCGACGAGGATCTTCTGGAAGCGCCGCTCCAGCGCCGCATCCTTCTCGATGTGCTTGCGATATTCGTCGAGCGTGGTGGCGCCGACGCAATGCAGCTCGCCGCGTGCCAATGCCGGCTTCAACATGTTGCCGGCGTCCATTGCGCCTTCGGCCTTGCCGGCGCCGACCATCGTGTGCATCTCATCGATGAAAACGATGGTTTGGCCTTCATCCTGCGCCAGTTCCTTCAGTACGGCTTTGAGGCGCTCTTCGAATTCGCCGCGATATTTTGCTCCGGCCACCAGCGCCGCCATATCGAGCGACAGCACGCGCTTCGATTTCAAGCTGTCCGGCACCTCGCCGTTGACGATCCGTTGCGCCAGGCCTTCCACGATCGCCGTCTTGCCAACGCCCGGCTCACCGATCAAGACCGGGTTGTTCTTGGTGCGGCGCTGCAGGACCTGGATCGCGCGACGGATCTCGTCATCGCGTCCGATCACCGGGTCGAGCTTGCCCATGCGCGCCCGCTCGGTCAGGTCGAGTGTGTATTTCTTGAGGGCTTCACGCTGGCCTTCACCCTCCTGCGAAGAGACATTGGCGCCGCCGCGCATCGCGGTAATGGCGGCCTCCAGCGCCTTGCGCGTCAACCCATTTTCGCGCGCGAGTTTGCCGGCGTCGGACTTATCGTCGGTCAACGCCAGCAGCACCATCTCGCTGGCGATAAACTGGTCGCCGCGCTTTTGCGCTTCCTTGTCGGCCAGATTGAGCAGGGATCCCAACTCGCGTCCGATTTGGACTTCGCCCCCGGTTCCGGTCACTTTTGGCAGACGCTCCAGCGAGCCTTTCAGTGCCGCACTCAGTCCGCCTATGTTGACGCCTGCCCGCTGCAAAAGGGATCGCGCGCTGCTGTCGTCCTGGTTCAACAAGGCGGACAGCACGTGCACCGGCTCGATGTACTGGTTATCGTGGCCGACTGCCTGACTCTGGGCATCGGAAAGGGCTTCTTGCAATTTGGTCGTGAGTTTGTCGAGACGCATTGGGAACGGTCCGGAAATTATTTGCTTGATAGGAAAATTGGGCCGAGAACGGCCTTTTCAAGCAACGATTTTGCGCTTTCACCTAAGCGCACCGATGATTTACATCAAGTTCGGCACGAATAGGCGGCGATTCAACGAAGGGACTCGGACGCGCTGTCCGCAAGAACCGGGGCAAGATCGTTTAAACTTACACAAAAGAAAATTTCCACCGCTGGACTAACACGCAGGAGCACGGATGGGCAGCTATGGTTTTGTCGCAGTCGGGTTGGGTGCCGCCCTGGGAGCATGGTTCCGCTGGTGGCTGGGGATCGTTCTCAATCCGCTATTCCCGACCCTGCCGCTCGGGACGCTCGCTGCCAACCTGATCGGCGGCTACCTGGTCGGCATCGCGATCGCGTATTTTACGCAGCACACCAGTCTCGCCCCGGAGGCACGGCTATTCATCATCACTGGCTTCATGGGTGGCTTGACGACTTTTTCCACCTTTTCGGCCGAGGTCGTATCGCTGATCGGCCGCACCGAATACCTGTGGGCGCTGGGCGCCGTAGGCGTCCATGTGGGCGGTTCGCTGGCGATGACGGCCCTTGGCATCATGACAGTCAAGACGCTAAGCAACACTTAGGAGCTTAGGACGAATGGCCGCGGCGGAACGGGCGGCATGATTCCGGGCACGCAATCCGATCGAGGAAACTGGAGGCGAAGATGAAAGGCACTTATCTGAAGTTTTACATGCATGAGAACCTGAAACACCACCACACCCTGGCCTATGAATGGTTGCTGATGCAGGCCAAGAAACTCGGCATTCACGGCGGCTCTGCCTTTCGTGCGATTGCGGGATACGGTCGACACGGAGTCGTCCACGAAGATCATTTTTTCGAGCTGCAGGGCGATCTTCCGGTGGAAGTCGTGTTTGCCGTCAGCGACGATGAAGCGCAAGCGCTGATCGATCTGATTCACCGGGAAAAACTGACGCTGTTTTACGTCAAGCTGCCGATCGAATATGGCGTTATCAACGGCGGCGCGCCCTCGGCATAGCTGTCTGGCTCGCGATTGAGTCCGGCGGGATGTGCCTGGATACGATGTCATGTTCGACCGAGCGCTGCCCGTGAGCCTTCGTTCAGTGTCTGGCCGGACCGGCCCATCGGTGAATCGGCATATCGCCGACTCACGAATGCTACAATTTGCTCCATTTTAAGCGTCCAGTTCAACCATGCGCAATCGCGAGGATCAGGACATCCAGTCACGCGGTCGCATGCGTCTGCCAATAACCATCTACGGCTATGCCGTGGCGGTATTGATCGTCTGCCTGTGGAGAGTATTGAAACTGTCAGTGCGAGTGCGGCATATTGACCGGCCCGCGATGTTCTTGCGGCAGACCACCATCGATTGCGCCTGGCACCAGGGCGTAGTTCCCTACTCCATTGGCGCGATGCGCTATTCGAAGCCCTACGTCTGGATGAACCATCCCGCCTGGTACATGAAAGGCGTCCATATCTTCCTCGGCTGGATGGGCGTCGGCACGCTGGTGCTCGGCTCATCCGGACATGGCGGACGGCGGGCGTTGCAGCGACTCGTTCCCCTGGTCGAGAAAGGCTCCAGCACCTGCTTGAATCCCGATGGACCTTATGGGCCGGCTCGGGTCGTCAAGGATGGCGTACTGGATCTCGCGCAGCAAACGGGCCTGCCGATTGTCGCGATCAGGATATATTGCAGCCGGGCGTTGCGACTACCGAGCTGGGACCGGAAACTCGTACCTCTGCCCGGCAGCCGGGTTGAACTCATTTACAGTTCGCCGTGGCACGTGACAGCCGAAACCCGTGAGTCTGTGCGAGCACAGATTCAGAGTCACCTGAACGGTCACGGATCGTCCGATCCATGGACAGCAGATTCAGTATGAAACGAGCACAGCAAGCCGATGCCTTATTTGAAAACAGCGACCCAGCGGTGGTGATCGGGAAGTTCCCCTGGTATGAAATGGTGTGGCGCTCGATGCGCGGCGATTTCAGACCGCTGGCTGAACCGGCGGGTGGCTATGCGGCGTTCGCGCGCGCATGGAGTGTGCCGGTCGACCATGCACGCATCGCGCTGCGACAGCATGAACCGGTCGTGACATGGCTAGGCCACGTCACGATATTGCTGCAAGTGGGCGGCTTGAACATTCTGATTGATCCCACTCTCGCAAGTTTCGCGGGGCCCTACGGCCGTTTCGGCTCGCCGCGAAGGGTTCCCGCGCCGCTGCAGCCTGAACAGCTGCCACCAATTGACGTCGTGCTGATTTCGCACAATCACTATGACCATCTCTGCGGTGCCACCATCGCAGGCCTTCTGGCAGCCGGGCAGCGGCCACGTTTCTTTGTTCCATTGGGCCTCAAGGCATGGTTCGATGCGCGACAGGTCTCTCAGGTAACCGAGATGGCCTGGTGGGATCACGCCGACTTGAGCACGAGTGCAACCGGTGCCGTCTTGCAGGAAACCGTGCGCCTCCACTTTACTCCGGCGCAACATTGGAGCCGGCGGACCCCTTGGGATACCAATGCCTCGTTATGGGGAGGGTACATGCTGCAATGGCAGCGAGACGGCGCGGCAACGTGGCGTTTCTTATTCCCGGGCGACACCGGGTATAGCGCGGACTTCAAGGCGATTCGTGAACGCCTCGGAGCGGTTGACTTTCTGGCGCTGCCGATCGGGGCCTATTTGCCGCGCGATTTTATGAAGAACATGCACATCAACCCCGCCGACGCCGTACAAGTGATGCTCGATTTAGGAGCCAAACAAGCCATGGGCGTGCATTGGGGCACATTCATGCTGACGCAGGAAGCCTTCGACCAGCCACCACGCGATCTTGCCGCCGGGTTGCGCCAACGAGGTCTCGGCGATGATCTCGTCTGGCTGCTGCGTCATGGCGAGACCCGCGCAATTCCATTAGCCGACCCTGATTCTCGGCCTTGAGCGGTTGCGCGAACCGACCGGGTGTTGCAGCCTTGCGTCAGTCAAGCGCGGCGCGAGGCTGCACAACGCCGGCCGCATCAGGCGGCACCACCCGATCAAGCGCAGGCGGCGCGCGCAAGCAGGTGCTCACGATTCTTCGCGTCCTTCCGCATTGTCCGAAGGCAGGCCCCATTTTGCCAGCGCCTGGTCGTCCGTGACCCGCGCATCGACCCAGCGCGCGCCCTGCGGCGTTTGTTCTTTTTTCCAGAACGGCGCCTGCGTCTTCAGGTAGTCGATGATGAACTCGCAGGCGGCGAATGCCTCGCCCCGATGCGAGGAAGTCACCGCGACCAGCACGATCTGCGCCAGCGGCAGCAAAGGCCCGACCCGGTGTATCACAAGCGCATCGAAGATATTCCAGCGCGTCTTGGCCTGCGTGACAATGTCTTGCAGCGCGCTTTCCGTCATGCCAGGGTAATGCTCGAGCTCCATTTCCGCCACCGCGGAGCCGTCGCTGACATCGCGTACGGTGCCCACGAACGTCACGATCGCGCCGACCTTCGGATTGGCGGCGCGCAATTGCGCGACCTCGGTGCTGAGGTCGAAATCATCGGATTGGACGCGCACACTCATTCGGTTTTCCTCATCATGGCGATATGAC
>DHXL01000075.1:4971-8259 GCA_002415335.1 Oxalobacteraceae bacterium UBA5157
CGCGCGCACGTCGCCAATCGTATGAATGTGGCTGGGCAGAGTGACGGATTCTTGCGCGGTGGCGAGCGCTTCGCGGACGCTGGCGAAAAAGCGGAGCTGGATGTTCATGTCACCTTCAAGATTGTACGGCGGCGGCATTGGTCACACTCGTTCCAGCCGCGCCACCGCTGCGCTGTTAGTAAAGCAATGCGTTGAACGGAATAAACCGGACGATATCGCCAGCAGCGATCGTCTTTCCGGCAGGATTATCGATCAAGCCGTCGCCCCAGACCGTCGATGTCAATACCCCCGAACTTTGATTCGGAAACAGATCGAGGCCGCCGTTTGAATTAATCTTTGCGCGCAGAAATTCATTGCGCCGATCCGCCTTCGGCCACGCAAAATCGGCCCGCATCCCAAACGATTGCGGCGTGACATCGTGCACTCCTTGCATGCGCAAAATGAACGGCCGCACAAACAATAGGAAGGTCACAAAACTGGAAACCGGATTGCCGGGCAAACCGAGGAAAAATGCGCTGCCGCCCTGACCCGCGCGATCGACTTCGCCGAAGGCCAGGGGCTTGCCGGGCTTGACCGCGATTTGCCACATGTTGAGGCGGCCCTCGGCTTCGACCGCCGGTTTGATGTGATCCTCTTCCCCGACCGAAACCCCGCCCGAAGTGATGATCAAATCATGCTGTTGGGCGGCGCGGCGCAAGGTGTCGCGCGTGGCATCCAGCGTGTCGGGAACGATGCCGAAATCGGTGAAGTCGCAGCCGAGATTCTCCAGCAAGCCGCGCAGGGTGAACCGATTCGAGTTATAGATTGCTCCCGGCTTCAGGGCGTCGCCCGGCATCGCCAATTCATCGCCAGTGAAGAAGGCCGCGACGCGCGGCTTGCGCACGACCGGTAACGCCGCCAGCCCCACCGAAGCGGCCAGGCCCAGCTCTTGCGCGCGCAGCAACGTACCCGCTCGCATGATCACCGCACCGCTTTGAATGTCTTCACCGCTGCGCCGTATCCATTCGCCTGGTTGCGGCGTATGGTTGATGGTGACCACGTCGCCATCGTCAGCCTTTTCGAGCGCACACATTTCCTGCATCACGACGGCATCGGCGCCCGGCGGAATCAACGCGCCGGTGAAGATGCGTGCGGCGCTGCCCGGCAGCAGCGGCAGGCCGATCGTGCCGGCCGGAATGCGCTGGCTTACCTTCAGTTGTGCGGCACCGCCGACGCAATCAGCCGCGCGCACCGCATAACCGTCCATTTGCGTGTTATCCGCCGGCGGAACATTGAGTTGTGAGGTTTGTGCGACGGCAAGAACGCGGCCGTTGGCCGCCAGCGTTTCGACCGATTCGACATCGGCAATCGGCCGTACCGCGGCGAGCAGGAAATCGAGCGCCTGCCGGACGCTCAACATAGGTTTCTGGTCGGACATGCCTGGTTTGGTGGGGTTGTCATTGCCAAGATTGTAAACCACTCCCGCAAGCGGGAGTGGTCATCCGCGAAAGCCGAGGCAAGAGCGTAGCTACCTGCCACGGTGAGCACACGCGAAGGCCGGCGCCGCTACAAACCGGTATGTCCGGCGATGAAGGCCTTGACCTGCACGACATCGGCCGCCATCACTTCAAACCGCTGCGGCAAGGCTTCGATATCCTCGAATCCCGCAGGGCGCTCCGCATCGCGCCCAAGCGCTTCCAGGATCGTTTCGTTGAACTTGGCCGGCAGCGCCGTCTCCAGCACGATCATCGGCACGCCGGGCGTCATGTACTCACGCGCGACTTTGACGCCATCGGCGGTGTGGGTGTCGATCATCACGCCATAGTCGTCCTCCACGTCGCGAATCGTGTCCAGCCGGTCCTGGTGAGTCGATTTCCCGGATTGGAAGCCATATTGCGCGATTCGGCTGAATTCGTCGCCATCACTACCCGGTTTACCGGAGAGATCGAAGCCGCCTTGCGTCTCGACTTTCTGGAACAAGGCGCGCACCCGATCGCCGTCGCGGCCCAGCAAGTCGTAAATGAAGCGTTCGAAATTGGACGCTTTCGAAATGTCCATCGATGGGCTGCTGGTATGGTACGTCTCGGCCGACTTGCGCACGCGATAGACGCCGGTGCGGAAAAATTCGTCGAGTACGTCGTTTTCGTTGGTCGCGGCGACCAGTTTATCGATTGGCAAACCCATCATGCGCGCGATGTGGCCGGCGCAGATATTGCCGAAATTTCCTGACGGGACAGTGAATGACACCTTTTGATCGTTGCCGGTAGTCACACTGAGGTAACCGCGGAAGTAATACACCACTTGCGCCACCACGCGCGCCCAGTTAATGGAGTTGACGGTGCCGATTTTTTGGCGCGTCTTGAATTCGAGATCGTTCGAGACAGCCTTGACCATGTCCTGGCAATCGTCGAACACGCCTTCGATCGCAAGGTTGAAAATGTTCGGGTCTTGCAGGCTGAACATTTGCGCAGTCTGGAATGCGCTCATTTTCTTGTGCGGCGACAGCATGAAGACGCGGATGCCCTTCTTGCCGCGCATCGCGTATTCGGCCGCGCTGCCCGTATCGCCCGAGGTGGCGCCGAAAATATTCAGTTCTGCGTGTTGCTTGGCCAGCGTGTATTCGAACAAGTTGCCGAGCAACTGCATCGCCATATCCTTGAACGCGAGCGTCGGTCCATTGGATAACGCCTGCAAGATCAGCTTGCTGCCGTTTTTCTCTTCCAGAACGCGCAACGGCGTGATCTCAGCAGCCTTGTCCCCGACGCGCGTATTGCGGTACACGGCAGCGGTATAGGTCTTGCGCGTCAGCGCTTTCAGGTCCGCTTCCGGGATGTCGGTCGCGAATTTTTTCAAGACTTCAAGCGCCAGGTCGGCGTAGGACAGTTTCCGCCAGGCATCCAGTTCGGCGCCGCTGACCTGCGGATACTCAGCCGGCAAATATAGGCCGCCATCCGGCGCCAGCCCACCGAGCAGGATTTGCGAAAATGATTGGGCGGGCGCTTGGCCGCGAGTCGAGACGTATTGCATGAATTTGGATAGTGTGGATGGCAACGGGATGACCGACATTATAACTGCGGCACCTGCCACATCCATTCACCATCGCATTTCATCTGAATTTCATCCAGCACGCAGCCTGGATCACTAACATGCCGCGTGGTTGACCGTGATGACGTGCACGGCAAGCCCGCCGAGCGAGGTTTCCTTGTACTTATCCTGCATATCGGCGCCGGTCTGGCGCATTGTTTCAATCACCTGGTCGAGGCTGACGTGATGCGTGCCGTCGCTCTTCAAGGCCAGCGAGGCGGCGGT
>DHXL01000077.1 GCA_002415335.1 Oxalobacteraceae bacterium UBA5157
GCCCGACGTACCGCTGATGACGCACCAGCCTGGACGGGCGTGCAAACATTTGTGCGGTAAAGCCGCTCGACTCGAAAACTTCCCGGATGTCGGCATAATAGGCCGGCAAATTAGTCACGAGTGCAGTCGAGAACAGGCCGAACAGCAATTTCCCTGTGTCATCATCCGTGACCATTTCCTTCAGCACCTGATGCACCGCGCGCGCCATCAGGTACGGTCGAAACGGATTCTCGCGCTCGCGCACCTGTTCATCGCCATGCAACTGAGCGATGAGCAAATTAAGTTGCCGCAGGTTTTCATCGTCGGCATCGCGCAATCGCAGCACCAGCCGATCAACTTCGATCTGGCGGTTGACGGTTTCGTCGTCGATCAGCGACAGGTTGCTGGCGGAAATATTATCCAGGCCGATACGCAGATCGGTATACATGGTCTGCATCGCGCGTTCCAGGTAATCCCCAAAAAGCGCCTGAACGCGCTGCAGAAAAACCTTGCTGTCCTGCCGCAAAAATTGCCGCGCGGACGACACCTTCGTCAAGTTCAACTCTGATTTGATGTCGGATAGTGATTGCACCAAGCTGCCGTCGGCATCGCGCAACATGCAATGCGTAAGCGTCGAAAATCCGAACAGCGCTCGTTCCTTCGCTAACTGGATGACACGTTTCGTTATCGGCATCAGGCGTACCAGGCCGTCATTGATGGACGGCAAGCATGAACATGTGCAAATCATAGCGCAGTCGCCACGCTGGCGACGTGTTATGCGCATGAATATCAGGGAATTTTGTAACGGTTAAGGCCTTGGGGACGCCATAAATCTGGCGAGTAGCATTGATGATGCGCAAATACGCATGTAACCGACGTACGCATCCAAGAATAGTGCGAGCTGCTTCCCGGCGATGCCGGCGGGCTACACTCGTTGAGCATCGAGCCAGGCCAAGGCGCCCAAGCCGGCGGTACGGCCACTCGCAAAACAGGCAGTCAACAAGTAACCCCCCGTTGGCGCCTCCCAATCCAGCATCTCGCCGGCGCAGAATATTCCGGGCGCCGAGCGCAGCATCAGTCTCTGGTCCAGCGCCTCGAACCGGACGCCGCCGGCACTACTGATCGCTTCGTCAAGCGGGCGTGCCGCGACCACGGGCAGCGCCAGCGATTTGATCGCGGCACCAAGTCGCGATGGATCGGCGTAGTCCCCTGGTGCAACCAGTTCGCGCAGCAGTCCGGCCTTCACCCCCGCGATCCCGACCCGGCTTTGCAAATGGCTCGCCATCGAGCGCGAACCACGTGGGTGTGCGATCTCATCAATCACCCGTTGCAATTCCTTGCCGGGCGCCAGGTCCAGATACAGCGACGCACTGCCGTTCGCCTCGATCATGTCGCGCAGAGGGGCCGATAATGCATAGATCAGGCTGCCCTCAATCCCGGTCGCGGTCACCACAAATTCGCCTTGCCGGCGATGGACCCGGCCAGCCGCATCGGTCAGTGTGGCGATCACCGATTTCAGCGGATGCCCTGCGAAGCGGCCGCGAAAATATTCGCTCCAACCGATGTCAAATCCGCAATTAGCAGGCTTCAGCGGCATGACTTGTACGCCACGTGCCTGCAACAGCGGCACCCATGCACCATCGGAACCGAGGCGCGCCCAGCTGCCGCCGCCCAACGCCAACACGACGGCGTCGGCTTCAATCGCGCGCTCGCCATCACTCGTCGCGAAAAGCAGCGCACCTGCCCGATCCCAGCCGCGCCAGCGGTGCCGCATATGAAAACGCACCCCGGCTTCGCGCAAACGATGCAACCAGCTGCGCAATAGCGGCGCCGCCTTCATATCGGACGGAAACACTCGCCCCGATGAGCCAACGAACGTGTCGATGCCGAGCGTCTGCGCCCACGCTCGCAATCGGTCAGGCTCGAAGCCGTCGAGTAGTGCTGCGATGTCGGTCTCGCGCTCGCGATAGCGCGACAGAAACGCGGCGAGCGGCTCGGCGTGCGTCAGATTCATGCCGCCCTTGCCGGCCAGTAGAAACTTGCGTCCCACCGATGGCATCGCGTCGTATACATCAACCGTGACGCCGCCTTGAACCAGCATCTCGGCCGCCATCAGGCCGGCCGGGCCGCCACCAATGACGGCGACCGACTTGCGAACGCTATCGGTCGTCATCATCGGCACGCGCCACGGATCGCACGGTGAGGTGTTTCGAAAAACTCATTCAGATCTCCTTGTTTCAGTGTCGCACGCTCGATGTGGATTTTACGGGGAAACAACAGAGTCAATGTCCGCTCGACATCGGAATATGACCGAATACCCTGTAAAAGTTAACAGGTTTCGGCCCGATACAGAATATAGGAATTGACTTGAAGTTTCCCAGGAGTATCTTCAGGTCTCGACGCGATGGAAATGCCTGCACGACTCGTGTCGCGTATGCCGGTCTTACCGTTGACAGTAGCCGCACCCCCGACCAACTGGATCGCACAATGACCGCAACGGGCGGACACGCGTCCGAGGTATTTGGGGCGCCCCCATTCAGGAACATGGCAGTGGCATCGAACAAATCAACACCGAGATCAAGCTGATGAAGTTACACAACAAAGCACGGCCGCCGATAGAGGAAGCGGCTACCGAGAAGAGGGAGACAGGAACTCATGCGCGCATTGATCCGAGAGCTTGAGACGGTTGACGAGGCGCTCCCGCAATCCTCGTCGCTAACCCTGTTGCGCAGAACCGAGGACCCGATCCGCGCGGCGGACCTTTCCTGGCGCTGCGACCCGGCAGCATCCCAATTCCGGCCAAATCTGTTTGGACATACGCCGGTAACGATCTGGTTGACGGGGCTGAGCGGTGCCGGAAAATCGACACTCGCCCGCGCATTGGAAGAACGGCTGATGAAAGAGCGCCGGCCTTGTTTCGTGCTGGATGATGACAATATCGGCGATTGTCTCGATCGCGACCTGGGCCCCTCCGGCGACGATCGCAAGGAAAATATTCGCCATGCGGCCAAAGCGGCGCGCTCGATGAATGAAGCCGGGCTGATCGTGATCGCCACCTTCATTTCACCTTACCGGGAAGACCGGGAAACGGCACGCGCAATCATTGGCGATCCGCATTTCGTCGAGGTGCATGTCAGCGCAAGCGCCGATGTCTGCGAACTGCGCGACCCGAAAGGCCTGCATGCAAAGACGCGTAGCGGGCAAATTTTGGCATTCACCGGCATATCGTCACCTTACGAGATCCCACTGCTCCCCACGCTGGTACTCGACACCGGCGTCCTGACCGTCGAACATGCGGTTAACGAGCTGTTTGAGTTGCTCGCCGCACGCTTCTTCGGCTGACCGGCATGGCTTCCGCGTTGTCCGCCACGGCGGTGCAGCGCGCGTACGGTGTTTCCATTCTGATGCAGACGGCCGATCCACATTGCGCTGCCTCGATTCATTTTCCGACTCTGATTTCTTCTGGAAGTAAGCCAGACGTCGTAGAATTGCGTGATGCGCGCAGAAAAAAAGCAAGATCGAAGCGCGACCCGCTTGCAACAAGGCCGACTGTCCGGCTTCAAATCATGTCGAAACAACCCCGGGACGATCATATGCACAACACCGTTCATTTCATTTTGCAAGGCAAAGGCGGCATCGGCAAGACCCTGGTGTCGACCATGCTCGCCCAATGGATGAAAACAAAGGATCCAGACTCGTTACGCTGCTACGACACGGATCAGGAAAATACGACGTTTACGCGCTACAAGGCGATGAATGTCAAACATGTGCCGGTGATGACCGACGCCCGGACCTTCGACCCCAAACGCTTTGACGCGCTGATGGTGGATATCCTGGAATCAGACAGTAATTGTGTAATCGACAATGGCGCGAACACGTTTTCGCCACTCATGGCTTACCTGATCGAGAACGCGGCGTTCGAACTGCTGCAAGAATCGGGAAGAGCCGTGTTCATCCACAGTATCGTAGGCGGCGGGGACACCTTGCACGATACGGCATTCGGTTTTGCGGCCACTGCACAAGCGACCGATACGCCGATCATTCTCTGGGAAAATGAACATTTCGGCTTGCTGCAGACCCCGACCGGCAAGGTATTTACGGAATCGCAAACCTTTAATGAGCATGCGGGCAGCGTAAAAGGGCGGATCCGGCTATCACAGCGGAATTCGGATACCTTCGGTGCCGATATCAAGAAGATGAATACCGCACGCATGACTTTGGATGAAGTGATGCAAAGCGAAAAATTCAACGTCATGGAAAAACAGCGCATCAGGCTGGTTTATCGCGACATTTTCGATCAACTCGATAGCGTCGACTGGTAGGCGGAGAAACATGGCAATGGATCTCACCAAGCTGCGCATGCTGGTCTTTGAAAGAAGCGGCATCAAGGTCGATACGGATGACCCGATTTTTGCACTGGTCGCATTGAACGAAGCGGTATTGTCTGAATGCGTCGAACCGCACGTTGCCGTACTCAGTGGCGCCGCCGATCGACTCAACGCGCAAACCGCTCAACTACTGCACGCAAGCGAACAATATCGATCGCTGCTGCAAAGACTGGGGGAAGTGTCGGAGGCCAGCGGCTCGCCGGCACTTGCAGGTGCGCTTGCCGATGATCGGGGCGATGGCGCCAAGCCACAGCCCGCGTTTGAAACTCGCCGGACCCATTGGAACAGGTTGGCTGCGGCAGCTGGCGTCGCATTGTTATCCGCTGTCCTGACCGTGAGCGGCCAACGGATGATGACCCCCACGCGTGCCTCGCCGCCGACGGCATACGCTAACGCGCCCGCGGCATTCACGCCGGAGCAGCTGGTACTGATGAAAAAGGGAGAAAAATACAACAAGATGTGGGCGAAACTCGATACCAAGACGCAGGCAAGGATTCAAGCCTTGCTGCCTGATGAACCTTGACTGTACGGAGCAAAAATATCTGCGATGGGCGTATCCGCTGCGCCTATAGCAGCATGCCCAGGGTGGCGGCCTTGACGGCGGCCTGGGTCTTGTTCGATGCACCGAGTTTGCTGACCACGTTATTAATGTGGAAATTCACCGTGCGCTCGGACACAGCCAGTATCTGTCCGATTTCATAAGCGGTCTTGCCTTCCGCGGTCCAGCGTAATACCTCCTTTTCGCGCGAGGTCATCGTCACCAGCATTTCCGGAATGTACCGAGGCGTCACCAGGCGCGCCATGCCCGCGTGCGCAAATTGGGTAAGCCACGCCATCTTCGCCTTATTGGCGTACAGCTCGCTCTCGGTCAACTGCTCCTCGCTACGCGCCAGCGTCAGCAAGCCGACGGTGCCGCTGGCGTCGCGCGACGATTGCGCCCACCCAAAATGCAAGCCGTGACCGCGGGCCTCTTCCCATAATTCGGGCACCGATTCGAAAACCTGTGGCGACCATACGATGGGCAACGTGTTTCTCAAACCATGCCGCACGGTAGGATCCACTTCAAGGTAACCGCGCTTCTGGTAACATTCCTGCCACTCCTTCGCGTAATTATTGAACATGACTACCGCTGGCCGAGAAACGGGTACGGGCATCTGAATACCATATGCGCAATACTCAAAGCCCATGTCTTTCGCTATCGCCGCGAGTTGATTGAACAGTTCCTGTTCCGAATCGATGCTCAACAGCGCATTGAGATGGTCATCCAGCCATGCTTTCATCGCTTGTTATCCCCAAAATGTCAAATCTGACAGTCGCCAAATCTAACGAATATAAATACTATTTATCGCATCAGGCAATTTAAATTTGAAAACCACTGTAAATTATCGACTCAATAGTCCTTATCGCTACTAAGTTGAATAACACTCTGGAGGATCGAGCATCGCGGACCCAGCCGCCGGCAATGTCGTCCGATGGCTATATCCGCTTGCACCTGGACCATCTCAGCGCCTTGCGGTTTGTGCATCTGGCATCGGACCGCGATGCGATTTTTCTCGCCGAGCTGCACGCAAAAACGATTCCCGCTCACGCAGCCGGGTTTTGCGAATGGATCAGTGAAACCACGCCGGCTGTGTCCGTCGGCTGGGGCTGGTTCATCCACAATCCTTCCAATCGCTTGCTGCTTGCTCCGGACGCGATCCGGAGCAATGTAATGTTAACTGACATCCATGGCTACGATCTGGGACCGATTGTAACCTCTAATTTGTTCGGCACATGGCTCACCATCTACGACTGGCAGGAAGCGGTAAGCGTTGCACTGGAATGGTCTCCGGCTGACTGATCGAGGGAAGTTCCGAGCCGCCGGATGCGGACCCCAAAACACTACCTGTCAACTTTAGCAGTTACCGGATTTCATTTGCGAAGGCGTAATCGTGTCAGACAATCTACATTACGTTTGACAAGGGATTATGCAAACCATTACCGGTAGTGCTCATGAATTTTCGCCCGAATTTGAAACGGCTGTTGCCGAGTACCGGCACAGAATTTTCATCGAGAAGCTCGGCTGGCCGTTACCTGTCAAGAACGGCATGGAACGCGATCAGTTTGATCGGCCCGATACGATTTACGTCGTTGCGCGCGACCGTAGCGGCGTGATCTGCGGTTGCGCACGGCTGCTGCCGACCACGCAGCCCTATTTGTTGGGCGAAGTGTTCGCGGACCTGCTGGCAGGGCAACCGGTGCCTTCGGCCCCCGACATCTGGGAGTTGTCGCGCTTTGCGGCAGCCACACCGGACTCCTACTGCACCTCGGCCGCGGACGCGGCGATTAATACGCGCGGCTTGCTCGCGGCGGCGGTGACGAGCGCGGCGGCCCAGGGGGCTGAACGTCTAATCACCGTTTCACCGTTGGGCATCGAGCGTTTGTTGCAGCGCATGGGCGTCCACGCACACCGAGCTGGTCCTCCTGCATATGCCGATGGCAAGCCGATATTTGCATGCTGGATCGAAATCGACGACCAAACCAGACGCGCACTCGATCTCGCCGCCTCGCCCCGTCAGCAGCCGGCCCACTGAGCAGCCCACGCCATACGAGCGTGCATCCGCTCGAGCGGATAGCAGCCGGCGTCTACTCGCGAACCATACCGGCCCGTCGGTTATGCGCCGACCGGCGACCGCCCTACCTTCAGGAATAGCCGGAGCGTCGAACTTCGGGGCGTTTCGCGCCTTTGCGCGACTGGTCACATCATTCCGCGTCGTCTTTTTGATAGAATTTTGGTAGCGCTCCGGATAAACTCTGGTTGAATTATCGTATCGGTCGTCAATACCCGGAATTTAGGAGACTTACACTTGAGCCAAATACCTGCTGCAAACCCGCACCGGATCACGATCGTCGGGGGCGGTGCCGGCGGACTTGAACTTGCTGTCCGCCTCGGCAAAAAACTCGGCAAGGACAAGAAGGCCCATGTCACGCTAGTCGATGCCGCACGCACCCATTTGTGGAAACCATTGCTGCATCAAGTCGCGGCCGGCACGCTGGACAGCCACGCTGACGAGTTGGAGTATTTTGCGCTGGCACGGGCGCACCATTTCGCGTTCAGGCTTGGCCGCATGGATGGCCTCTCTCGTGAAAAGAAGGAAATCTACCTGGCGCCCACCTACGAAGACGGCGAAGAGTTACTGCCGCGCCAATCGATCCCTTACGACACGCTGGTGATTGCACTCGGCAGCCAGACCAATGACTTCGGCACGCCGGGAGCTCGCGACAACAGCATCATGCTCGATTCCCCGGTGGCAGCGGAACGCTTCCACCAGCGCCTGATTAATTGTTGCCTGCGTGCGCAAAGCGCGGGCAAGGCAGCCGGTGAAGGCCGTTTTACCGTGACGATCATTGGCGGCGGTGCGACCGGAGTCGAATTGTCGGCCGAATTGCACATGACAACCAAGATTCTGTCGGCCTACGGTCTGGTGAATTTTCATCCTGAAAAAGACCTCAAGATCGTCATCGTCGATGCCGCACCGCGCTTACTGCAGATGTTGCCCGAACGCCTATCGAATGCAGTTGCGCGCGAACTGCGGGCCTTGGCGATCGAGATCCATACCAATGAAAAAGTGGTGGAAGTTTCGAAAGAAGGCGTGATGATGGCCAGCGGCAAATTCATCCCGAGCGGCATTGTAGTCTGGGCCGCTGGCATCAAGGCACCGGATTTCATGAAGGATATTGACGGTTTGGAAACCAACCGCATCAATCAACTGATGGTAAAGCGCACGCTGCAGACGACCCGCGACCCGTCGATTTTCGCAATGGGCGACTGTTCCGCCTGTCCGCAAGGAGAAGGTCAGCCGACCGTCCCGCCGCGCGCGCAATCGGCCCATCAGCAGGCATCGATGCTGACTAAATCGCTGGAGCGCATGCTGCAGGGAAAATCACTGCTCGAGTTCAGCTACAAGGATTACGGGTCTCTGGTGTCGCTGGGCAATTACAGCACGGTCGGCAGCTTGATGGGGGCGCTGACCAGCGGTTCGGTCTTCATCGAAGGCACCATCGCGAAATGGATGTACTGGTCGCTTCACAAGAAGCATCAGCTCGCAGTCAACGGCTGGTTCTATACCTGGCTCGGGACTTGGGCCGAGACAATCAGTTGGGCGCGCAATCCGCGCATCAAGCTGCATTGACGATTCGGGTCGGAAAGAGCAGATTCCATGCTCTCTGCGGAGCCTAAAGTTTGCCTGCCTTTTTCAAGCGATAGGTCAAGCCGTCCACAATATCCTGGAACTCATGCTTGCGCGCGAAATCAATCGCGGTAAGACCCTGATCGTTTTTCAGGGTCGCATCGGCGCCCTCATCCAGCAACAGTTTGACCATCAGGATGTGGCCAGCACCCGCCGCCATCATCATCGGCGTCGTCTTGTTGGGCGACTCTGCATCGATGTAAGCGTATTTATCCAACAGCAGTTGGGCGATAGCGTTGTCGCCGATGGCTGCGGCGTAATGCAAGGCGGTCCAACCGGGTCTGTTCACCTGCGCATCCTTGGCCAAAAGCGCTTCGACCGCAGGCTTGTTGCGCTTATAGGCGGCGATCATCAGCGCCGTATCGCCGTTGCGCGTCTGGGCCTCGAGGTTGATGTCCGGTGCATCGAGCAATACCTGGAAGACTTTCATCGACCCCTCGCGCAAGGCCAGAATCAAGCCGGTATCACCGCGTTCGCCTTCGATCAGATTGGAACCCAGGCCCCGCCGCAGTAGCGCGGCGACGACTGCCGCATCGTCTAGCTTGACCGCCTTGAAAAAGTCGTCATACGAGCCGGCCAAGGTCGCCGCCGGGAATGACAACATGCCGATACCCGCGCAAACGATCCCGATGCTGCGCCGGCGAGCGACATCGAAGAACGGATATTTCTTCATATTTGACATCATATTATTACCGTATGATATTGAATAAATTGAAGAAATTATCGGATGTGTGCCGAGCAAGCTGCTCCAACGGGATATTCTTTAAAGTGGCCAGAAACTCCGCCACGTGTCTGACGAAACCGGGCTCGTTCATTTTTCCGCGCTGCGGCACCGGCGCCAAGTATGGCGAATCGGTCTCGATCAGCATGCGTTCCAAAGGCACTGCCAGTGCCACCGCCTGTAGGTCCCTGGCGCTCTTGAACGTGACGATGCCTGAGAAGGAAATATAAAAACCCATCGCCATCGCGGCCTGCGCGACTTCCAATGATTCGGTAAAACAATGCATGACGCCACCCGCGCCGCCGGCGTCGCTGCCGGCGCCCTCTTCGCGCATGATCCTGATCGTATCTTCGGACGCGGCGCGCGTGTGAATGATCAGCGGCTTGCCGGTCGCGCGCGAGGCGCGGATATGCGTGCGAAAACGCTCACGCTGCCATTCGAGATCACCTTCGAGACGGAAATAGTCCAATCCGGTCTCGCCGATCGCAACGATTTTCGGATGCTGGGAAAGGCGGACCAAATCGTCAACGCTTGGTTCCGGCGTGTTTTCGTAGTCGGGATGCACGCCCACCGACGCGAAAATATTTGGATAAGTCTCCGCCAGCGCCAGCACTTGCGGGAAATCGGGAAGGTCGACCGACACGCACAGTGCGTGACTGACGTGGTTCTCCGCCATTTTTCCGAAAATCTCCGGCAGTCTTGCGGCTAACTCAGGGAAATTGATGTGGCAATGAGAGTCGATATACATGTGTGGCATTGTACGCGGTGAGGCGATTTTCCCCAGATCCTGCGCGCTCTAGGCGACGCGTTTTCCGAGAATAATGAGATCGCGCTCGACCCCATCCAGCGTAGCAACGCGCGGCATCGTGGCCCAACGTGCGAAGTCGAACGACTCGAATAATGCGAGGCTGGGCACATTATGGCCAAAAATGAATCCGAGCAAGGTATGGATCGCGAGTTGCGGCGCATAGTCCATCGCCTGCTTCAGGAAATAGCGCCCCAAGCCCTTTCCACGCGCCTCTTCATGCAGGTAAATGGACAGCTCGGCGGTGCCGGAATAAGCGGGCCGGCCATAGAAATTGGAGTACGACAACCAGCCTATGACCTGTCCAGCCTGCTCGGCGACCCACAGCGGCCGCTTGTCCGGCGTATGCTCGAGGAACCAGCTGTGGCGGGACGCAACGCTGACTGGTTCGGTATCCGCCGTCACCTGACGCGACGCAACCGTACTGTTGTAGATCGCAACGATGGCAGGCAAATCATCGAAGCGTGCAAGCCTGTGAGTGTGGATCATGCGTTTTGTTTTACAGAGTGTGGGTGGCGCGCGAGGACCCGATCGCCGCGCCCAGGATTTCTTCGATCCGTTGCTTGACGCGTTGACCGCTCTCGTCGCCGGAAAAATGCACGCCTATCCCCTGCGCCTTGCTATTGTTAGCGCCGGCCGGAGTGATCCAGGCGACCTTGCCTGCGATTGGATACTTGGTCGTGTCTTCCATCAACGTCAGGATGAGATAGATCTCGTCACCGATCTTGTATGGCTTGTTGGTCGGCACGAAAATCCCGCCATTGGTCAGATAAGGCATGTAAGCGGCATACAGCGCGGCCTTTTCCCTGATCGGCAGCGACAATACCGAAGGCCGCGCGACAGTCGCGCCGGCAATCCCGGTGCCGCTATTTGCCGTCATCGTATTTACCGGAACGTCAGCCATGCTTGTTCTTTCAGGAAAAGAGTGTTGAGTAATCCAGCAGCATGTCTTCGATAAAGAGCTTGGCCGACAATGGATGCTCAGCGATTGCGCGGCGCTCGTTGGCGGCCTTCAGGACACGCAAAAGCGCCCCGGTTTCAACCTTGTCCGCCAATGTGGCGAGCTCTGCCTTATACCGCGGATAATACCGGATTCTGCCGGAAAATTTGCATGAAAACACGTCGTACATCCAGCGCTGCAGCCACGCGACCAGGTCAGTCAGCGGTATTTTCTGCAGCCTGTCGGCGATCTTGAGCGCGCCTTCGCTGCTCGGCTGCGCCAACTGGCGCAAGAATTCATCCATCGTTTCGCGCGACCCGGCCTGCGCCGACGCCAGCGCTGCAAGCGGCGCACCGCCCTGCTCGGCCAGCCAGACATCGCCATCCTGGACTTGCTGTGTACCGAGCCAGACCAGTGCATCGGTCCGCGACGGCATCGCCAGCGCGAACTTGCGGCATCGCGACAGAATGGTTGGCAGCAGGCGGTCCAGGCTATTCGACACGAGCAGGAAGACAGTATGCGGCGGGGGTTCCTCCAGCGTCTTTAGCAAGGCATTGGCGGAAGCGCCGTTCAGCGCCTCCGCCGGATACAGCACAACCACGCGCATGCCCTGGCGGTGAGTCGAGATATTCATGAAATCAGCCAGCGCACGGATTTGGTCGATCTTGATCTCTTTGGATGGCGCTTTAGTCGATTTGGCGGTCTTCTTGGTATCGTCGCCCGCATCCTCGCCTTCGGCGCCATCGCCGTCGTCGAGGGCTTCGGGTCTGAGCCGGCGGTAATCGGGGTGGCTGTATTGAGCCACCCAGCCGCAGGACGCGCATTGATCGCAAGCTTGACCGTCGGCCGACGGGGTTTCGCATAGCAAGGACTGCGCGAAACGCTCGGCGAAGGAAGTTTTTCCTATCCCTTCGGGTCCGTGAAACAGGATCGCGTGCGGCAGGCGGGCGCGCAACTGCTGGAGCTGTTGCCAAGCGCTTTGTTGCCATGGATAAATCGGACTTAGCATGTTTGCGATATCTTGAGAAACTACTTTAAAAGAAAAACGTTAAGTTTCAATAAATATTGTTTATATTCAAATACTTGAAATAATATCCCGAAGTAGTTTGCGAACATTGTCCATCGAGTCCCGGCTATCGATAATGCGAAACCTGGCCGGAAACTGCGCGGCGCGGCGCAGGTATTCGGAACGGGTCGCGGCAAAGAAGTCTTCCTTTTCCTGCTCGAACTTGTCCGGTGCGCGCGCTGCATCGAGCCGCGCGCGCGCCACGGCGAGCGGCACGTCGAATAGCAGAGTCAAATCCGGTTGCAGATGCGGATGCACCCATTGTTCCAGGATTTCCAGCTTGTTGCGATCCAACTTGCGCCCTCCGCCCTGATACGCAAAACTGGCATCGGTAAAACGGTCGGAAATCACCCAGTCGCCGCGCGCCAATGCCGGCTCGATGACTTGTGCCAAATGCTCGCGGCGCGCCGCGAACATCAGCAGCGCTTCGGTCTCCAGATGCATTTTTTCGTGCAGCAGGAGTTCACGCAGCTTTTCACCGAGCACCGTGCCGCCCGGCTCACGGGTGATCACAACAGTTTTGCCGGCTGCCTGCAGCAATTCGGCGGCGTAGGCAAGATGCGTCGATTTGCCGGCACCATCGATGCCTTCGAAGGTAATAAATTTGCCAGTGGTCATGGATGGATTCTTGGTTAACTCTTACGCAGCGCCGGCTTGGGTACTCAGCGCTGATACTTGTTGACGGCCCGGTTATGGTCATCCAGGTTGCCGGAAAATTCGCTGGTGCCGTCATTGCGCGATACGAAATATAGCGCATCGGTCGGTGCCGGATTAAGTGCTGCGGTCAGCGCCGCCGCCCCTGGCAACGCGATCGGTGTCGGCGGCAAACCGGCGCGCGTATAGGTATTGTACGGCGTGTCGGTCAACAGATCGTGTTTGCCTATCTGGCCCTGATAACGGTCGCCCATGCCATAGATCACGGTCGGATCAGTTTGCAGCAGCATGCCGAGCTTCAGGCGATTCACGAATACGCCGGCGATCATGTCGCGCTCTGACTTTTGTCCCGTTTCCTTTTCGACAATCGAAGCCATGATCAAGGCTTCGTACGGACTCTTGTAGGGCAGGGTGGGATCGCGCTTGGCCCAACCGTCGTTCAAGCGTTTCAGCAATAGGGCATGGGCCTGTCTGTACACCTGCAGGTCGCTTGAACCCTTGGCAAACAAATAGGTATCTGGAGAAAACAGGCCTTCGGCGGCATGATAGTCGGGTGCGATCTTGGCCAGCAATTCCTGATCCGACCATTGCGCGGTATCGTGCTTCAAACCAGGATGGGCAGCGATCGCCTGGCGCATCTGTTTGAAAGTCCAGCCTTCGATGATGACCAGCGCCTCCTGCGCGAATTCGCCGCGCACCAGTTGACCGATCAGCCTCAACGGCGTGGTGCCTGCGTTCAGTTCATAACTACCGGCCTTCAACTTGCTGCTCTTGCCGATGACACGGGCCAGCAAGGCCACCAGCATCGGATTTGCCGGGACTCCGGCCATTGCCATCTGCTGTGTGGTGCTGCGCAAGCTGCTGCCCGGCTTGATCGAAAACTCAATCGTCTGCTGTCCTTGCCCGATAATCGGGTGCTGGGCCCAATAGATGAATGCGCCGGCGCAGCCTAGCGCCAACAGGAGAATAAGTCTAAAAAAATTTCTAATCAAAGCAAGGTCCCAGCTGAATCCGACGCGTTTTTGTGACACAACTATAATCGATCCATAATGATATCGCCGAATCGAAAAAACCCCTTGAATTTATGATTGAAACTATGACTCCATGGCTTGAATTCCTCATGCAGCAAGGCGCGCATCTGGCGACGGGCATATCGGCAACCTCATTGGCGAACCCGCCCGATACTGCGCTGCCGCAAATTCACCATTTCGGCACAACTGCGCCGTCCGTGGCACCCCGCATTGATTTCGTCGCACCGCTGGTCGACTTGGGCTTGATCGCGCTGACCGGCGATGACGCCCCGGCTTTCTTGCACAACCAGCTTACTAACGACGTCGAACATCTCGGTCAAGCCGAGGCACGCCTGGCCGGCTATTGCTCGCCAAAAGGCCGTTTGCTGGCTACCATGTTAATGTGGAAATCGGCCGATCGGATCATGCTGCAGCTGCCGCGCCAGATTCAGCCGGCGCTGCAAAAACGCCTGCAAATGTTTGTGCTGCGCGCCAACGCCAAGCTGGCCGATGTCAGCGACAGCTACGCGATACTGGGTTTAGCGGGCCCTGCTGCCACCGCCGCGTTGTCGGAGTGGTTCCCGGCGATGCCGGCCGCGCCGTACGCAAAAACCGAATCCATCGCCGGTACCTTGATCCGGCACGCTGACGCATCCGGCGTGGCGCGCTATCAATGGGTAAGCACCCCGCAGACAGCGGAAGATGCGTGGCCAAAATTAGTCCGCACATTGCAGTCAGTCGGCCCGCAGGTGTGGCGGCTGACCGACATCGACGCCGCCATTCCACAAATCACCCTGCCGACGCAAGAACAGTTCGTCCCGCAGATGGTCAATTTTGAAGTGATCGGCGGCGTCAATTTCAAGAAGGGCTGCTATCCGGGCCAGGAAATCGTCGCTCGCAGCCAGTACCTCGGCAAGCTCAAGCGCCGGATGATGCTGGCATCGGTCGCCTCCAATGCGCTCGCACCGGGCATGGAGGTCTTTTCGCAGGCAGATCCCGCGCAACCGTGCGGAATGATCGTCAATGCGGAGCCCGTCTCCGCTGGTCAAATGGATTGCCTGGTCGAGATCAAGGTGGCGGCGCTGGATGCGGGCAGCGTGCATGCCGGCTCGGCTGACGGTCCGGTCATGGACTTCAAGCCGCTGCCTTACGCCTTTTCCGATCCGACCGCCTGACACCGCCATGGACCTGTACGTCTACTATCAGGTGCGCGAACAAGACGCACCGACATTGCAAGCGCGGGTCAGCGAAATGCAAGCCGAGCTGACCAGGATGTATGGCGTCGCCTGTTCGCTGAAACGCCGCCCGCAAGCCGCGGACGGGCGACACACGTGGATGGAAGTCTATCTGGCCGCATCCGAGGATTTTGGCGATGCGCTGGAGGATGGCGTGCGCCGGGCAGACATTGCAGCATTGATCGACAATGAACGGCATATAGAATATTTTGTGGATGGTTCACCATGTGCCTGATCGTATTCGCATGGCAAGTCATTCCAGGCAAACCACTGGTTGCGGCCGGTAATCGCGACGAATTCTACGAACGCCCGGCGGCTCCCGCGGCGTGGTGGGAAGACCATCCGCAAGTGTATGCCGGACGCGACTTGCAGGGTGGCGGAACCTGGATCGGCGTCACGCGCGACGGACGCTTTGCCGCCATCACCAACATCCGGGCGCCATCCGAGAAGCGCGACGATGCGCCGTCGCGCGGCAACCTGGTTGCCGACTATTTGACCGGCGACACGAGCGCGCAGGAGTATGTGGCCGGGCTTGCCGCCAGCGCCGATCGCTATAACGGATTCAACCTGCTGGTCGGCGACCGCGACCAGTTGTTCTGGTACTCGAACCGAAACCGGGATGACCCACGCAACGGCAAGCCGCTGCCGCCCGCCATCTATGGCTTGTCGAACAGCAGTCTCGATACGCCGTGGCCGAAGGTGGTCCGAACCAAGGCCGAATTCGCGAGCCTGTTATGCCAAAGCGCGCCGGAAGATGCTTATTTTGAAATGCTGAGCGACACCCGGCTCGCCTCGGATTGCCGCCTGCCGAATACGGGGGTCGGGGTCGAGTTGGAGCGCGTCTTGTCAGCGGTTTGCATCGAAACGCCGACTTATGGCACTCGGGTTTCAACCCTGGTGCAACTGTACGCATGCAAGACGGCAGTCTTGCACGAGCGGCCGGTCAAGTAACGTTCGAAGGAAAGCGGAGGAACGGCGCACCGCCCTCCGGTCGCGCATGCTTCTGCGGCCGCCGCGGGGCCGAATAGACGGTGCGCGACTAGAGCAAGCGCCGCATGTGAATATGCGGGATTCCGGCTTCGCAGAATTCCGCGCCATCGCGGCTGAATCCGTGGCGCGCGTAAAACGCTTCGGCTTGACTCTGCGCGTTCAGCATTACCACCGCGTCGCCGCGCTTTTGCGCGGCGCCCATCAATGCCCGCAGAATCGCGCCGCCTGACCCGCTGCCGCGCGCAATCTTCTTGACTGCCATGCGTCCGATATGCCCGTCGGGCAGCAGGCGCCCGGTACCGATCGGCTCCCCTTGCGCGTCATACGCGAGCGCATGCACGCAGTGCGCGTCCATCTCGTCCCATTCCAGCGCAGCCGGAATACTTTGCTCGATGACGAAGACTTCGTAGCGTATGGCCTGGGCGATCGGCTGCAGCGTCGCCCAATCGCCGAGAACAATATGGGTGCTCATAAGCTCAATGGAGGTAGTTTCTCGACGCGCATCAGGACCGCACGCCAACTGTCGGGCAACCCAACCGCTTTGCGCGCCGCGGTGTCGGCGTAGACGTAGATCAGTTCGCCTGAAATCAAGTGTACATCGCCCAAGTGTATTTCCAGCAAAAACCGGATAGACGATCGGCCGAAACCGGCGCAGCGCACGCCGATGTCCAGCACATCGTCAAAATGCGCCGAGCCTTGGTATTCGATGGTGGCCTTGCGCGCGAACAGTTCGCGTCCGTCTTTGGCTTGCTGCAGCACATCGGGCAGCCCGGTCGCACGCCAGTACTCGGTGAAGGCGACATCGAAATACGTCAGGTAGTGGCCATTGAATACGATGCCCTGCATATCGACTTCAGACCAGCGCACCCGCAACGCATGGGAAAAAGTGAAATCTTCGCGCGCCATGTTACTCCGCCAAAAATCCGCGTATTAAACCATTGATCCGCTGCGGCTGCTCATGAATCACCCAATGCGATCCTTCCGGGATCCGCACCAGCTCGAAATCATCGATCAATTGATCGAGACCGTCGAGCAAGGTTTTTGGCAGCGCCACGTCGGCCTCGCCCCAGATCACGCGGGTCGGCACCTTGACGCGGAAATCGTCCGGATTCATTTGCAACCTGAGCGGCCCCGGATGATCGTCGGTCGGCGGATGCAACGGCGATGCGCGGTAGTAATTGACCCCGCCCTGCAATCCGCGCGACCAGCAGGCATGGTACTTGGCACGTACCTCGCCGGCGAACCAGGGTGCGTCAGACTGGCCGCGGCCGTTAAAGAAGCCGTCCATTAACGCGAAATCGTCTTTCGCCAAAGCCTGCTCCGAACCTTCCGCGCGCAGCCAATTCATGTAGTCGCTCGACGCCTTTTGATTGGGATCGGTCGCCAGCGCTTTCATGAACAGATAGGGATGCGGCGAATTGATGATGATCAGCTTGTGCAGAAGCTGCGGCATGGCGATCGCCAGATTCCAGGCGATCGCGCCACCCCAGTCATGCGCGACCAGCACGAATTTTTCATAGCCGAGATGCGCCGCCAACAGCCGCAAGTCGTCGACGATATGCTTGGCCTTGTATGCGGCTATGTCGGTCGGCATGTCGGACAGGTTGAAGCCGCGCAAATCCGGCGCCACCGCAAGATAATCGCCGCCGAACTCCGCCAGTTGAGCTTCCCATTCGTACCAGAATTCGGGGAATCCATGCACGAACAATATCAATGGCTTGCCGGCCTCGCCTGCGCTCGCGTAATGCAAGCGCGTGCCGTTGGACAGGGTCGCGAACTGCTTGTCTGCAATCACGGCGGCCATTCGATCAGCTCGCTTTCAGCTTGGCTTGCAACATGTCGCGCACATGCGGCGCCGCCTCGTAAGGATCGCCTGGATTACGTTGCATCACAATATCTTCCATCCGCGCCCGCACGTTGCCGAGCGCGCCCGGATGCGAGTAGATGTAAAACTTGCCGTCACGGATCGCATCGAAGGTCCATTCGGCGACCTGCGCCGCCGACACCTTGCCGGACGATACAGCCTTGTCCGACAGCGCTTGCGCCGCCTTCTGGCTGGCAGTCGGCTGATCGGCATGCACATCGTCCGGGCGGTTACGCTGCGATTGGCTGATGCCGGTGGCGACGAAATACGGACACAATACCGATGCGCCGATTGGCGCCTTGACCAGGCTCAGATCCTGATACAAGGTTTCCGACAAGGAAACGACCGCGTGCTTGGAGACGTTGTAGATGCCCATGTTCGGCGCGTTCAACAGACCGGCCATCGACGCGGTATTAACGATGTGACCTTCGTAGGCGGCATCTTTTTTCGCGCATTCCAGCATCAGCGGGGTGAAGATGCGCACGCCGTGAATCACGCCCCACAAATTGACGCCAAGCACCCATTCCCAATCGGCTTGCGTGTTTTCCCACACTAGGCCGCCGGCCCCGACACCTGCATTGTTGAACACCAAATGCACCGCACCGAATTTCGCCATCGTGGCATCGGCCAATGCTTGCACCTCCTCAGCGTGGCGTACATCGCAGCGCATCGCGAGCACTTGCGCACCCTGCGCCTCCAGTTCGACCTTGACCTTGTCCAAGGCGTCTTGCTGCACATCGGCGAGCACCAGTTTCATGCCCAGGCGGGCGCCGATTAATGCGAATTCACGGCCAAAACCGCTGCCCGCGCCGGTAATCACGGCAACCTTATCTTTGAAATTTTTCATGCTGTCTCCTGGTGGAATTCGAAAAGTCTAGATCTTCTTCAGTTGGAAGCCGACACGCGGAAAATGTACGACCACGGTACCGGCGCGTTCATCGCTGCGCTGCACTGCAAATTCATTGTCGACCGCCAGCACCAGTTCGCCCTCGACCGGATCGACGCCATAGTCGGTCGGCTGGATGGCGACGCGATCGCCGAGCGCAACACCGTGCGTATCGACGAACGGCGATCCAGCAATCGCGGCAGGCTTGCTGTCGCGCGCAATCGCCAATGCCTGCTCGCTACTGATGGTCGTGAACTCATGGTGGCCTAGCGCCGCCATCCGATCGGCCCACGCCAGCAACTTAGGCGCCGCGTCGAGTATGCCGGACACCGCTTTCGCATTGCGCAGATACCAGATCGGGTGATACACGGAAAAGTCGGCGATGGTCGGGAGTCCGCCCAACAGGTACGGCTCGCCGCCGATCAGCATCTGATCGAGGCGGCGCACATATTCCTGCAACTGTCCGGTCGCTTCGGCCACCGCCATGCGCGGTGCACTGCCGCGCAAAAGGGCGCGATCGGCACCGAATGCCTTCATCTGTTCAGGCGTCAAATGGCCGAACATGCTTTGCAAGCCAGCCGGTTGGAAGGTGTAGGCGATCACGGTCCAAAACAGCGTCGAATCGGCCCATTGCGCGAGCGTTCTGGCCACGCCTGCGCTGGCCACCGGGTATAGCGTCGGCAGCGGCGCGATACGTTCCAGCACATCGGCGATCAATGCCGTGTCGCAGTAAACATCGGCCCCGATCTGCAAGATCGGGGTGCGGCGATAACCACCGGTCAATGCCACCACATCGGGTTTCGGCATGATGACCGGGACGATGACCGACTTCCAGGCCAGTTTCTTGTAGCCGAAAATCAGGCGAATTTTTTCGGAAAAAGGCGAGCTTTGAAAATGGTGAAAAATGATGTCTGGCACGGTACTCTCCTGAGCTCTTTAAATCAGTTTCACCAATTGTTTGCCGAAGTTTTTGCCCTTCAGCAAACCAAGAAATGCCTCCGGTGCGACGGCCAAGCCTTGCGCGATCGATTCCCGGAATTTCAGCTTTCCAGTGGCGACCAGCGTGCCCAATTCCGTCAAGCCCTGCGGCCACAAATCCATGTGCTCGGACACGATGAAACCGCGCATCGTCAGCCTCATCGTCAACAGCATACGCACGTTATTCAAGGGCATCGGTTTGCCGTCGTAACCAGAAATCAAGCCGCATAAAGCGATGCGGCCGAACGGATTCATGCGCGCCAGGCAGGCATCGAAGATCGCGCCGCCGACATTTTCGAATACTGCATCGATGCCGTTCGGCGTCGCGGCTGCGAGATCGGCCTCCAGGTTGCCGGCCTTGTAATCGATGCAGGCGTCGAAGCCCAGTTCATTGACCACATATGCGCATTTTTCCGCACCGCCGGCGATGCCGACCGCGCGGCAGCCCCGCAATTTGGCCAACTGGCCGACCACGCTGCCGACCGCACCGCTGGCAGCCGATACCACGATGGTTTCGCCTTCCTTCGGCTGCATGATTTGGGTCAGGCCGTACCATGCAGTCATGCCGGGCATGCCGACTGACCCGAGGTAGGCTGACAACGGGATATGCGTGGTATCGACCTTGCGCAGCAGGACGCCGTCCGACACACCCATCTCGGACCAGCCGAGCATGCCGACCACCTTGTCGCCGACAGCGAATTTCGGATTCTTCGATGCGATGATTTCGCCGACCGTGCCGCCAATCATCACCTCGCCAATCGCTTGCGGCGCGGCGTAACTCTTCACATCATCCATGCGCATGCGCATGTACGGATCGAGCGATAGATAATGGTTGCGCACCAGAACCTGACCTTCCTTCAGCGCCGGGACATTCACCGTTTCCAATCTGAAGTTGGCAGGCGTGACTTCGCCTTGCGGACGCGATGCGAGTACGACTTGTTGATATTGTGGAAAAGAGTTAAGCGAAGCGTACTCTGTCCCCGACTGATTAGATGTGCTCATAGGATTCTCATTCGGAAGATTGATTTAGTTTGCGTCACGATCCGCGCCGTGTTCCATTTTTTGCGCGACATCGAGTCGCCTCAAATACTTGAAAGTGCCCATCGCTTTGGCGATCAACTGATCGCCGTTCCATACCTCGCCGTCACAGAAACACATCGTGCGCGAACGATGGAAAGCCTTGCCCTTGGCGATGATGCGGCCACCGGGATGGCCGCCCGGCTGCAGGAAGCTGGTCTTCATTTCGATCGTCACGCCGCCGCGCGCGTCCGGATCGAGCGAGCGTCCCGCCATCGACATCACGACATCGAGCAGCGTCATCGTGACGCCGCCGTGGGTGACGTGCCAGCTATTCATATGGCGTTCCGACAGGTTGAGCGCCACCTGCGCCTCGCCATCGGCCATGCCGAGGAACTCGACGCCGAGGTCGTGCAGGAACGGGATGTCGATCGGAAACGGCCGCGGCTTCGTCAAGTCCATCATGACACCGCCGATACCCCGCCGTCGACGGCCAGGATCTGTCCGGTGATGTGCTTGCCTGCGTCGGATGCGAATAGCAGCGCCGCACCTTTCAAGTCTTCATCGTCGCCGATGCGCAGCAGGGGCGCATGCTGCGCCAACTCGTCCCTGCCGAATTTTTCCAGCACGCCCTTGGTCATCTT
>DHXL01000087.1:0-15119 GCA_002415335.1 Oxalobacteraceae bacterium UBA5157
CCGCCATGCGCAATCCAGGTGCCGGAACAGGCCCGCATCACCGCTTCGACCGCGGTCACCAGTCCGCTTGCGGGACGGCGCACTTCGATGCCGTTCGCGGTATCGACGTGGATGTAAGGTTCTCTGTTGGAAACCACCAGCACCTGATCTCCCGCCAGTTCCCCGTGCAGCAGGCCTTTGAGTTTGTCGGGCGTCCATAGCTGCGAAGATGCCTGTTGTCCCTGCCTCTCGAACTGATATTCGCGCATCAGCGCGCGCAGATCGCCGACCAGCGGCTGCATTTCCGGCGGCGGTCGGGCTTGCACGCGGGGCAGCAGTTCGCCGCGCAACAACCCCCTGACGCCGTTGATCCAGCCGCGCAGGCTCAGATGTGCGACAACCAGGGTGATCAGTGAAATCACGACCGCCAGCAGCGCGAAGACGTACATCACGTACTTCTTGGTATCGGCACTGCGGCGCTCGATGAAGCTCATGTCGTGCACCAGGATCAGCTTGCCGAGGGTCGCGGAATCCTGCATCAGCGGACTTGCCAGCACGTGCACGGGGCCTTCGGGCAGGTGCACCAGCGACTGAGGCACGCCATTCTTCGTCGGTGCGGTCCAGCAGCCGAGCGATTCCGGATACGTCGTCGTCTTGTAGATCAACTTCCCGCTGCTGTCGCAAAATCCAAGCGCGTACAGGCGCTCATCCTGAATCGCCCTATTGAATAATGTCATGACGCGCTTCGTTGATTTTTGCGGGACATAATCCAGCAGCGGCACCTGGAGCGTACTGGCGAGCAGCCGGGAACGGGCGTCGAGGTCTTTGACGAACCATTGCAGGGTCAACCTGTCCATCAGCGGCACCACCAGATACGCGCACAGACCGAGCACCACGGCCAGCGGCACGATGAAGCGCAACGAGAACCGGAATGACCCGAGCCTCATGCGTCCTTCCTTTCCATGCCGCCGATCGGTCGGGCCACGCGCAAGCGCGACTGGTCGGCGGACGGATTCGCATCCGGGGCAATATACAGCGTCCTGGTGGGATAGGCGAACGCGATGCCGCGCTCGCGGAATTGCCGCAGCAGCGCCAGACTGATTGCTTGCTGGATGTCCATGTACAGGTTGTAATCAGGATCGAGAACGTAATACACGACTTCGAAAAGCAATGCGCTGTCTCCATATCCCTTGAAATGCGCACGGTCAAAACGCGCCGCGAATTGCCCCGATGAAACGATCTCCTTGACCAGCGGCGGTATTCGCTCGATATTCTCGATCGAGGTTTCGTAGGCGACACCGAATTCGAACTGTACGCGCCGTTCCTGCATCCGCTTGAAGTTGCGGATGCGGTTCTTGAGCAGCTCGGTGTTCGAAAAGATGATCTGCTCCCCTCCGAGACTGCGCAGGCGGGTGGTTTTCATGCCCACATACTCGACCGTGCCCATGTAGGAATCGACCACGATGAAATCGCCGATGGCGAACGGCTTGTCGAGCGCGATCGAGACCGACGAAAAGAGGTCGCCGAGGATGTTCTGCAGGGCCAGCGCGACGGCGATGCCGCCGATGCCGAGACTCGCCATCAGCGTGGTGATATTGAAGCCGAGATTGTCGAGTGCGACCAGCGTGGCGATCGACCAGAGGACGATGCGCGCGACCAGTCCGGCAACCATCAAATGGGTTGCGCCGGCGGGGTTGGATTGCAATTGCCGATCGAACGCCCGCTGCACCGCCACCGTGATCATGCGGTTGGCCCAGAGCGCGATTTGCGACACCAGGATGATGATCCAGGCGTAGTGCAGCCAGGCCTCCTGGCGCGGCGAAAAGTCGAGCTGACTGATACCCGCCAGCAGGGCGACCGCAAGCATAAACGGCACGCGGGTCGCATTGATGATCTGTTCCGGATAGCTGAGAAATTGCAGCCGCCCCGCCGAAGTCAGCCGGCGCAACTGACGCGCGATAAACGCTTTGAGGACCAGCAAGGCGATCAGTATCGCTAGCGATACGGTGCCCGCCAACATTAAATCATGCGATGTAAAATCGAATGCAATCATGGTCACTCCTGATAATACCCGTAGCGCTTCGGCAATGCGGGGCGTGAGTTTGGTTGCGTCGCTTACAGTTTAGCGAGAGGGGCTTTGGCGTGGTCACGAGGAACACGGCGGACCGGCGGGCCGCCAGGCGGGCGGGTGCCGACCATAGGTCGCCCACTTTAGCAGGAAAAGCGGTATCGCGTGATTCGGCGGCATCCGCGTCTGGATGGCGAAGCGAAGGCAAGACGGTGTGCAAGCCGCTCTTGCAACACCGCTTTCCAACAATTGGTTACAACAAATTGCGTTCTTGAGTAAGCTTTCGAGCCGCATTGTGCGCTAATTTAGGTGTCGCGCTCAACGATTGATCGTTCTCAATTTTCCACGGGCAATGCACGATTTTGCAGGACGGCAGGAAATCATGGTGAGCAACGAACCGGCAATTGAACCGTATCAGAATCGGTGGAACTGAGCGCCCATGCGTACCCTATCGCCAAGAGGATATGAACCATGAAGTGGTCATCCCGTTTAGCCGTCGGCGTGGTTTGTCTGATCGCCATCTCCGCCGTCCAGGCCGCGGATTTGTCGGTCGAGCAACGCGCTCTCCATGTACTGAATCGTCTCGGCTATGGTCCGAGGCCGGGAGATGTCGGCAAAGTGGTCGACATGGGCGTCGAACGCTATATCCGTGCGCAGCTCAACCCGGAAACGATTCCCCTTCCGGCGTCGCTGACGCAGCGACTCGATGCGCTGCCGATCGTGCAGATGCCCACCGGCGAGCTGCTTGCAGAATTCGTTGCGGCACAAAAGGCGGCAAAGCAGGAAGATGAAAAAGGCAAGCAACAGCGGCGCGCATTAGTTCAGCGTATCGCCGAACAGACCGCCGCGGCGCGCCTGGTACGCGCGATCGACAGCCCGCGCCAGCTGGAAGAGGTCATGGTCGATTTCTGGTTCAATCATTTCAATGTCTTTGCCGGCAAGGGACTGGACCGCGCGCTGGTGACGAGCTATGAGCGTGATGCGATCCGTCCGTATGCGCTGGGCCGGTTCCGCGACCTGCTGGGCGCGACGGCGAAACATCCGGCCATGCTGTTTTATCTCGATAACTGGCTGTCGGTCGCACCGGGATACCAGGCGGCAGTATTGCGCAAGCGGGCAGCCGCCAGCGCCACCGGCCTCAACGAAAACTATGCGCGCGAGCTGATGGAATTGCACACGCTCGGCGTCGATGGCGGCTACCGGCAGAAAGATGTGACGGAGCTGGCCCGCATGCTGACCGGCTGGACCTTCCATCCGCGCGACATGATCGATGGCGGCAAGACGTTCCGCTTTGACCCGCAGCGGCACGACCAAGGCGACAAGGAATGGCGTGCGCACCATGTCGCGGCAGGCGGTCAGAACGAAGGCGAATGGGCGCTCGATGAGCTGGCGTCGGACCCCGCAACGGCGCGTCGCATCAGCTACCAACTGGCCCAGTATTTTGTCGCCGACCGGCCGCCGGCCGCGCTGGTGGACCGCCTGGCGCTGCGCTTCCTGGCAACGCAGGGAGATATTCGGGCAGTCTTGGGTACGCTGTTTGACAGCCCCGAGTTCTGGGCCTCCGATCATGTGGGCACGAAGTTCAAGACGCCTTACCAGTACGTCGTGTCGGCCGCGCGTGCGGCAGATTTGAAGGTCGTGAATGTTCGCCCGATATTACGCACGCTGGCTCAGCTGGGCATGCCCCTGTACGGTTGCCAGACGCCGGACGGCTACAGGAACACCGAGCAGGCGTGGCTCAGTCCCGACGCGCTTAGCCGCCGGATTAATTTTGCAACGGCGCTGGCATCCGGCCGCGTTCCGCTGGCCAGGCCTGCCGAGCCTGAAGGCCGCAGCATGGGCGAGCGGCCGCCGGAACGCGCCGCGCAAGCCGTCGGCGGACCGGATGCCGCGGCCGCCATCGACGCCGATCGGTTGATGCAAACGCTTGGCAGTTCGCTTTCTGCCGGCACGCGCGGCACGGTGGCGAACAGTGCGCCATTCCTGCGCGCGGCGCTGGTGCTGGGCAGTCCCGATTTCATGCGGCACTGACTCTTGTTGACAAGGAATTCAAGATGAATCGTCGAGACTTCATGCGCGCGATGGGACTGGCCGCCGGCGCGATTCCGCTCGGCCGCAACGCATGGGCGGCAGCGACCGAGGGGCCGGCCCCGGCCCAGCGAAAATTGATCGTGATCCTGCTGCGCGGCGCGGTTGACGGACTCAATGTGGTGATTCCGTACGGCGACACGGACTATTACCGGCTGCGCCCGAGCATCGCGGTGCCGCGCCCCGGACAGGACAACGGCGCTATTGCGCTAGATAGCTATTTCGGCATGCATCCCGCGCTGGTCGCGTTGCGGGACCTGTGGGCACAGCGCAAGCTCGCATTCGTGCATGCGGCCGGCTCGCCCGATGCGACGCGCTCCCATTTCGACGGGCAGGACTATATCGAGTCCGGCACACCGGGTCGAAAGGCTACGCCGGACGGCTGGATGAATCGGCTATTGACGGCGCTGCCCGGCCCGGCGCTGCCGACACGGGCGATCAGCGTCGGGCCGGTGATGCCGCGCATTCTCAGCGGTCGCGCCGCCGCGACCAATATTGCGGCAGGCGCCGCAGCCACTCGCGCCACGCCGCTCGACCGGCCTCGGATCGGCGATGCGTTCGCGCAGCTCTATCGTGGCAACGACAGGCTCGCGCGAACCTATCAAGAGGGGCGGCAGACGCATAGCGAAGTGATGGCGTCGATGGAAAGCGAAATGCGGCTGGCCGACGGCGGCGCGCCGTTGCCGAACGGCTTTCCGGATGATGCGGCGCGCCTTGCGACGCTGATCCGCAACGACCCGCATGTGCAGCTGGCGTTCATGGCCCTGGGCGGATGGGATACGCATGCCAACCAGGGCGCGTCCACCGGACAACTGGCAAACCACCTGCTGCCGCTGGGACAGGGGCTGGCGACGCTGGCGCAAGGTCTTGGCCCTCTGTTCGACAATACGGTCATTGTCGTCCTGTCGGAGTTCGGCCGGACTGTGCGTCAGAACGGCAACAATGGCACCGACCACGGACATGGCAACGCAATCTGGCTGTTGGGCGGCCCAGTGGCGGGCGGCAAGGTCCATGGCGATTGGCAGGGGCTGGCGGATGGCCAGCTCTATGAGGGAAGAGATGTGCCGGTCACGACCGATTTCCGCCTGGTGCTGGCCCAGATCGCCGAGCGCCATCTGCGGCTCTCCGACCAGCAGTTGCAGCGGTTGTTCCCTGCGCTGCCGAAGCGCGCGTCGCCTCTGCAGTTGATCCGAACCTAGCCTGTTTCACGCCGCGCCAATCGCGCACCGGCAGTCCTCTGCCCCGCGCCTTCATGCTCTCTGGCAGCAGACCGATTTGCATCACTGCGGCGGAGCAGGCGGAGCTTGTTTTCTTGCCGGTTGCGCCCATCTAGCGTGAATGATCCCCTTTTCCATCCTCGACCTATCCCCCATCGCCGAAGGCAGCGACGCCGCCGAATCGTTTCGCAACACGCGCGATCTGGCCCAGCATGGCGAACGCTGGGGCTATCACCGCTACTGGCTGGCCGAGCACCACGGCATGCCCGGCATCGCGAGCGCCGCGACCGCGGTCCTGATCGGCCATGTGGCAGCCGGCACCTCGACGATACGCGTCGGCGCCGGCGGCATCATGTTGCCGAACCATTCGCCGCTGGTGATCGCCGAACAATTCGGGACGCTCGAATCGCTCTTTCCCGGGCGCATCGATCTCGGACTCGGGCGTGCGCCCGGCTCCGACCAGGTAACGGCGCGTGCGTTGCGGCGCAACCTGGCATCCGACGCGGACCAGTTCCCGCAGGACGTGGTCGAACTGATCGATTATTTCTCCGCGGAGCCGCAGCAGCCGGTGCGTGCGGTGCCCGGTACCGGGCTCAAGGTGCCGATCTGGATTCTCGGGTCCAGCCTGTTCGGCGCCCAGCTGGCGGCCGCGCTCGGTCTGCCGTACGCGTTCGCGTCGCATTTCGCGCCGGCGCAAATGATGCAGGCGATTGCGCTGTACCGTGCGAGCTTCCGTCCGTCCGCGCAATTGCATAAGCCTTACGTCATGCTCGGCTTCAACGTCTTTGCCGCGGATACCGACGACGAGGCGCAATTTCGCGCGACCTCGATGCAGCAGGCGTTTGTAAACCTGCGCAGCGGCCGTCCGGCACGGCTGCCGCCTCCGGTCGCAGATTATCCGAATCGCGTCGGTCCGCAGGAGCGCGCGCTGCTCGACCAAGTGCTGTCGTGCTCGGCGATCGGCTCGCCGGCGACCGTGGCCAGGGACTTGCAGGCGTTCATCGAACGCACCGACGCGGATGAACTCATGATCACGTCGCAGATCTTCGACCACGCGGCGCGCTTGCGCTCGTATGAAATCACCGCGGAAGTTCGGCGCGACTTATCGTTTGCGTAACGGGGCGAGCAAGTGCCGCAGCGCGTTGTGGTCCAGCTCGTACATCAGCGCGATCAGACTGCCGAGTTCGCCGGAAGGAAATCCTTCCCGCGCGAACCAGCCGAGATAATGCCCCGGAAGATCGGCGACCAGGCGACCCTTGTATTTTCCGTATGGCATTTCGCGGCTGACCAAG
This sequence comes from Oxalobacteraceae bacterium UBA5157, assembly GCA_002415335.1. Lineage (GTDB taxonomy): Bacteria > Pseudomonadota > Gammaproteobacteria > Burkholderiales > Burkholderiaceae_D > UBA5157. The sequence continues at coordinate 6,645 of DHXL01000087.1, forward strand.
AGCTGTAAATGTTCCGGGTTCATGACTTGCTCCTCCTTTTGCTTTCGCGCAAACCAGTCAAGGCAATAGCATATCGCAGCGGGCGCCGTGATGGCATTTGTGTGATCCGGAGCCGCGTGGCGACCGGCGCGCCGTCAGCTCCTGCCCGGCGGCAATGGATCGAGTGATATTCAACGATTGCGGACTTGTGTTCGTTTGCCGGTGCACTACTATCGCTGGTAGATGAATGGATTCCGTTGCCGATCCATCTCGGGCCATCCGGTAGCACGCCAGCCGCGAGAAGCATGATCCCATGCCGGTTGTCCGAACCGGCGGCAACAAGGGAGGAAGACTTGACACCAGATCGCCCGACCATTCGTTCCATGCTGTTCTGGCTGGTCACCGCCTGCGTTCTGCCTGCGTCGCTGATGGCGATTGCATTGGTGGTCTACAACATCCATCGCGGCCACGCTCAAGTCTTGAGCGACTCCCTGGGCACCGCGCGCGCCATGACTGCGGTGGTCGACCGGGATGTGGCAAGCGCGCAGGCGGCGCTGTTTGCGCTGAGCACCTCTCCGTTTCTGAGCACCAACGATCTTGCCGCGTTCTACGGCCAGGCAAAGGAGGCGTTGCGCGATCAGGCGGTCGCCAATATCGTATTGATCGACGCTGCGGGACGCGAGAAAATCAATACGCTAAAGCCATTTGGCGCGCCGCTGCCGACGAAAGGAATTCCGCAGCCGTTACTGGACATATTCGCGACCGGCCAGCCGGCTATCACGGACCTCTTTCAAGGCCCCGTCACGGGCGCACCGGTTGTCGCCGTCGCTGTGCCGGTGCGGCGCAACGGCGAGGTCATCTATATCCTGGGCGCCGGGATACTGCCCGAGCGCCTCGCGGTAATTCTGGAACGCGAGCGTCTTCCCTCCGACTGGATCGGTACGATTTTTGATAGCGCCGGTGTCATCGTGGCGCGCACGCGCGACGCAGCGCGCTATGTCGGTCATCAGAGTGGCGCGGACATCGTCCAGCGCGTCGCGCAGGCACCCGAAGGCTCGTTTGAAAGGAACACCCTCGAAGGGATCCCGGTCACCGCCGTGTACAGCCGATCCGCTGTCTCGAAATGGACCGTCGTCATCGGGATTCCCAGGGGCCTCTTGAGCAACGCACTATCGCGTTCTCTCTGGTCGATTCTCGCCGGCACGGCGCTCCTGCTGGCGGCAAGCCTGGTGCTGGCTGCCATGATCAGCGGGCGGATCGCGAGCTCGGTCAGAAAGCTGGTCGAGCCTGCGCTGGCGTTAGGCGACGGTCGGCTAGTGATGGCGCCATCCGTTCATGTGAAGGAGGTGCACGAGGTGGGCGAGGCGTTATTGATTGCGTCGAAAGTGCTGATGACGACGCAACACCTGGCCATGCACGACGCGCTCACGGGCCTGGCGAATCGGGCGCTGTTCGAAGAGATGGTCAATCAACAATTGGAGATGTGCAGGCGGACCGGCGCCAATATGGCGGTCCTTTTCATCGATCTCGATGGCTTCAAGGCGGTTAACGATCAACACGGCCATCACGTCGGTGACGCGCTACTGCGGGCGGTGTCGGAGCGGCTCAAAGCCGGGATTCGGATGCCCGATGTCGTTGCGCGCTTTGGCGGTGACGAATTCGCCATTGTATTGGCCCAAACGGGGGCGGCGGCGGCCGCACGGGTCGCCGTGAAATTGGTCGATCGGATTTCCAACCCGTATATGATCGACTCGCTCACGGTCGAAATTTCGGCCAGTATCGGTATTGCCATCTATCCAAATTCCGGCCTCGATGGCGAGACGCTGCTGCGCCGCGCCGACGAAATGATGTACACATCCAAGAATCAGGGAAAACGGCATTACTCGGTCGCGGTGTGACCGCTATCGAATCAGCCTGCATGCGCCAAGCGCGGACGAGGCGCTTAGGCTCACGCTTGCCGCTGCTGGTCCGCCATCCACGCCTTCAGCCCGGTGACCCACGACTTGGCCGGCAGGTTCATCTGGCGCCGGATCAGTGCCGCACGCTCGTAGAGCACGCTGAAATCGACCTGCGGCGCGCGTTTGAATGCGATCACGATGACGTTGGCGTCGTGGACTTCCGGCAGCCACACCACCGCCTCGAACACTTGCTCCATCGCCTGCAGATTCCTGGCGTAGTTCGGATAGTCGCCGAACACGTTGGTCGTCATCATGCCGTCCGGCGTCAGGCAGTCGGCGCAGGCCTGATAGAACGCCGGCGTGTCGAATACCGGCCCGCGCGCATCGGCGTCGTACAAGTCAACTTGCAGAATATCGATGCTGCCGCGGCTCGCGGGATCGAGCACGAATTCCATCGCATCCATGTTGCGGACATTGAGCCGGGCGTCGTTCGGCGGCAGTTCGAACATGGTTTCGCAGATCGCGATGACGGCGGGATTGAGCTCGATCGCAGTGACGCGCGCCGCAGGAAACCGGCGATAGCAGAACTTGGTCAGCGCCGCACTGCCGAGTCCGAGCTGGACAATATGGTGCGGTTCCTGTTCGAACAGCAACCACAACATCATCATCTGCACGTATTCCAGTTCGATCGCGTCCGGCTTGGCGATCCGCATCGCGCCCTGTATCCACTCGGTGCCGAGATGCAGAAAACGCACGCCCCGGTGTTCCGAAATCGTCACCGGCGAATATTCGGTCGGCGCTGCGCCGGCAATCGCGTTGCCGCGGACGGGGCGGTCGCGCGGGTCCGGTTCGATGGATTGACTGATGATCGGCATGTCGATGATTTGGAACTGTGCTGTGTGAGAGGATTGAGAGGGCGGATCGGCTAATTGGGCGCGTCCGGCCGATTATTCATGGCGCGGGGACGTCGACCGGCAAGCCCCAGACGCCAATGCGCTTCGCTTGCGCGATTCTTTCCATCGCTGCGTATTCGAACGGTGCATCGGGCAGCGCCACGGCCCATCCGCGTTGCAGCATCCATTCACTGAGATCGTCGTTTCCGGATCTGCAACTCGCCGTGACGCTGCCGTCAGGATTCGTCGCACGCGGCAGGCAGTGCACGAAATCGCCGGAGATCTTGAAATCGAGCGCCAATGATGCCCTCGATCCGCAGGCCACCGGCCTGACGAATGTGTAGCATGCCTGCCCGGTCGGCGGAATGTAAATCCCATAGAGATGAATCAGGGAGCCCGAGATCTTCAGTGTACTGTCCGGCTGCACGAAGGCAAAGCCGGCAATCTCCGGCTCGGCCGTCGCCCACTGCGCCGACGAGAATCCGACCGATGCGGCGCACAAGACCTTGAGCACCTGCCTCCTTGGATTCATTTTGCAGCCGCTGGCTATCGCGTGGCGGTACCGGTGTCAGCCGCGGCGCGAGAATTTTGCGGTTAGCTGGTTCAACTTCTCGGCGCGTTGTTGCGCGGCTTCTTCTTCCTTGCGTTGCGCATCGGCAGCCTTGCGTTGTGCATTTTCCGCGTCGCGTTGCACTTTACGCAACGCTGCGTTCTTCTTGAAGCGCTCGCGCAGGATTTCGGCGGCATGGGCGCGATGAACTTCCGTGACTTCGTCCGCGGCGTTGCCCTCGAGGTCGAACCGGGTTGTCGCCTTCTCGATGCCCTTCAGGTATGGCAGCGAATTTGTGTGAATCCCCAGTGCAACGCGCAGCACCTTGCGCTCAAGCTCCGGAAGCAGCACGATGAGTTGCTTGTCGATGCCGATCGCCAGCGGCTTGCAGTCACGAAACGTCGCGAACTTTTCTTTGAGTTCCTTCAGCAGGGCACGGCCAGATTGCGCTGGGCTGGGGGCAACATTAGGTATGGTCATGAACAGCACTCGTGCATTTTATATTTCGGGTTGGTGAGCATAGCATGGTGGCGCCACGGACTGCGAATGAGGCGGCCGTCGCTGATCTGCCGGTAGCACTTAGCCTGCCGTGGCATCCATGTCTATTTCGAGAATAATGTACCTTGCGAAAGCGGCGCGCAACGGCTCGCGTTGCTCGATCGCCGAGAAATTATTTTCTGCGACATCTCCCGTTTCGATGCCAAGTGCCCCCTGAATCGTCTGGCAACCGGCATCGAGTGCCGCCTGGATGGCGTCGTCAAGTGTCTCGTTCAGCACGGTGAAATAGTCGACCTGGGCCTGGGTCAGGCCGTAATAGGCCGGCTGCACCGGACGCGAGCGGCTTTCGTCGAGCGTCGGCTTGGTAAGCGTATGTCCTCTGGCGCTGACGCCAAACACCGTGCGACCGCTTGCGTCTGCCGTAAGATGGAGGCCTGGTATGGGGATCATGCCGATGTCCTTTCTGGTGGAAATCCGATATCAACGAGGGCTTCTCCGGTGGCTGTTTGCTAGTGCAGTGTTGCATGCTTGGCGGAACTTAAGAAAATCGATGCGTTTGGCCCTGTGGCTAGGCGCACACCGCAGCGATACCGAGGTATCGCGAGGATATGCAACGACGCCACGGGGCCAAAGGCGCGATTTTATGTGCCGTCAAGTATGCAACACTGCACTAGAGCGTGGGATGCGGCGCGCTGGCAAAGGTGCGTTCGTGCAAGCCTTGGCAGCGCGCGCACCGCTTGGCGGTCGGATAGGCGCCCAAGCGCTCGAAATCGATTTCCTGCTGGCAGTCGATGCAGACCCCGTAACGCCCGTTCTTCATGCGCTCGCGTGCCGCCGCAATGTCGCGCAGTTCGGACAGTTCCATGCCGATCATCGCGTTGTCGAGGTCGACGATCTGATCGGCCGTTGCATCGTCGCCCGGATCGTTCACGCCGCCCGACAAGTCGGCGTACGGCTCGTCGGCGCGCTGCCCGGCCTGGGCACGGATTTCCGCCTGGGCGGCGGTCGCACGCTGATCCAGCATTTGCGTGAGGGCTTGCAGTTGTGCGGGAGTAAGGTGCGACATCGTATTCTCCTCGAGAACGACGGATTCAGTAAGACAGCTTGTCCGCAATACGAAGATCCCGTGTTGATCTGGATCACAGTTCCGTCACAACGGTGAGGGCCAAACCTGAGCCCGAACGGCAGCCGATTTTCTGGCGCAGAAAGCGCGTTATCATGGCCGCAATTCCAGTTCACGCAAGGTGAGGCATGGCCACGATAGACGATTTTGTGAAGAAGCAGAAGGACGGCGCGCGCTTCGTGATCACGGCGCAAATGCTGCACCTGACGGCCGAAGCGTTCGACACGCTCGCGCAGGGTTGGACCGATGACGGCGGCCCCGGGTTTAACGTGGTCGGCATGCCGCACCGAACGGTTATTGATGGCGAATTTTTCATCAGCCGCGTGACCGTCATCAAGACGACATCGTGCGCGAGTCAGCCGACCGGACCCAGTTAATCCTGCGCACTCACGCCTCGCCGAACGATCAATGACCGCGTCACCCGCCACCAGGCGCCTCCACTGTCCGACCTGCGGGCGTCCGCAACGGACTTGCATTTGCCTGTGGATCGCGCCGGTTGCGCATGTCGTTGAGGTGCTGATCTTGCAGCACCCGCTGGAAGTCGATCATGCGAAGGGAAGTGCGCGCCTGCTGCACCTGAGCTTGCCGCGCAGCCGGTTGGTGGCCGGCGAGACTTTTCCTGAAGACGAGTTGCAGGCCCTCTTGCATGCGCCGTATTGTCAGCCACAAGCCGGCGGCGCGCAGACCCGCGACACGGTCCGGCACCCTGTTTTACTTTATCCGGAGTCGGCGGAAGGTCCGTCTTCGGCGCTATCGGCACCGGGGCTTTGCGAGCAACTGTCGCGCCTCCTGCCGACACAGCTGCGGCTGGTCGTATTGGATGCCACCTGGCGCAAGAGCCGCAAAATGCTGCATCTCAATCCATTGCTGCAACAACTGCCGCGCCTGGCCTTGCGCGATATTCCGCCGTCGCGATACCTGATTCGCAAGGCCCACAAGCCGCATCAGATTTCCACGCTGGAGGCGACTTGCCTGGCATTGATGCGATTGGAGCGGAACGACGAGCGATATCTGCGTCTGCTGACGGCATTTCAAGGATTCGTCGGACAACAGGCCGGATATCTCCCTATTGCACGCTAAATTGTAGATAACCAGAGCGGCCGGACCGGGATGCACAGATCGCAGCCGAACCTGCCGGTCTCAGGGTCGACGCGCGACTCGATCGAGTAGTGCCAAGAGCGAGCACGCACGTCGCATCGGGCTCATCGGTCTAGACCATATTCCCGTTTGAAGCTAAATATCTGTAGCCAAACTACGTATAAATTTATATGATTCAAATCGGGAATGCAGATATCTCTATCGCGTTCACAACACTTTCCGATAAAAAATGTAGCCATGCTACTCAATAACGATGGCAAACATGAGACGTCCGCCAAGCTTCCGACCCACGACGGCCAGTCGCCGCGCGGGTCGATGGCGACGCGGACTGGCGGCGGTTTCCGTGCTAGTCCTGCTGACCGTGGCGCGTGTCTGCGCCGCCGCCACGCCGGTCGCCACGGCGCAGGCGTGCGATGATGATGGCTACCAGACGCTGCTACAGGCGGCGCCCGGCACGCTTGACGCGCGCGCCTACTGGCTGAACCGCCGGTTTGCCAAATGGCCGGGTGCGGACGCCTCCGGCCGCTTCAGACTTTACTATTCGGCGCTGGGCCAGATCGTGGCGCACCAGGGTTCCAGGGTCAGCGGCGCCGACGGCGTACTCGCATTCGACATCTACCGGGGCGCGCTGGCGGCACCGCTCGCTACGCGCTTCAAGTATGTCGCCGGCGGCGTGCTGCTGGCGCTCAAGGAGGCGGATCTGGCCTGGCTGCCGCGCCTGCACCGGCAGCAACTGGTGCTGGTGCGGGAAGATGCCGCCGGCGTCGTGCAAGATGCCACGGCATTGCAGGCGGCCGGTGCGCTCGATGACCTGTACGCGGCAGCCGGGGAGGTCCGCGATCTCGGCGTGAGCGTGTCGCGCGCCGCCGGCACGCGCTTCAGACTGTGGGCGCCGACTGCGCAGCAAGTCATGCTGTGCGTTTACGCGAGCGGCGCCGGGCGCGCGACCGGAATCGAGACAATGGGCTTCGATGCGGCGACCGGCGTCTGGTCCGCTCGCAGGACGGCCGACTTGTCGGGCCAGTATTACAAGTACGTGGTCGATGTATTCGTGCGCGGCGTCGGCATCGTGCGCAATCTCGTGACCGATCCCTACTCGATCAGCCTGACCACCGATTCGCGGCGCAGCTATATCGCCGATCTGAACGCGTCCGACCTCATGCCGGCGGGGTGGAATCGTACGCCGGCGCCGCGTAAAGTCGCGGCCCAAACCGACATGGTGGTGTACGAACTGCACGTGCGCGATTTCTCGATCAACGACCCCACTGTCAGCACCGCTCATCGCGGCAAGTACGCCGCATTTACCGAAAGTCGCTCGAACGGCATGCTGCATCTGAAAGCGCTGTCCGATGCCGGATTAACCGATGTCCATTTGCTGCCGGTGTTCGACATCGCCAGCGTGCCCGAAGCGGGTTGCGTGACGCCGGCCATCGACGGCGGTGCCGCCAGCGAAAAGCAGCAGGCAATCGCGACCGCGGGCGCCGCCAACGACTGCTTCAACTGGGGCTACGATCCCTACCACTTCAGCGCGCCGGAAGGCAGCTATGCGACCGATGCGGCGGATGGCGCGCGCCGCATCATCGAATTGCGCCAGATGGTGCTGGCCTTGCATCGCATCGGCTTGCGGGTCGGCATGGACGTCGTCTATAACCACACCGCGGCGGCAGGCCAAAAGAGGAAATCCGTGCTCGACCGCATCGTGCCCGGTTACTACCAGCGCCTCGACGCAGCCGGCGCAGTCGAGCAATCCACATGCTGCGACAACACCGCCAGCGAGAACCTGATGATGGGCAAGCTGATCATCGATTCGGTGTCGCTCTGGGCGCGCGACTACAAGATCGATTCGTTTCGCTTCGACCTGATGGCACACCAGCCGCGCGCGCTGATGGAAGCCTTGCAGATCGCCGTCGATGCCGCGTCCGCGCGGCACGTCAACCTGATCGGCGAAGGCTGGAATTTCGGCGAAGTGGCAAATGGCGCGCGCTTCGTGCAAGCGTCGCAGCTGTCGCTCAACGGCTCGGGCATCGGCACCTTCAGCGACCGCGCCCGCGATTATGTGCGCGGCGGGCCGGCGGCGGAGTCGGGCGTCGGCATGGTACGGAACCAGGGTTACATCAACGGCCTCGTGTATGACCCGAATCCGCAGGCTCCGCGCGACCGGCCGGTTGCCGACTTGATGCGTGCAGCCGACATGCTGCGCGTCGGCCTGGCCGGATCGATCCGCGATTACGTGCTGACCGATTACCGCGATGCCGCCACCGCGCTGCAGGACATCGACTACAGCGGCCAGCCGGCCGGCTACGCCAGCCAACCGGGCGAAGTGGTCAACTACGTCGAGAACCACGACAACCAAACGCTGTTCGACATTAACGCGATCAAGCTGCCGTCGCATTCGCTCAACCTGAAACCGGTACCATGAAAAAAGCAACCCTCGCG
>DHXL01000087.1:15292-15419 GCA_002415335.1 Oxalobacteraceae bacterium UBA5157
CGACCAGCGGTGAAGACCGCGCCCGGGTGCAGATGCTGGGCGCCGCGATCATTGCATTCAGCCAGGGCGTCGCCTATTTCCATGCCGGCATCGACACGCTGCGCTCGAAGTCGATGGACCGCAATAG
>DHXL01000087.1:15701-15859 GCA_002415335.1 Oxalobacteraceae bacterium UBA5157
TACGATTCCGGCGACTGGTTCAACCGGCTCGACTGGAGCTATCGCGATAATTATTTCGGCACCGGCGCGCCGCCCAGGCGCGACAACGGCGCCGATTACGCGATCATCAAACCGCTGCTGGCCAATCCGGCAATCAAGCCGGCGCCGACCGACATCGC
>DHXL01000222.1 GCA_002415335.1 Oxalobacteraceae bacterium UBA5157
CGCTTGTCCTGTTCCGACAAGACGATCGGTAGCGGATTGGCGACAACGGCCGGCGGCGCAGCCGGTACCGACAGCACCGCGCCCAGTACGCTGTTCGGTCGATAAGTCGTGATGCCCTTGAGGCCCTTGCGCCAGGCTTCCATGTACAGGTTCTTGAATTCGCTGTAGGGATAATCTTCCGGCACATTGACGGTCTTCGAAATCGCCGCATCGACATACGGCGCCACCGCAGCGACCATCAGCATATGGTCAGTGGCGGAGATTTCCAGTGCCGAGACGAATGCCGCGGGCAAGTGGTTCACGTCATGACCCAATGCGCGGTAGACGCGGTAGGCGTGATCCTCGACCGTGTAGTCCTTCTTGCTGCCGTCCGGCATGCGCTTCATCCGGTTGTAGAACCATGAGAAAGGCGGTTCGATGCCGTTCGATGCGTTGTCGGCGAACGCCAGCGAAATCGTGCCGGTCGGTGCGATCGAGGTCAGATGCGAGTTGCGGATTCCGTGCACGCGGATCTCGTCCTTCAACGCATCCGGCAGACGCGATGCAAATCCGCCTTGCAGATATTTATCGACGTCGAGCATCGGAAATGCGCCGCGCTCCTTGGCCAGGTCGACCGAACCGGCATAGGCGGCGTCGCGCATGACGCGTGCGATGTCCGCAGCGAGCGCGCGCCCTGCTTCGGAGTCGTAACGAATGCCGAGCATGATCAGCGCATCGCCGAGGCCGGTAAATCCGAGACCGAGGCGGCGCTTGGCAGACGCTTCGCGGGCCTGCTCTTCGAGCGGCCATTTGGTCGCGATCAAGACGTTGTCGAGCATGCGTACCGCAATCCTGGTGACCTGCGCCAACTGCGCGAAGTCGAAGGACGTTTCGGCAGAAAACGGCGCCGTGACATAGGCGGTCAGGTTCAGGCTGCCGAGGCAGCAGCAGCCATAATCGGGCAACGGTTGTTCACCGCACGGATTGGTCGCCTCGATGACTTCGCAATAGCCGAGATTGTTTTCGATGTTGATGCGGTCCATGTACAAGACGCCCGGCTCGGCAGCCGCATACGTGCTTTTCATGATCAGGTCCCAGACCTCGCGCGCCTGTGCCCTGCGATACACCCATTTGCCATCCTGGCGCAGGTAAGCGCCGGCGCGCTTGATTTCTGCATTCGGTTCGGCGATGTGCGCCAGTTCGAATTCGAGGTCCGCATCCACGGCTTGCATGAAGGCGTCCGAGACACCGACCGAAACGTTGAAGTTATTGAGCTGCCCGCGCTCCTGCTTGACCGTAATGAAGTCGAGGATATCGGGATGATCGACGTTGACGACCGCCATCTGCGCACCGCGCCGCGAGCCGGCCGATTCCACGGTTTCGCAGGAACGGTCGAACACTTTCATATACGAGATCGGACCCGATGCGCTGCTGCCGGTGCCCTTCACCATTGCGCCTTTCGGGCGAATCGCGGAAAAGTTGTAGCCTACTCCGCCGCCGCGCCGCATGGTTTCGGCGGCTTGCGCCAGGGCGGTATAGATGCCCGGCTTGCCGTTGACGGTTTCGGTGATCGAGTCGCCGACCGGCTGCACGAAGCAATTGATCAGCGTGCTCTGCAGGCTGGTGCCCGCCGCACTGCAGACGCGCCCGGCCGGAATGAATCCGTGCTGCATCGCCCACAGGAATTGCTCCGCGTGCTTCTTGCGGGTCTTGGGAGCTTCTATTTCCGCCAGCGCCGTGGCGACGCGCGCCAGGACTTCATCGACACTGGTTTCGTCGCCCTTCGCATATTTTTCGATCAGCACTTCGGTACAAATATCCTGCGGCACCGCCAACGCAATGACAGCGCTTTCTAACTTATGCATCAACTTCTCCATGAACTTTGTCAACGCGTTATCAACGCGCCAGGCTTATCGCATCGCGTCGGAGTTCATTAGCCGCCGCAGCCGCCGCAGCACCCGCTGTTAGGAGCCTTGGTGGACGCCACGCCGAAACCGGACTGCGAGAGCGCATCTTCCAGATTCCGGGCGGACACTCGGCCCTCGTCGAATCGTACGGTCGCTTGATTCGCGTTCAGCGAAACACTCACCTGTTCGACGCCGGGCACTGCCTTGAGGGCCTTGGTCACGATGCTTGCGCAAGCACTGCCCGACATACCGGTGACATTCAAAACTTCTGATTTCATGTTAAGGCTTTCCGTTACTGGTTGTGGTCGAAAAAGGGGAAATTTATCCCGATTGATGCGGCTCAATACTACGTGAGCATGCATAGGGCGTGACTTGATCGAGATCAAGTTTTGTGTCATGGCAGAACACTTTTTCTCTTAAATTTCGCCGTCGCTTGACATCGCTGTCAACCCGGTTACCGCCGAGTGGCCGCGGCGGGCAGACTGGCTTGGGCGGCCGATTGCCAGTTGCCGCATAATTGGCGACTGGCAGTGCTTAATTAAGGACAACAATGAAAGTTGCAGTATACGGTTTCGGCGCCATCGGCGGATTAATCGGGGCACGACTGGCGGTGGCCGGTTGCAGCGTGAGCGCGGTCGCGCGCGGCGCCACATTGGCGGCGCTGAATACGCATGGCTTGCGTTTGCAAGTCCAGGACCAGATCACGAGCGTGCCGATCCTGGCCGCGCAAGATCCGCAGCAGCTTGGTGCGCAGGATGTCGTCATCATCGCGGTCAAGGCGCCGGCCCTGCCGGACGTGACGGCCAGGATCGCGCCGCTGCTCGGCCCCGACACGATTGTGATTACGGCGATGAACGGCGTGCCGTGGTGGTTCTTTGACAGCCGCGAGGTTCCGCATTCCGGCACGCGCCTGCAGTCGCTCGACGCCACCGGCGCATTGTCGCGCGCGATTCCGACCCGGCAGGTGATTGGCTGCGTGGTGCATCTGTCGAGTTCGTGTCCCGAGCCGGGGCTGGTGCGCGTCGGCTTCGGCAATCGGCTGATTCTCGGCGAGCCGAGCGGCGGTCCATCGTCGCGGCTGGCATCGCTGGTGAAGCTGTTGGACGAGGCCGGATTCGATACCGAAGCAAGCTCGGATATCCGCACCGACATCTGGTACAAACTATGGGGCAACATGACCATGAACCCAGTGTCGGCGATCACCGGCGCCACCTGCGACCAGATCCTGGACGACCCGCTGCTCCACACGTTCTGCCTGACCGCCATGCAGGAGGCGGCCGCAATCGGCGCCAGGATCGGCTGCGCGATTACGCAGAGCGGCGCCGACCGCATGGCCATCACGCGCAAGCTCGGCGTGTTCAAGACTTCCATGCTGCAAGATGCGGAAGCGGGCAAGGCACTGGAGATCGACGCGCTGGTTACCGTCGTGCACGAGATCGGACAGCGCGTTGGCGTGCCGACACCCGCCATCGACAGCCTGCTTGGTCTGGCGCGACTGTACGGCCGCGTCCATGGCCTATACCCGAGGGAAGCAGAATAAACACACCGTGTTACGCTCGAAGACCGGCACCTGACAAAGGAACTACAGAATGAGCGAATCAAGCAATACGACCATGAAGATTAGCCCGCTGGCCGGAAAGCCGGCACCGGCAGAGCTGCTGGTCAACGTCGCCAGGCTCGTGACCGCCTATTACAACGAAGCGCCGGATCCCGCGATCCCGTTGCAGCGCGTGGCATTCGGCACTTCCGGCCATCGCGGTTCGGCATTCGAGAAGTCCTTCAACGAAGCGCATGTGCTGGCGATCAGCCAGGCGATTTGCCTGTATCGCAAGCAGCAAGGCATCGACGGCCCGCTCTTCATCGGCATCGATACCCACGCGCTGTCCGAGCCGGCCTTTGCCAGCGCGCTGGAAGTGCTCGCGGCGAATGGCGTTGAGGTGATGATGGCGGCCCGCGGCGAATACACGCCGACCCCGGCCGTATCGCATGCGATTCTCGTCTACAACCGCGGACGCAAGAGCGGCCTGGCGGACGGCATCGTCATCACGCCGTCGCACAACCCGCCCGACAGTGGCGGCTTCAAGTACAACCCGCCAAACGGCGGGCCAGCCGACACCGGCATCACGGGCTGGATCGAACAGCGGGCCAATGCCTTGCTTCAGGCCGGTCTGCAGGATGTGCAGCGGATTTCGTTCGAGAAGGCACTCCGCGCATCGACCACGCACCAACACGATTTTCTGAACGCTTACGTCGAGGACCTCGGCAATGTGATCGACATGGACGCGATCAGCGGCGCGCAGATTCGCATGGGTGTCGATCCGCTCGGTGGCGCCGGGGTTCACTACTGGTCTGCGATTTCCGACCGCTACAAGCTGGACCTGACCGTGGTCAATCAAGCGGTCGATGCCACGTTTCGTTTCATGACGGTCGATTGGGATGGACAGATTCGGATGGACCCGTCCTCTCCCTATGCAATGCAAAGCCTGATCGATTTGAAGGATCGCTTCGACATCGCGTTCGCGTGCGATACCGATCACGACCGGCACGGGATCGTGACGCGCGGCGCCGGTTTGCTGCCGCCGAATGATTATCTGGCGGTGGCGATCGACTATCTGTTCCAGCATCGGCCTGCATGGCGCAAGGACGCTGCGATCGGCAAGACCGTGGTCAGCAGCCAGATGATCGATCGCGTCGCCGCCAGGTTGGGCCGCAAGCTGGTCGAAGTGCCGGTTGGTTTCAAATGGTTCGCCGCAGGTCTGCTGGATGGTTCGCTCGGGTTCGGCGGCGAGGAAAGTGCCGGCGCAAGTTTCCTGCGCCGCGATGGCACCGTCTGGACCACCGACAAGGACGGCCTGGTGCCGGCCCTGCTGGCGGCCGAGATCACCGCGCGCACCGGACGCGATCCGGCTGAAAATTATCGCGCTCTGACGCAGGAATTCGGCGCGCCCGCAGCCGATCGCATCCAGGCCGCCGCGAGTCCGGAGCAGAAGGCAAAGTTATCGAAGCTTTCGCCAGAGCAGGTGAAATCCACGATGCTGGCCGGCGAACCGATCCAGGCCGTTCTCACCCGTGCGCCGGGCAATGATGCGGCGATAGGCGGCCTGAAAGTGGTGGCTGAACACGGCTGGTTTGCCGCGCGTCCGTCCGGCACCGAAGATATCTACAAAATCTATGCCGAGAGTTTTCGCGGCGAAGACCATTTGCGCAGCATCCTGAACGAGGCGCAGACCATCGTCGATCAGGCGCTCGGGGCCTGATCGACGAGAAAAAGACAGAGACGAACAAACCGATTCATGCGGCCGACTCCAGCATATCCGACATATATGGCAGCGTCGAACCCCGGCGCTCGCTGGCCGCCGCCATCTCGAGCTTGGCAACGGAGCGCACATGCACCTCGTCCGGGCCGTCGGCGATGCGCAGGACGCGGCCCCAGGTCCACAGTTCGGCCAGCGGCGTGTCGGGACTCAGTCCCATCGCCCCGAACACCTGCATCGCGCGATCGCAAATCGTGGTTTGCATGCGCGGCACGATCGCCTTGATCATCGCGATCTCGCGTGCGGCGCCTTTTGCGCCGTGCTGGTCGATCATCCACGCCGTCTTTAACACCAGCAGCCGTGCCTGTTCTATTTCCATGCGCGACAGTGCAATCCACTCGGCGACCGTGCCATGCTGATGCAGGTACTGACCGAAAGTGCGGCGCTCCGCCGCGCGCTCGCACATCAGTTCCAGCGCCAGCTCGGCCTGGCCGATCGACCGCATGCAGTGGTGGATTCGGCCTGGACCCAGCCTGGCTTGCGCGATGGCGAAGCCGGCACCTTCTTCATGAATCAGATTGGCGCACGGCACCCGTACGTCGCGCAACAGCATTTCGCAGTGGCCACCCGGAAAATGGTGGTTCATCACCGGGATATCGCGCACGATGGTGAGACCCGGCGTATCGAACGGCACGATCACCATGCTCTGGCGCCGATAGGTCGCGGCATTGGGGTCGGTGACGCCCATGACGATCGCAAATTT
>DHXL01000117.1 GCA_002415335.1 Oxalobacteraceae bacterium UBA5157
CCCGAGCCAAACGGACGACCGTCTGTAACGCTTCGAGATAGATCGCGCGATGTTCGCGGTTATTCGTAGCTAGGGCGGTTACCAGGCTTTCGATTGCGGCGCTCGTGCGCGGAAGGTCAATCATTGCGCTCGCTCCCGTATCCGCGTTCGGCTTCGGCCTTGCGCGATCCGAAGTCCGGGCGAATTTGCCCGAACGCCGCGTACGCCGGGCGTCTTGCGCGGCGCTGTATGCGAGCGTGGCCATCGTATTCGGTCCGCTTGTCGCATCGATCGATCACCGCTTTTATCCGCATCGCATTTGAACTGTCTGATGGATGCACCATGGATCTCTCCGGGATTAGTCGGGTTGCTTTTGCAGATATTAATGATCGTCGAGTCGCGCACGATCCGGAAGCGGTACCTCTCCGATTATGTTGTGGGATTACGCCGACACGCAACTAGTGCAACAGGGGCCGGCGGAAGCGTCAGCGTTCCGCGGCGTCCGCCGGTTTCTCCACGGCGTCGAGGCCCCACTCCTGCCAGTCGTCTCCAAACAGCTCAACCGGGTGCGGCGTGCGTTCGGAGCCGTTCCCACAGCGCAGCGAATCGGCGGGACAGTACTTGTCGCAGCCCCAGCAGATGCGCTCGGGGTGTTTTGGATGCAGGGCGATCTTTTTTGTCATTTCAAGGTACCGGCTGCAGGTTGGCAGCGTTCGTGCTGAATGAGCTGACGGCGGGCACAGGATACGACACCATTGCGCGCCTTGCCCCGTCCTCCCCATTGAACCGCGTTCAGTTTTCTATCCGATGGTGTAGCCGCCATCGACCACAATTTCCTGTCCATAAATATTTTTCGCCGCGTCCGAAGCGAGGAAAACGGCTGTCTCGGCGATGTCTTCGGGCTGGCCGAACGCGCCCGGCATCAGCCGCGTACTGATTTTTTCTGCCACGGCATCGAGTGCATCCGGCGGAAGTCCGACCGACGCCCACAAGGGCGTGGCAATCGGCCCCGGTGCGATGGAATTGACGCGCACGCCCTTTGGTGCGAGTTCCGCCGCCAGTGTCTGCGATAGGGATTTTAGTGCTGCCTTGCTGGCGCTATAGATCGCCAGGCCCGGGAATCCGACCTGAGTCAGGAAAGTCGTGATGAACTGTATCGAACCGCCCTTGCGGATGTGCGGCACAAATAGCCGCGCCGTCTCGGCCGCCCCGAACAGGTTAACCGAAAATTGTTCCGAAAATGCCTCCGCCGTACTGTCCGCAAAGGAAACAACGCGGGCGATACCCGCATTCGGTACCAGGATATCGATTGCGCCAAAACGATCGACGGCGGTCTTGACCAGGCGTTCCAGGTCGTCCTGATGCGTGACGTCGCCGCTCACGGCGATCACCTTGCCGGGGTTGGCGGATTCCAGTGCTTGCACGCTGTAGCCATTGCGCGCAAAGGCGATCACCTGTGCACCTTCTGCGACAAAGTGTTCAACGATCGAGCGTCCGATGCCGCTACCCGCTCCGGTTACCACTGCAATCTTGCCTTCTAGACGTTTCATCTGTAATCCCGAATTAGTTGTTTCTGCGATGCAATGCGCTGCCTGTCAATGGCCACTCTAGCATAAGATGTATTCAAAATACATCTTTAATTGCGTCACAGCCATCGTTTCAGATTTGACGCGGCCCGGTCGCGGTCTCGGAGTATCCGGGGCTGGAGGTATTTGCGCGGCAAGGCGAATTCCTGCGCGGCGATTGCCGAAGTGCGCCGGCCACGACATGAAAATCTCTCGTAATATCGGTCAGCGGAGGGGAATCCCAACGATTCGTTGCAAGGTTTGGCCGCTCCCTTCTTCCGCTTACCATCTGGTTTCCTTCATCCCGATGTAAAACGAGAACTGATTCACCAGAATGTCGCCCACGAAACTGACGGCACAGATTAGGGCGATGTCAACCCAGCCGAGCCGCACAAGAAAACTCAGTGCGGCCAGTCCGCCCAATATGAAGTCAAGCTGGTCGAACGGAATCCAGCGCTGTCCCGGAGCGATCCGCAGGCGGCGTTTGAACAAACTCTTGAGGCTATCGCCGGCCATTGCTCCGAACCCGGCCGCGATGCCGGCCGTCAGCCAGTCGTCCGGCGACACCAGGCTGGCCTCCCAGCGCAGCCGGGACTGGATGAATGCGACAGCCACCGCGACGGCGATACCGGCGGCGAAGCCAAGTACCGTCTTGTGGCTGCCTAACAGCCGGTCGCTGATGGGCGGGTTCCATCCGTGCCAGAACTTGACGAACGGCGGCGCCATGTTGGCCAGATAGACGGGTAACATCAGATAGAGTAGCTGGGCTAGCCGCATGGTAATCCTTCCGATGACAACCACTCGTCCTGCGCGCCGCGAAGTCTACACGCAGCAGATACGATGCTAACGCTGGCCGATCTTGACGTCACCGAAGATGGGCGGGTGGCCTTGCGGCAGGCAACGCCAATACTGGTGCGGCGCGGTGACCGTTCCGCCCAGCTCTGCCGCGGCGCGCCACGGCCAGCGCGGATCATTGAGAATGGCACGCGCGAGCGCGACCATGTCGGCCTGACCGCTTGCGACGATCTCCTCGGCCTGCTTCGGGTCCGTAATCAGTCCGACCGATATGACCGGAATGCCGACTTCCCGTTTGATCCGCTCGGCGAAAGGCACCTGGTAACCGGCTGCGAGCGGGATCTTCTGCCGGGGTGACAGTCCTCCCGAGGAGATGTCGAGGAACGCGCACCCGAGCGATTCCAGCTGTCTGCACAGCACCACGCTTTGCTCTATGTCCCAGCCGCCTTCGATCCAGTCGGTGGCCGAGAGGCGCACGCCCACTGCCGCATCCGGCCCCATTACCTCGTGTACCGCCTTGAATATCTGGAGCGGCAAGCGCATCCGATTGTCAAGCGAACCGCCATATTCATCGCTGCGCCGATTGGCTAGCGGCGACAGGAATTCATGCAGCAAGTAACCGTGCGCCGCATGCAATTCGACCGCCTCGAAGCCGAGGCGCTTGACGCGCTTTGCCGCTTGCCTGAAGGCGGCAATCACATGATCGATATCGGCGCGATCCATTGCCTTCGGCGCGGCTTCTTCCGGCTTCAGCGCAATCGCCGAGGGCGCGTGCGGCTGCCATCCGCCTTGCGCCGCATCGATCAACGTACCGCCTTCCCACGGCACGCGGCTGGATGCCTTGCGCCCCGCGTGCGCGAGCTGGATCGCGAGCGGGATCGGCGAGACTGCTCGAATCGCCTGCACCATGCGATGCAGCGCCTTCTCATTATCGTCGCTGTACAGTCCCAGACAACCATACGTGATGCGCCCTTCCGGAAGCACGGCCGTCGCTTCCACGCACAGCAAGCCGGCGCCGGAAATTGCCAAGGCACCCAGGTGGACGACATGCCAATCGGTTGCGTTGCCATCCCGCGCCGAGTATTGGCACATTGGTGAGACCATGATCCGGTTCGGCAATACCACCGGCCCGAGTGAAATCGGCGAAAATAATGCGGAGCAATGTGCCATATTGTTTTCCTATGATGACGACGGGGCCGAAGCAGGCAACCGGACCCGGCAAGTGCCTGTTGCTGATCGTAACTTGTGCACGACCTGATGCTGCCGCCATGAACGAGGCCGGCGCAGATTCATAATACAACGGCATGAGAGTGCGTGGTCTGTCTCTCAAGTCACCTGCAACGATATTGCCATCCGCATCTCTAACTTCTATCGATTTCCGTTCCGAATCCGGACATCGCTTGAAATCTGCGTCTTTCGCAAGATTTGAATGGCGATGGCGCCGCGATGCAAATATCGCACGCTGCAATCTTCTGTCGGAGAATGTGCGCATGATGGCTCTCACGTGGCTTTTCAGGTTGCTCCACGGACTAATGGCGTTTCTCTTTGGTTGCGCCACGCTGCGGCCCGCATGGGAACAATGGCTGTTGCCGGCGGTTTGGTCGGGGCAACGGCCCAAGCGATTATCGAAGCACACAAGGGCCACCGGCGCTCGCGTAAACCGCAATAGGACTATACTCAAATCGAGAAAAACTGCGAAAGAACATCATGACCGAGATCGACCCCGAGAACACCTTTCGCGGGCTTCCCTTGACGCCGGAACAAGACGCGGAAATCAGACACTACATCAAGCTCAAGAAGCAGCATGGAGAGCCGTGGGACACGCCGGAGTTGAACGCCATGCTGAGCGACATGCTGGAACCACCGAGTGAAGACGAAGAAGGACTCGATGACGTCGTTGATGAAACGAAAGCCACCGCCGAGCGCGCGGCGGCTTCGATCGACGAGGCCATGGACCCCATCGAAGCCAGCGAAGAGCGCAATGCTGCGATGGAATCCGAGGCGATGAAGACAGTCAACAGGTGATGCGTCAAACCGCCAAGTCGATCACGATCACGTAGCGCAGCACGACCTTTTTGGGTATCAATCGTTTGGCGACAGTTTCCAATACATGAGCGCCGCCGTCGTGCCGAAAACGAGATGGGGCGCCACGGTGGCCCAACCGCGAATCCCCGCGAACCAGGGAAAGAAGCGCACCATCCCGTAGAAATTCAGCACGTAAAGTGCCAAACCAAACGCCGCACCGATCAATACCACCATGCGCGCGCTCGAATCGAGACGGAGCGAAGCGATGATAGCCGACAGGACTATGCCGAAGGCAACACCAAGAACATAGTGTGTGGCAAGCGCCAGCGCAACGAGGTTGAAAGAAAAATCGGCAGATTGCAGCACGCCCGGTCCCATGACGATAGCCGCGACCATGTGGGAGATAGTCCATGGACTCGCGCCGACCACCAGAGCCGACCAGAGTAGTTCCAACACCATCATGACTGCACCTGCGGTAAATTCGGCGACGGCTGCAACGGGCCAGTTCGGAACGTGCGGCGCCCAACGGTGCGAATGCATGGGAAGTTCCATAGCTATCCTCCTGAAAGCGACAGTGGACCGCAACAAAACAGTCGCATTTCGCGAGCGCAAAATGCGTGTTCAGGGAAACAACGATATCAGTCTGGTACAGATCTATCGGCAGGCAAGCACGCCGCCGCCGCGCGAATCGCGATTTCGGTCGACGGCCTGCTGCAGATCGCCGTCGGGTCATGATGGCAAGGCTGAATACCTGTCTTGCTCTGCAAAAATGATGCTAAAGTAACTGCGGTGCGCGCGCCGGGTCGCACGACTCGAAATCGACTGTTGGTCCGCTCGTTTAACGTCAAAATTGGAGGCTGATATGTATAGAAAGATCCTGATCCCCACCGACGGCTCGGCGTTCTCGAGTACCGTCGCACGCGCCGGCGTCGAGTTTGCCAGTCAAATCAAAGCCGAAATCATGGGCCTTTACGTCGCGCCCGAATATCAGTATCCGGTCTATGTCGAAGTGATCCCGCCCACCTATCCCAGCGAGGAAGAATACCAGGCATCAATGCGCAAGGCCGGCGAATCATACCTGGCGAAGATTCGCGAAGCGGCAGAGGCGGCAGGTTTGAATTTCTCCGGTTTCGTCACCTTCTCCGACGCAACGGCGCGCGAAATTGCGCACACAGCGGAACAGCATCATTGCGATCTGATTTTCATGGGCTCGCACGGACGCAGCGGTTGGGGCCAACTGTTGTTAGGGAGCGTCACGGCGAAGGTTTTGTCGATTTGCCAAATTCCGGTGCTGGTCCAGCGCCTGAAGAAGGAAGCCGCGCATGGATGATCGATGGATGTGGATCGTTTGCACTAATCGGCAACCATTGATTGCTTTCGCGTAGACAAGCGGATGTGCGCTCCGTATGCTCTATGCACTTCTGTGATCCACGGATAGAACCATGTCACCAATGCTTGCGCAACAGGCAACGAACCAGCACTTGCTCCACATCCTGGAGCCCGAGCATGCGGAAGAATTATTCGCCTTGTCCGATAGCAATCGCTCTTTCTTGCGGCGCTTCTTGCCGTGGCTGGACAATTGCAAGACCCCCGAAGACACACGCGCCTTCATCAAGACCGCGCTCACGCAGTTTACTGAAGGCAAAGGCTTCAACGCCGGCATCTGGGCCGATCAGCGTCTGATCGGCGTGATCGGGCATCACAGCATCGATTGGTCCAACCGCATTGCGACGCTAGGCTATTGGCTTACCGAGCCGTATCAAGGACGCGGCATTATCAACTCGGCATGCCGCACAGTGATCGGACATGCATTTGATGAACTGCATCTCAATAAAGTGGTCATCAAATGCGCGACCGACAACGTCCGCAGCCGCGCAGTGCCGCAGCGGTTGGGATTCGTGCACGAAGGAACGCTGCGCGACGCGGTATGGCTATACGACCATTACATCGATCTCGAAGTGTATAGCTGCCTCCAGCGCGAATGGCAGCATCACCAACCGCACCCGGTGCGCATCGGTCTGCCGCCCGTATAGCGATTGCGCCCGACGACGCTCCCACGGAATGCGTTCGCTGACGGACGGATCAATACGAATCCGGCGGCCTGCGCCGCTCAGGAGGCTTCTTGAATATTCGAAGCCTGCTTTCCCTTGGGGCCCTGCGTGACATCGAATTTGACTTTTTGACCCTCTTTGAGAGTCTTGAAGCCGCCCATCTGAATGGCGGAAAAATGGGCAAACAAATCTTCACTTCCGTCATCCGGAGTGATGAAGCCGAAGCCCTTGGAGTCGTTGAACCACTTGACGGTACCTGTTGCCATTATGCGTCTTTCAAAATAATTAAACATCACACTGGCCGCGTGAAAAGCCGCGCGCTGCGTTGCTTGCCACCTCGACCGTTCTAATAATACCAACAAAATTCGAGAACAAAAACCCGGCAGCACTGGCGTCCGAAATCGGCGCGCCCGTGCTAGTATATGTGTTGTCCGCCGTTGATCGCGATATTTGCGCCAGTCACAAACGCAGCTTCGTCGGATGCGAGATAAGCGATCAAGCCAGCGACCTCTTCCGGCTGGCCCAGGCGCGCCATCGGAATTTGCGGAATGATTTTGCTGTCAAGCACTTCTCGGGGAATCGCCATCACCATCTTGGTGCCGATGTAGCCGGGCGAAACCGTGTTAACTGTCACCGCCTTGCGCGCGACTTCCAGCGCGAGTGCTTTCGTGAATCCATGCATGCCGGCCTTTGCGGCAGAATAATTCGTTTGTCCGAACGCTCCTTTTTGACCGTTGACCGACGAGATATTGATGATCCGGCCCCATCCGCGCTCGACCATATCGTCGCACACCGGCTTGGTCATGTTGAAAACCGAATCAAGGTCGGTGCGCATCACCGCATCCCAGTCAGCTTTTTGCATCTTCTTGAACGACATGTCGCGTGTGATGCCGGCATTGTTGATCAGCACATCGATGGCGCCAATCTCCTGCCGTATTCTAGCCACGCATTCCTGCGCGGAATCATAGTCCGCGACGTCGCAGGGATACGCGCGGAAATTGTAGCCCTGCCGTTCCATCGATACCAACCAGTCATTCGCGCTCGTATTACTGGGCGAATAGGTGGTCACAACTTGATAACCCAAAGCCGCCAGTTTGATACAGATTGCCTCGCCTAATCCACCCATTCCGCCGGTAACCAATGCAATTCTTGCCATGTCCTGCTCTCTCCATATGTGACGTGTGCCAGTAAGAAACTTCGCAACAGCAATGAGGGAAAGACGGCGCCTATCGCGTCCGAACCTCGCCTTAACTGGCCGAAAAAGGCGCCCGTTCCTATCGGAAACTTCTTCGTTTCCGCTGCAGTGCCGAGCGCTCAGTATCGGACGATTCACCGTGAATTACTGTCATAAATCGCGGGATTTTATGCTCAGAAATATCTGAAACCGGTATAGAAGATCTTCTACAAATCCTGGCGATGGCGCCAACCGCGAGCCCGTTCGCACGCAATCCGGGGCGGCTTTTTCAACGCTCATCCCTGCGAACTTGCAGGCTGTCGCAATCCATTCGCAAGTCGGCCCCGCCTTCCCTACGATGCTTACATCAACAGGGCACTCACCACTCATTGAAAGGAACGACCATGAACGTACTACGTAATCTGACAGCCGCGGCCCTTCTTGGCGCTTGCCTCTATGCCAGCGTCGCCGCCGCGGACCCGATCGCTTCCGCGCGCAGCAAGAACGAAACTTCCGCCGAAGGCAACATCCAGCAAGTAATCATTGTTGGAAAACGCTTGAACGCAGCGGAGAAAGCGAGGATGGCGCAAGAAAAAAACAGTCCGAAGAAGAACAAGATGGTTTCGAAAAAATCTCCTCGCAACGCCGCCGGGTTCACCCATCACGTGAGTTGAGCCGCCGTTCGTGCGTTAAACTTGGCGGCCGACGGCTGCCACCTGCCGCGTGCTGCATCCACGCCCCACACGAGCAAAGCGATTTCATGAATCAAGATCTTTTACTGAATCTCAAGCGCACTTCCGCGCTCGTGCTCGAATCGCTGAAACAGGCGTTCGACCTGACGGCGACCTGGGTTACGCATCTGTCGTGGTGGAAGTTTTTCCTGTTTTCGATACTGGTCAT
Source organism: Oxalobacteraceae bacterium UBA5157 (assembly GCA_002415335.1). Lineage (GTDB taxonomy): Bacteria > Pseudomonadota > Gammaproteobacteria > Burkholderiales > Burkholderiaceae_D > UBA5157. The sequence goes on from DHXL01000117.1 coordinate 8,490, forward strand.
GATCGCGGGCGCAATTATTCAGGAAATCCTGTTTTCAACAAATTCCGAGTTCGTGCTGATCGACAGTGGAAAATCGGCGGCGCATGCGCACAAGATCGCCAAGTCTCTATCCGATGGCGAGACCAGCTTTCAGGTGGATCAAGCGGGGATACACATCACAACAAGGAAACCGGGCGCCACTGACGGCAGGGAGGATGGAGCCGACGATGTAACCGACCTCGCGATCGACGACTCCGGGATTCACATCAAGGAGAGGAAAAAGGATTCTGCACGAGCAGCAGGCGCGGTCAAGAACGCCGATTCCGGCAAATCGGAGCAGCCCGCCTCAGTCCTGCCGCCCGTGCCGCCGGTCATCGCATCCGACAAGACCGATCTTCACATCCCACTGCCTCCCGGGATCGGACAGGAAGTCAGTGATGCCATCGATGAAGCCGTGGACGATGCAGCAAAACGGAAAGTCGAAAGCTACCGCAAGAAGTCTTCCGAATGGTTCATGAATTTCGTGGTCTTGCTCGTGCTCGGCTTATTCGGCACGAAAGCGTTGATGGGCGGAAAAAAGCGCGCCGAGGCGCAGGCAGCCAAGGCCAATGCCGCCGCCGAACGTGAAACATTGCAACGCCAGGTCAGTGAAGCCAGAATGCAGATGATGCAGGCGCAGGTCGAACCGCATTTCCTGTTCAATACTCTGGCTTCGGTCGAGCACCTGATCGAAACCGATCCGCCGCGCGCCTCGGCGATGCAGCGCAGCCTGATCCAATACCTGCGCGCGGTCGTGCCGCAAATGCGCGAGAACGCCGCCATCACTAACCTCGGCCGCGAAGCCGACATGGTGCACGCCTATCTGGACCTGCTGAAGATGCGCATGGAAGAACGCCTGAACGTGGATTTCAACGTCCCGGACGGCTTGCGCAGCGCCGCGTTCCCGCCGATGATGCTGCAATCGCTGGTGGAGAATGCGATCACGCACGGATTGGAAAGCAAGCCGCAAGGCGGCACCTTGCGCGTGATGGCCGAAGTGGCGCACAACAAGCTGCGCGTGACGGTATCCGACGACGGGCTGGGGTTCGGCGCGATCACCAGCAACGGCACGGGTTTGGGCTTGCAAAATATCCGCGAACGGCTCAAGCTGTTGCACGGAAATGCGGCGCAGTTGATCATCGCACCCAACACGCCGAGCGGTGTTTCCGCGACGATTGAAGTCCCCTATCAACTAGCGCATTAAATAATTTGCGGGAAAGAGTTAAGCTTGCGTACTCTGTCCCCAACTAATCAGAACTTCTTATGCCGACCGCCATTCTCGCCGACGATGAACGATTGATGCGCGACCAGTTGCGCTTGCGCCTGAATCAGGTCTGGCCAGAACTCGATATCATCGGCGAAGCGAAGAACGGCGAAGAAGCGATCGCGCTGGTGCAATCACATCGGCCCGACTTCACTTTCCTCGATATCCGCATGCCCGGCAAGACCGGCCTGGAGGCGGCGCAGGCGATCGGCAACCAAAGCCACGTGGTGTTCATCACCGCCTACGATCAATACGCGCTGGAGGCATTCGAGCGCGGCGCAGTCGATTATGTGCTGAAGCCGGCCGAGCCGGAGCGTCTGCGGCTTACGGTGGAGCGGCTCAAGGCGCGCGTGAGCGCACCGCCAAACGACATGAGCGAGATCGTCGCGCAGCTGGCCAAGCAAATGGGCGCCGCGCTGAAGCCCACCCATCTGCAGTGGATCCAGGCCTCGATCGGCGCGGAATTGCGCCTGATTCCGGTCGAAGATATCTTGTTTTTCCAGTCTGATGAAAAATATACGCGCGTGCAAACCAGCCGCTACGAGGCGCTGATTCGCAAGCCGGTGCGCGACCTTGCCGAAGAACTCGACCCGACGCTCTTTTGGCAAATCCATCGCTCCACGCTGGTTAACGTCAATGCGATCGAAGGCGTGGCGCGCGACTTGCGCGGCCGCCATCTGGTGCTGATCAAGGGCCAGCCCGACAAGCTCGAGGTCAGCCGCAGTTTCGTGCATTTGTTCAAGCAAATGTAATCGAGGCCGTGCTGTCCGACTGCGATCCCGCTCGCGAATCATCCGGCTTGGCCAATTGGAATAAAATCCATGCACTATTTGCCCCGGAAGCCAGCATGACGCCCTCCTCTCCCCGCCTGTGGGACATCAGTCCGCCGCTCTCGGCCGATACGCCTGTGTGGCCCGGCGACACCCGCTTTTCCGCCGAGCCGACCTGGCAGATCGGCGACGGCTGTCCAGTCAAGGTCAGCCGTATCACGCTTTCCACGCACACCGGCGCGCATTGTGACGCGCCTTCGCATTACGATCCGCAAGGAGCGGCAATCGACTCGGTGGCGCTGGACGCGTATCTCGGCCCGTGCCGCGTGATCGAATGCATCGACGCCGGCATCGTCGAGCCGCGGCACATCGCGCACGCGTTGGCCGCAGTGCCGCCGCGGGTGCTGCTGCGGACCTACCGCAAAGCGCCGCAAACTGACTGGGACGCGGCTTTCAATACCGTCTCGGCCGCAACCATCGCGTTGTTGGCGCAACACGGCGTGCAATTGATCGGCATCGACACGCCGTCGCTCGATCCGCAAGAATCCAAGACCATGGACGCGCATCACGCAGTGCGCACGCACAAGATGGCGATTTTGGAGGGCATCGTGCTGGACGAGGTGGCGAACGGCGATTATGAATTGATCGCATTGCCGCTAAGGTTGCGGGGCATGGACGCCAGTCCGGTGCGGGCCGTGCTGCGGGCATTGAACGCGCGGAGTGGTGCATGAACCGGAGCGATTGCATGGCACTGGACGCGGTCGATCCGCTGCGCGCGCTACGCGAGCAGTTCGATCTGCCGCCGGACGTGATCTACCTCGACGGCAATTCGCTCGGTGCGCGGCCCAAGGCAGCATTGGCGCGCGCACAAGCGGTGATCGCGCAGGAATGGGGCAGCGACCTGATCCGCAGCTGGAACAAGGCCGGCTGGTTCGACCTGCCCGCGCGCCTGGGCGACAAGCTGGCGCCGTTAATCGGCGCGGAAGCGGGGGAAGTGGTCGTGACCGATTCGACCTCGATCAATTTGTTCAAGGCACTGGCCGCCGCGTTGCAGATCCAGGCCGCCAACCCGCAGACTGCCGCACGCCGCGTAATCGTCACCGAGCGCAGCAATTTTCCGACCGATATCTACATGGCGCAAGGACTGACAGCCTGGCTCGATCGCGGCTACCAGATACGGCTGGTCGAGGCCGCGGAAGATATCGCGGCGGCGGTCACGACCGATACTGCCGTGCTGATGCTAACGCACGTCAATTACCGCAGCGGCCACCAGCACGACATGGCGGCGCTGACTGCGCATGCCCATGCGCACGGCGCATTGACGCTGTGGGATCTGGCGCATTCGGCCGGTGCGGTGCCGGTCGATCTGCGGCGCGATCAGGCCGACTTTGCGGTTGGCTGCACCTACAAATACCTGAACGGCGGCCCCGGTGCACCGGCCTTCCTGTGGATCGCCGCACGCCATCAAGCGGCGTTTCGCCATCCGCTGGCTGGCTGGTGGGGTCACGCGGCACCTTTTGCAATGCGGCCGGACTTCGCCCCGGCCGCCGGCGTGCGCCGCGCGCTGTGCGGCACCCAGCCGATCGTTTCATTGGCGCTGGTCGAGTGTGGCCTCGATGTTTTCGCGCTAACTGACATGGCGGCAATCCGCGCCAAGTCGCT
>DHXL01000133.1:0-2627 GCA_002415335.1 Oxalobacteraceae bacterium UBA5157
ATCCAGAGATTCATCCAACAGCGCATGCAGGGCCAGCACGCGCGGCACGCCCAGCAGCCGGTTGACACTTTCCTGCGCGGCCTTCCAGTGCCGCTGTGCCTCATGACGTTTGTCGCGCCCCGCTTCGGTGATCGTCACGGTGCGGCTGCGTGCGTCTGAACCCGCGGTGACAGCGATCCAGCCCGCATCGACAAGCGGTTTCAGATTGCGTGTCAGGGTCGATGCATCCATGGTCATGGCTTGCGCCAATTCGCCGGGACGGCTGGGCCCCGCTTTGAGCACGTGAGACAGCAGTGAGTACTGCGTGGTCTTGAGGCCGACCTTGCTCATTTCGTTGTCGTAATGCTGCGACACCCGGCGCGTCAGCTGCCGCAGTTTAAAGTTGGTGCAGCCTTGCGGCTTGATGGCGATCTGCTTGGACATTTCGATTGCCCGGCCTTTAAGTTGTAGATGCAATAATTGTATGTGCAATAATATGAAAAAGCAAGCTCCTGAAAATTTGCGATTTCCGTAGTGCATGCGTGTTATGCGTTTCGTCAATATGTAATATTCTGAAACTAAAGTGGGCAGGGACGACGAGACTCGTTATAGTGGTTCTGTCTCCTCCAATCTCCTCCAAGAATTGGATTTAGCCCGTCGCTGCAGAGCTGGCGGGCTTTTTTTCGTCCGTGGCAAGCAATGCCCGCACCATGAGCATCGATTTGTTGCGCTGCAAGATGACTGTTTGCGCCGCGTGGTCCACAATCCCGGTGCAGTCAAAAATCCATTGTAATGGAGCCAGAGGCGACACTAGCCCGCAACCGCCAGGTTCGCGGGCTTTTTCATTTCTTGCGGCCAGGCGAAGGCTCACCGAATCAGGTCGTTCGAGCAACATGCGATGCTCCGCGTATTCGTCGCGGGTCCGTAGTGCGCGTCCAACCCCTTCCGAATTGGCCTTTGACAAATGGCCGAAGTGACATCAAACTCATGCCGTATGGCTATTGAGAACGTCCGAGGCATCCGATAAATCGAGCATTGGCGTATTCTGGGAGTAATGAGCACCGTTTTATCAAAGTGGGCGGATGGCGGGCAGGAGGTCCACGAACAGTCCGAAAGGGCAATGCCAGATGCAATGAACTCCTGCTGAACCGGCATGATGCATATTGCGCGCGTTTGATTTTGAAGAATAGCTTGTATGACGTAAACCTGAATGCCAATAGTTTTTCTTTCCTATAAAAATTTCGAAAAAGGATGCATCATGTCTCTCAATCATTCACGTTTGCTATTCGGTCTTCTCACGGCCCTTGTTGCTGCGGCAACGACCACTTCTGCCCTGGCCCAGGATGTCGTTCTGGGGGCATCGGTGCAATTGACCGGGCCGGTCGCCAACACTGGCCGCTATTATCGCGACGCCTATCAAATGGCGGTCGACAAGATCAACGCCGCAGGCGGTGCGAAAATCGGCGGTCAGTCGCACAAGCTGGCGCTCAAGATCTACGATAACCAGTCTGACGTGAACCTGAGCGTGCGCCAGTACACCCAGTTGGTGTCGCAAGACAAGGTCAATCTCCTGCTGGGCCCGTTCGCAAGCAATTTCGCGCTGGCCGACTCGGCCGTTTCCGAGAAATACAAGGTGCCCATGGTGCAAGGGGGCGGCGCTTCGGATCAAATTTTCGCGCGCAAATTCAAATATATTTTTGGCACACTGGCAGCGGCGAGCAATTACTTTGGCAGTACCATCGACATGCTCAAATCGCTCAAGCCGGCGCCTCGAACCGTAGCCCTGCTGTTTGCCGACGATGCCTTCGATGTCTCGGTGGCCGACGGTACTCGGCCGAAATTGAAGCAGGCGGGTTTGAACGTCGTCATGGACGAGCGCTATAGCACCAACGCAACCGATTTCAGCACGCTCTTGTCCCAGATCAAGAGCAAGAACGCCGACGTCGTGCTTGTGGCGGGGCATGAAACCGAAATTCTAAATTTTGTGCGCCAGGCCAAGAGCCTGGCTGTGGCGCCCAAGCTCTATTCGTTCACGGTCGGCGTGCCGAGCGAAGACTTCCGCAAGGCTCTGGGCAAGGATGCGGACTACGCGTTCGGCATGACGGCTTGGCTGCCGAGCCCCGCCTTGAAAGACCGCTGGTTCGGCGACGCCCAGCAGTTCGCCACGGAGTACAAGGCACGGTATGGCTATGAACCCGACTACCACGCCGCGTCCGGCGTGGCCGACGTCGAAGCACTGGTGCAGGCCATGGAAAACGCCGGCAGCACCGATCCGCAAAAGGTACGCGATGCACTGGCCAAGATCAAATTTGAAAGCCTGTACGGTCCGATTGCGTTCAATGCCAGCGGGCAGATCGATTTGCCACAGTTGGTGATCCAGGTGCAAGGCGACAGTCTGGTTGAAATCTATGGACTCAAGGGATTTGTCAAGCAACCGAAGTATCCGATGCCGGCCTGGAACGCGCGTTAAGTCGGCGGCCGGTCGGGACTGCAGTGGGCCTGCTCGCGCAAATCCTCGTCAACGGTGTGCTCCTGGGCGGGCTGTACGCTGTCATGGCGCTCGGCCTGGCTCTGGTCTGGGGCGTCCTGAACATCGTCAATCTGGCGCATGGCGCGTTCATCATGCTGGGTGGCTACGCCTCCTGGTA
>DHXL01000133.1:3010-3522 GCA_002415335.1 Oxalobacteraceae bacterium UBA5157
GGGCCGATGTTCAACACGCTGCTGATCACGTTCGGGCTCGAGGTCGTGTTGACCTATCTGGCGCAACTGGTGTTCTCGGCGGATTTCCGCACCATCAACCCGGCCTATGCGGGCAGCAGCCTGGCCTGGGGGCTCGTCGTGTTGCCGGTGGCGCGACTGGCCGCGTTCGGCGTGGCCATCGTTTTAACCGTCGGCATGTGGCTGTTCCTGCTGCACACGCGGCTGGGGCGCGCGATTCGCGCGACGGCCCAGAACCTCGTCGCGGCGCGCCTGTACGGGGTCGAGCCGCGCCACCTTTATGCGGTGACCTTCGCTCTGGGTATCGCGCTGGCGGGTGCGGCGGGCGGACTGTATGGCACGGTGTCGCAGATCAATCCGTACATCGGTGCCTCGCTCACCGCCAAATCGTTTGCCGTCTCAATCATCGGCGGCCTGGACAATCCGCTGGGAGTGATCGCGGGCGGGCTGTTCCTTGGGATCGTCGAGTCGCTGGCCACCTTGTATGTCGGCCC
>DHXL01000133.1:3683-13829 GCA_002415335.1 Oxalobacteraceae bacterium UBA5157
GGGAAAACAACATGAAGGCGTGGCACATTGGCCTTATCCTGATAGCGGTTTTGGCGCTCGCCGGCGTACCGTGGTATGGGTCAGACGTGCTCACACAATTCGGCATCAACGCGCTGCTGTTGGCCGTGTTGGCGCAGGGCTGGAACATTATCGGCGGTTACACCGGCTACGCATCGTTCGGCAATTCCGTTTTTTACGGACTGGGCGGCTACGGTGTGGCGATCGCCATGGTGCAGTGGGAATTGCCGTTTGGCGTAGGACTGGTCTTCGGTGTCGTGCTGGCGGTCGTCTTTGCCGTTCTGCTGGGCCTCCCCGTGCTGCGGCTCAAGGGCCACTACTTCGCTATTGCCACGCTGGCATTGTCGCAAGTCATGGCGGCCATTGTCTCCAACGTGGGACTGGCCGGCCAGAACATCGGATTGGTCTTGCCGCCCATGAACAACGATCCGCTGTTCTACGAATTGTCGCTGGGCCTGCTGGCAATTGCGACGCTGACGATCTGGTGGCTGACGCGCAGCCGCTTCGGCTTCGGGCTGATCGCGATTCGGGAAAACGAGGAAGGTGCCGCCGTCATGGGAGTAGACACCACGCTGTACAAGGTGCTGGCATTCGCGCTCTCGGGTATCTTCAGCGCGTTGGCCGGCGGCATCCACGCCTACTGGATCACGTTCCTCGATCCGGAGAGCGCCTTTGACATCAGCCTCAACGTCAAGATGATCATCATGGCCGTATTCGGTGGCCCGGGCACGGTGCTGGGCCCGATCGTCGGAGCGCTCTCACTGTCGGCCGTTTCCGAGTTGCTGTCGAGCGAAGTGACCAGCATCGCCGGGTTGTTTTTTGGCGTGGTCATCGTCGCGGCGGTGGTGCTGATGCCGCGCGGCCTGGCAGACATGCTGTGGCGGTCCCGCAAAACGGGCTGGCGCTATTTCATCGAAAACGTCCGCGCACATCGCCTATGAATGCGCTACTCGAAGTCCGCCATGCGACCCGGCGTTTCGCCGGGCTGATCGCCGTCAATGACGTCAGCTTCACGCTGGCGCCGGGTGAGATTCTAGGGCTCATCGGCCCCAACGGCGCCGGCAAGACGACACTGATCAGCCTGATCAGCGGGACGCTCGCACCGAGCGAAGGCGAGGTGCTGTTCCAGGGCGAGCAAATCAACCGGCTGCCGGCGTTCCGCCGGGCCCGCCTTGGCATTGGCCGCACGTTCCAGATCATGCGGCCGTTCCCCGGCTTGTCGGTGCTTGATAACGTGGCCGTAGGCGCCCTATTCGGGCGCGACGGCGGCCAAGTCAAGTTGGCACAGGCGCGCGAGCAGGCGCGTGCCTGCCTCGAGTTCGTCGGATTGGAAAAATTCATCGACCAGCGGGCCGATGAACTGGGCGGCCCCGGCCGCAAACGCCTGGAGTTGGCCAAGGCACTGGCGATGCAGCCCAAGGTGCTGCTGTGCGACGAAGTGATGGCCGGCTTGAATCACGTCGAGATCGACGAGGTCATCGATGTCATTCGCAAAGTGCGCGATCGTGGAATCAGCATTCTGGTGATTGAGCACGTCATCAAGGCCATCAAAAGCTTGTCCGATCGCTTGTTGGTGCTGCACCACGGCGAAATGATCGCCGACGGCACGCCCGACGCCGTGCTGTCGGACCCGGCCGTGGTGCAGGCTTATCTGGGAAAGAAGCGGACATGAGCGGCTCGCCACATCGCACGCCATTGCTAAGCGTCGAAAATCTGGGCGCCGGCTACGGCGAGATGCCGGTGCTGCATGAGGTGACGCTGGAAGTTTATCCAGCCGAAATGGTGGCGCTGGTCGGCAGCAATGGCGCCGGCAAGACAACGCTGCTGCGGGCGCTGTCGTGCATGCTGCCCTGTACCGGCAGCCTTGTCATGAATGGGCGCCAGTTGGCCGGGATGACACCGGATCAGGCCTTCGGCCTAGGACTGGTGCAAGTGCCGGAAGGACGCCAGTTGTTCGATCGCATGACCGTGTTGGACAATTTACTGATGGGCAGCTATCGGCGCCAGGATAAAGCAGCCATCGCGCGCGATTTGGACAAGATCTACACCCTGTTCCCGCGCCTGTCCGAGCGCCGGCGCCAACTGGCCGGCAGCCTGTCGGGCGGCGAACAGCAGATGTGTGCGATGGCGCGCGCCTTGATGGCCGCGCCGGTGCTGATGATGGTCGATGAAATGAGCCTTGGGTTGGCGCCGGTCGTGGTGCAGCAACTGATGGACGTGCTAGCCGCCATTCAGCGTGACGGCGTAACCGTGCTGCTGGTCGAGCAAGATGTGCAATTGGCGTTGTCCGGCGCCGACCGCGGCTACGTAATGGAAACCGGACGCATCGTGCACAGCGGGCTTGCCAAAGACTTGATCGATGACCCCGCTGTTCAGGAGGCCTATCTGGGGCTTTAGGAAATGAGAAAAATGGCTCCGGTGTGAATTGACCAGTCAAATCACTTGCCGCCGTGGGGCATGATCAATCTTGTGGAGAGCAAAACGAGACTCGAAACCGCTTGAAAGCGAAAGAAACATTGGTCTGCCCAACAGGAATCGAACCTGTGACCCTCAGCTTAGAAGGCTGATGCTCTATCCAACTGAGCTATGGGCAGATTGTTGAAGGATCGTCGTGGCACGCATCGTGATCGGCTGGCGCAGGCTACATGCGAGCAGTGCGGATAGTACCTCTAATGGCGGCCTCTTTCAATGGTTTGCAGCGCTCGTCAAGAGGAACCTCAGCGCGCCATCCCCATAAAGCGCGTACATTTTCCTATCGGCGACTCAGGGCTGAATCGAGCCCCGTTTGGCCAGGAGCAGTGTCTCGATTTCCGCCGCCGCGAGCGGCCGGCTCAGATAATAGCCTTGGATCTGGTCGCATCGCTGCTCGCGCAAAAAATGCAGTTGCTCGGCTGTTTCGACGCCCTCCGCGATCACCTTGAGCTTCATGCTGTGCGCCAAGGCGATCACCGCTTTCGCGATCGCGGCGTCGTCACTGTCGGTCGTGATGTCGCGCACGAACGATCTGTCGATCTTGAGCGTATTGATCGGAAAACGCTTCAGATAACTCAGGCTGGAATAGCCGGTGCCGAAATCGTCGATCGATAAATGGACGCCCATGTCACTTAGCTTGTGCAGCGTCTCCGCCGCCATTTCCGGATTTTCCATGATGATGCTTTCGGTAATTTCCAGTTCCAGGCACGTGGCATGGCAACCCGTTTCGTGCAGCACGCGCGACACCATCTTCACGATGTCCTGCTGCTTGAACTGGCGTGCCGACAAGTTGACCCCGATCCGCGTGTGCGGAAACGTGGCAGCCTCGTCCCACGCCACATGCTGGGCGCATGCGGTGCGCAGTACCCATTCGCCGATCGCCACGATCAATCCGGTTTCTTCCGCAATCGGGATGAAGTCGCCGGGGTACACGGTCTCCTGCCCCGGCGGCTGCCACCGTATGAGCGCTTCCAGGCCGACGATTGCACCGGTGGCAAGGTCCATTTGCGGTTGGTAGTGCAGCACGAATTCCTGCCGCGACAAGGCGCGGCGCAGCCCGCCTTCCAGCTTTAGGCGGTCGAGCGCGCGTGAATTCATGTCTTGCGCATAGAACTGAAAATTATTGCGGCCGGCGTCCTTGGCGCGATACATCGCCGTGTCCGCGTTTTTCAGCAGAGCTTGGGCATCCTGGCCATCCTTCGGATAGAGGCTGATGCCAATGCTGCCAGCCGGGAAAAACTCATGGCCTTGTATCGTCATCGGCTGCGCCAGCGATTCCAGCACCTGCTGCGCCAGCGTGGCAATGGTTTCGACGCGCTCGACGTCCGCCAGCACCACGACAAACTCGTCGCCGCCCAGGCGCGCCACAGTATCGCCGTCGCGCACGTTGACCGACAGCCGACTGCCGATTTCCATGATGATCGCGTCCCCGGCGTCGTGGCCCAGGCTGTCATTGATGTTTTTGAAGCGGTCGAGGTCGATCAACAGCACGGCGACCTGGCCTTCGGATCGATTGGCGTAGGCGATCGCTTGCGACAAGCGATCCTGCAGCAGAGAGCGGTTGGGCAGGCTGGTCAGCGCATCGTGGTTGGCGAGGTGCAGCAACTCCCACTCCACCCGCTTGCGGCGCGAAATGTCTTCGACCACGGTGCTGTAATACTTGGGCTTCCCAGCGGCATCCCATACCAGTGAACTGGTGAGGTTGACCCAGATAAAGTGACCGTCCTTGTGCCGATAGCGCTTTTCTCGGGCCTTTTCGTGGATTTCCCTGGCCAGCATGCGACGGCCCAACTCGACGTCAGCCGGCAGATCTTCGGGATGCGTCAGGTCCTGATATTTCAGCCGCAGCAATTCCTCCTGCGTGTAGCCGACGATTTCGCACAACTTCTGATTCGCCATCAGCCAGCGTCCATCCGGCGCGACGTGCGCCAGTCCGACTGCAGCCTGGCTGAACGCGACACGGAAACGCTCTTCGCTCTCGCGCAATGCGGCCTCGGCGCGCAGCCGGGAGGTGATGTCGCGCACGACCGCGACCAGGATCTGGCGCCCTTCGGATTTCACCGCACGCAGATAGACTTCAACCGGCAGGCGCGTGCCATCTTTGCGCTGATGCACGGTTTCGAACATGCCGGTCTTGCTGTCGCTCAGAACCACTTCGTCGAAGCGACGATTAATTCTTTCGAGTTCGCCAGCGTCCGGCTTGAGGTCTTGTGGCCCCAGTGTCAGCAATTCGTCCCGTCGATAGCCCAGGGTCTTGGTAGCCGTCTGGTTGGCGTCGATAAAACGCATGTCGAGCCGGTCAATCAGGTACACGGCATCGATGGAGCTATCCAATGCCATGCGAAATCGCCGTAACTCTTCCTTGGAACGCACGCGCGCCGCGATGTTTTGCGCCATTAAAACAAGTCCTGACTCGGGTTATACAAAAAATATGTGCACGGCAATTTAGTATTGTACCGAAACCGGCGGCGCCTTTGCTCGAATTGTGCGCGCGCTGCCCCCACGGCTACGGTCGTTTGACCGCCTACCACTTGGTAGAGGTTGCCCTCGCGGCGGGGACACCCTACAATCTTGCACAGTTTGAAAATGGAACACGCAATTCAATTAGAATCGAACCATACCCATATTTCATGCGCGTTTTCGAGCCGTTCCGGCTTGTCAGCCGCGGCGAATATAACGCGCACACTTGGAGTTATTCATGGCATTCTTGCAAGGCAAAAAAATCCTGATCACCGGTTTGTTGTCCAACCGCTCGATCGCCTACGGCATCGCAAAGGCGTGCAAACGGGAAGGCGCCGAACTGGCGTTTACGTATGTTGGTGAACGCTTCAGGGATCGGATTACCGACTTTGCCCAGGAATTCGACAGCACATTGATTTTCGACTGCGATGTCGGCAGCGACGAACAAATCAATGCAGTATTCGCCGATCTCGGCAAGTCGTGGAGCCAACTCGACGGCTTGGTCCATGCGATCGGCTTCGCGCCGCGCGAAGCGATCACCGGCGACTTCCTGGAAGGATTGTCGCGCGAGGCGTTCAAGATCGCGCATGACATCTCGTCCTACAGCTTCCCGGCCATGGCCAAGGCCGCACTGCCCATGCTGCGCCCGAAATCCTCGCTGCTGACCCTGACGTATATGGGCTCCATCCGCGCCACGCCAAACTACAACACGATGGGACTCGCCAAGGCCTCGCTCGAAGCCAGCGTTCGCTACCTGGCGGAATCGCTCGGTCCGAAAGGCATCCGCGTGAATGGCATTTCAGCCGGTCCGATCAAGACGCTGGCGGCCAGTGGCATCAAGGACTTTGGCAAGCTGCTTGGCATCGTCGCGGCCCACGCGCCGCTGCGCCGCAATGTGACGATTGACGATGTCGGCAACACCGCCGCCTTCCTGCTGTCGGATTTGGCATCCGGCATCACCAGCGAGATCACTTATGTGGATGGCGGCTTTTCACACGTGATGTACGCGCCGGAGTAGTCCCGGGGGCCGGATGGCGAAGCGTTCGCGCGATGCGGTCCAGCAAGCAGTGAACCCGGCCAAATTACCGGCTGGGGGTGGTCACATACCCTCATGCGGCAAAATATTTTTGCGCTAGATCAAATTTGTCTGTAGAATGCCGGCTGTGCGTTGCAACATGCCTCGCACATCGCAGCATCGCAAACTATTAGCATTAACGATAAAGCCCTCCCGCCTCCTGGTGTCGATTTTTGAACACCGTCCCGGCGCAAGCTTTCTGTGCCGAAATCTCTCAGAGCTTTCTTAGCTGTTTCGTTGGTTAGCGTTGCAATTTTTTTTGCGCTTTCGCCGCATCTTCGATGATGCAGCGCAGCGCCGATTTTACGAAAGATTAAGAATGACTTTTGAAGCTTTAGGCCTCCACACGTCCGTACTCAAAGCACTTACCGAAGCCGGCTACACCAAACCGACCTCGGTCCAGGCGCAAGCCGTTCCTGCCGCACTCGAGGGCCGCGACTTGATGGTCTCGTCGCAAACCGGTTCCGGCAAGACCGCGGCATTCATGCTGCCTGCCCTGCACAAATTCGCCCTGGCATCCGAACAACAAGATGCGCCACTCGGCAAGACGCCGAATCAAGAAGCACAATCAGCCCGTTCCCGCGGCGATCGTCCGCGCTTCAAGGCTGCGCAGCCGAAGATGCTGGTCTTGACGCCAACGCGCGAACTCGCGCTGCAAGTCACGAACGCAACCGACAAATACGGCTCGTTCATGAAGCGCGTGAAAGCCGTATCGATCCTGGGCGGCATGCCTTATCCGAAACAAATGCAATTGCTGGCCAAGAATCCCGAGATCCTGGTCGCGACTCCCGGTCGTTTGATCGATCACATGGAATCCGGCAAGATCGACTTCTCCCAGCTGGAAATCCTGGTGCTGGACGAAGCCGACCGCATGCTCGACATGGGCTTCATTGACGACATCGAAAAGATCGTCGACGCAACGCCTGAGACCCGCCAAACCATGCTGTTCTCCGCGACGCTGGACGGCGTGGTCGGCAACATGGCCAAGCGCATCACGAAGAACCCGCTGGTGATCCAGATCGCCGGTTCCGCCACCAAGCACGAAAACATTTCGCAGCGCGTGCACTTCGTCGACGACCTGTCGCACAAGAATCGTTTGCTCGATCACTTGCTGCGCGACGAAACGATGGATCAAGCCGTTGTCTTCACCGCGACCAAGCGTGACGCCGACACCATCGCCGATCGTCTGAACATCGCCGGTTTCGCCGCGGCCGCATTGCATGGCGACATGCATCAGGGCGCGCGTAACCGCACGCTGGACGGCATGCGCCGTGGTCAAGTGCGCGTGCTGGTCGCAACCGACGTCGCCGCACGCGGCATCGACGTGCCGGCCATCACGCACGTGTTCAACTACGACCTGCCGAAGTTTCCCGAAGATTACGTGCACCGCATCGGCCGTACCGGTCGTGCCGGCCGCAACGGCGTTGCCGTTTCGCTGGTCAATCACGCCGAAAGCATGAACGTCAAGCGCATCGAGCGCTTTACCAAGCAATTGATTCCGGTCGATGTCATCGAAGGTTTCGAGCCGAAACGCAGCGCATCGACGGCACGTTCCAGCGCAAAACCGGGCGGCTGGAAGCCGGGCGACAATCGCGGCAACGCGGCGAAGCCTGGACAACGTACGTTCAGCAAGCCAGCTGCGCCGCGCAAAGAGGGCGGCGGTTTCAACAAGGGCCCGCGTACCGGTGACACCGGCGGCGCGCGCCGTTCGTATGGCGATCGTTAATCCATAAGAAACCGTCCAGATTCACGACGACGTAACACGAAGAGCCCGCTCCGGTCATGCCGCAGCGGGCTTTTTTCATCCAGCCCATTGGTCGAACAGTCAAGCCCCGAAGTATTCTCAACCGATCAGGGCGACCGATCACAAGCTGCAAGTCCGAAACCCGACAAACATGTCGCTGCGTTCCGGCAAATAATAATTCCGATATTTCGGCGATCGCATCCGCGGCTGCGTCGCAAACGATGCGCCGCGAAGCACTTGATGCGTCATGAACCACGGTGCCGAATATTCGAGATAGGCATCCTGCGTAAATCCCGGATACGGCTCAAACGGCGAACAAGTCCATTCCCACAAATCGCCCCAGCGCAACGCCGGATGCCCGGACATCGCCGCGAACTCCCATTCCGCCTCGCTCGGCAGCCGTCGGCCAGCCCACGTGCAATATGCCTGGGCCTCGAACAAACTGACATGCCGCACCGGCTCGTTGCCGGGCAACGTGGTCACGCGGCCGAAGCGTTCCACCCGCCAGCGCTGGCCGTCGCGCTGCCAATCGCGTGGCGTCGAGCGGTCCTGCCGCATCAGCCAGGCGCGTCCAGCAACGCTCCAGAAACGCGGTGTTTCATAACCGCCATCGGCGATAAATTCGGTGTACTGCGCATTCGAGACCAGCGTCGAATCCATCGTAAATGCCGGCACATAACACGGATGGGCCCATTTCTCATTGTCGAACACGAAGCCGGGGCCGGCTTCACTACCGAGCGTAATCGTGCCGCCGGCAAAACGGATCTCACCTTGAGCCCAGGCCGGTATTGCGCGCTCCGCGAGCTGCGGCGGCATGGTGACGCCCAACGTCTGCAAGGTGTACGCGAACGCCTCGCCATGCATGTCCTCGTGCGCCAGCGCCAGCCGATAGGGATACAGTGCCGGCGCGCTATTGTCGACTCGCGTCAGCTTGTCCAGTGCCCGATCCAGCACTTCATGGCAATAGGTCTTGAGCGCACCGGCGCTAGGCAAGCCGAGCTTCCAGCGCGCATCATGCGGCACCGTATTCGAATCGAACCAGTCATCGCCCTTGGTCAACATCGACGTGCGCTGCGCCGCAGCCGGGTTGCTCGATTCCGCCTCGCGCAGAATGTACCATTCGGCAAACCAGGCGATATGCCCGAGTTCCCACAGCGGCGGATTGACGATGGCGAGGAGCGGCACTTTGTCGGGCGCATCGAGACCGGCAGCGGCAAAGCAATCGAACAGTGCAAGCGTATAATCACGCGCATTCTGAAGGGCGGAAGCCAACTCGTCGGGGGCGGCATTTCGGAAGGATGTAATGGTCGCAATCATCGGATAATTTCGCGCAAAGGAAAAGGTTCTTGACCAAGCAGCATATCGTCATTATCAGCCCGGCGGCGGCAAAAGCCAATAACGGCAACTGGCGGACGGCCGCTCGCTGGGCACGCTTCCTGCGCACACGCTATAACGTGACGCTTGCGCCCGCCACCGACCTGTCCGCCGGTAGCGCCGGTATCGCACCTCCCGACGCTGTGATAGCGCTGCACGCGCGCCGCTCGGCGCGCGTGCTTGCCGCATTTGCCGCGCGCCATCCCGCCCTGCCCTCGCTCCTGGTATTGACCGGCACCGATTTGTACCGCGATATCCGCACTGACTGCGATGCGCAACGCTCGCTGGAACTGGCGACACGCATGGTCGTGCTGCAACCGGCCGGCTTGCAGGAATTGCCTGACGACCTGCGCGCGAAGACGCGCGTCGTTTACCAGTCGGCGCCCGCGCTCGCACCCAGCACGCGCAAGCTGCACGCGCGCCATTTCGATGTGGTGATGGTCGGCCATCTGCGCGAGGAAAAAGATCCATTGACCTTCATGCGTGCCGCCGCGCTGGTCACCACGCCGCGGGTACGGATGACGCATATCGGTGGCGCGCTCGACCCCGCGCTGGCGGCACAGGCGGAAACGACGCAGCGCACGCAACCGCGCTATCGCTGGCTCGGCAGCCTGCCACACGGCGCGGCGCGGCAGAGGGTGAAGCACAGCCACCTGATGGTGATCGCGTCGCGCATGGAAGGCGGCGCCAACGTCATCATCGAAGCCGTCACCAGCGGCGTGCCGGTGCTCGCCAGCGACATATCCGGCAATCGCGGTATGCTGGGCGACGACTATGCCGGCTATTTCCCGCTAGGCGACCAGCATGCGCTCGCGCGCCTGATCGATCGCGCGGCAAGCGACCACGCCTATTACGACCGATTGGCGCGCCAATGCGCGGCGCGCGCAGCGCTTTTCACTCCCGCGCGCGAGCAAGCAGCCGTGCTGCAGTTGGTGGATAATCTGCTCAACCACTCACACGACTCACACGAATAGGCACACGCCATGAATGCACCGACCGCGCT
>DHXL01000133.1:14100-14375 GCA_002415335.1 Oxalobacteraceae bacterium UBA5157
CCGATCAAACTCACCTCCTTCTCGCATGGCGGCGGTTGCGGCTGCAAGATCGCGCCCGGCGTGCTGGCCGAAATCCTGAAGAAATCGGGCGGCTTCCCGGTCCCGAAGGAGCTAATGGTCGGCATCGAAACCGCCGACGACGCGGCCGTCTACCGGCTCCGCGACGACCTGGCGATCGTCCAGACCGTCGACTTCTTCACGCCGATCGTCGACGACCCGTACGCGTTCGGGCGCATCGCGGCCACCAACGCCATCTCCGACGTCTATGCCATGGG
>DHXL01000208.1:0-403 GCA_002415335.1 Oxalobacteraceae bacterium UBA5157
GGCGCCTGGCCGATGCCGACCACCCGGCCGGCGGCGATGTAGAGGTCTTTCTTTGCATCGATGCCGTTGAGTGGATCGATCAAATGACCATTTTTAATGTGCAGTTTCATCTGTTTGTTTAGTGTTGGGGACAGAGTAACTCGGCGCACGGCGGCACTTGCAGTGCGCGCACAGACTTGCAAGCCTGTGCCGTTCCGCAGGCGCGTAGCATGCTACGCGAAATCCCTGCATCACCCTTATAAACTCTGTCCCGCAATTGTTATTAATTCCCTGCCAAAATACTCATCACCGCCATCCGCACCGCGATGCCGAAGGTCACTTGCGGCAGGATCACCGCCTGCGCGCCGTCGGCCACGGCGGATTCGATCTCGACACCGCGGTTCATCGGCCCCGGATGCATCAC
>DHXL01000208.1:540-918 GCA_002415335.1 Oxalobacteraceae bacterium UBA5157
ATGCTTGGCGATCAGGAACGGCGCGCCCGATTGCGCGTGGCGCACGACGAACATGTCGGCATGCATCGCCGCCAGGTTGTCGATCGTATCGAGCAGCGACTCGCCCTTGCTGGCGCTGGACGCCGAGATGTTCAGGTTGATCACGTCCGCCGACAGGCGCTTGGACGCGATCTCGAACGTGGTGCGGGTGCGGGTCGAGTTCTCGAAGAATAAATTGAATACGCTCTTGCCGCGCATCAGCGGTACTTTCTTGACTTCGCGATCGCCGACGCTGACGAACGACGACGCGGTGTCAAGGATGTGCGTGACGATGTCCCAGGGCAATCCTTCGATCGTGAGCAGGTGCTGCAGTTCGCCGTTTTTATTGAGTTGCGGATT
>DHXL01000208.1:1109-5121 GCA_002415335.1 Oxalobacteraceae bacterium UBA5157
TGGAGGCAACCGTGAAAGAAAAGCGGCCGTCGTCGGCGCGCTGCAGTACCAGTTGCTGGTCGTCGGCCAGCGTGACGCGGTCAGCCACGAAATCGGCCGCAATCGGCAGTTCGCGGCCGCCGCGGTCGACCAGGGCCGCCAGCATGATCTTGGAAGGCCGGCCGTAATCGAACAGCTCGTTGATCGCGGCGCGCGTGGTACGTCCGGTGTACAGCACGTCATCCACCAGCACGATGGTGGCGTCGTCGACCTCGAATGGAATCTGGGTCGGCTTGACCTCGGCGTGCAGTCCTTTTTCAGCGTAGTCGTCGCGGTAGAACGAGACGTCGATGTAGCCGAGCCGCTCCTTCAGGTTCAGCTCGGCGGCGAGGCGCTCGGCGAGCCAGGCGCCACCCGAATAGATGCCGACCAGCGCGACATTTTCAGCCTGCGCAAGGCCGGCTTTGACTTGTTTGGCGAGCGCCTGATACAGCGCTTCCGCATCGAGTTTAGGATTCGGCATATTCATCGAAGTATTGTTGCAAAATGATGGCGGCGGCCTGGTCATCGATCAATTCCCCGCGTTGCTGGGGAATCACCGCCGAAGAATAACGCTCGTCGACCAGCACCGTGGGAATGTCGAAGCGGCCGTGCAATTGATTGGCGAAGCGGCGGCAGCGCACCGTCATCTCATGCTCGGCGCCGTCCGGATGGCGCGGCAAGCCGACGATGCAGCGCGCCGGCCGCCACGCCTGTACCAGCGCCGTGATCGCGTCGAATTTCGCATCGTTGGTGGCTGCGGTGATGATCGTCAGCGGCTGCGCCTGCTTCAACAAGGTGTTGCCGACCGCGACGCCGATACGCTTCAAGCCAAAGTCGAAGCCCAACACCGTCTCCACTAGGCGCGGCCTTCAGGCAGGCCGTCACGCATGGCCGGCCTCGCCGGTCAGCATCATGGGATCGATCCCAAGCAGGTGCATCGCGGCCGAGAAGCGCGCCTCGATCGGCAGGTCGAAGATGATGCTGGGATCGGCGCGCACCGTCAGCCAGCCGTTTCTCGCGATCTCGTCCTCCAGCTGGCCGGCACTCCAGCCGGAGCAGCCGAGGCTGACCAGGATCCGCTCGGGCCCGTCGCCGGAAGCAACCGCTTCCAGCACGTCTTTGGAGGTCGTCAATGCGATCTGGTCGGTGACCGGCATCATCGACGAGAATGATCCCAGCGGCGTGTGCAGCACGAAACCGCGCTCGATCTGGACCGGGCCGCCGAACATGACGAGCTTGCGATCGATGGCTGTCCGGTTTGGAACAATTTCCAGCTCGAGATCTATGCGTTCGAGCAACACTTGCATCGTCATGTCGGTCGGCTTGTTGATGATCACGCCGAGCGCGCCGCCCGCGTTGTGCTCGCACAGATAAACGACCGCGCCGCCAAACACCGGGTCGAGCATGGAAGGCATCGCGATCAGGAAATGGTTTGCGAGATTCAGTTCGGACTCGGTCGAGTCATCGGGCGTCGCGGAAATATCGGGCTCATCCTGGGAAATCCCGGGGTGTGAGTGGGTCCTGCGCGGCTTGCTTGGCTTCACCATGTAGACATTTTAGCAGTTTTGGCGAAATTCCCTACTTCGAAAATCGAGAATATGTGGCCGAATACGGACTGCCTCACGCAATTCTGCAGTCTGAGGCAACAGCACCGGCTGGCTGTTGGACCAGCAAACTGTCAAGCAGCCTGCCGTGCGCAGATTGCGCCGGCCACAGCATGCCCAGCCTGCGGCGCGGCGCATCGCCAGGAAGCACGAGCTGGACGACATCCGTAGGCAGAGGCTTCTCGCGCGCCCAATCGGGCACTAGTGACACGCCCAGGCCAAGTCCAACAAGGACCAAGATGCCGTCCAAGGCATCGAGCTCGAAACGTTCGTGGGGGCATATTCCGTTTTGTTGCAGGTATTGGTCTGCCAGCGAACCGCCCCAGTTGCGTCGATCATAACGGATCAGGGGCATTTCAGACAGGAGCTCCAGCGGGTCAATATGCGCGAGCGCGCGCGGGGCCAGCACGATCAATGATTCTTCGCGCAGCACGCGCCAAGTGAAGGATTTGGGCACTGCAAACGGCGGTTCCACAATCAGCGCGGCGTCCAGCCGATCCCCCAAGACTTGGTGATACAGGTCGCGTGAGACGCCGGCCTCGATGTCGATGTGTATTTTAGGATAACGTTCGACCAGCGCCGCCAGCATGGGCGGCAGTAGTGCGGTGAGGGCGGTGGATATGCTGCCCAATCGCAGCCCTCCCGAGAATTCCTCTCCCGACGTCGCGGCTCGGAGCTCCCTGACTTCCCGCTGAAATTGCCTTGCGCGCGACAGCAGGCGTGCTCCGCCTTCCGTGAGGCGCACGGTGCGGCCTGAACGGGCCATTAGTTTGATGTCGAGGTCGCGTTCGAGCACCCGGATACGCTGGGCCAGCGCTGTGGGCGTGAGGTTCAAGCGCCGCGCGGCCTCCGCCATGGAGTCACATTCGGCAACTGTGACGAAGCTATCGAGGTAAAGCGTTTCCATAATGCCTCTTCCTGAATGAACTTTTTATTCGTTTTGAAGCATCAAAAATGAAATTGTGCTTTGTTTTGACGCGTCCGACAATGGTTTTTCTGTCGCCTTGCGGAGAGATGTCCGTTAAGCCGCGGCGCCAAAATTCGCTACTTAGCGACTTATTAACCAGAGAATGCAAACGACATGGATCTAGGACTGAAAGACAGGACTGCCTTGGTGCTCGGCGCCGGCGGTGGCTTGGGTGGTGCCATCGCCCGGACACTGGCACGCGAAGGTGCGCGGGTCGCCGTGGCCGACATAAAGTACGAGGCGCTGGACCCGGTGATCGCAGATTTCGGCTTGGCTGGCGGTAAGGCGCTGGCGCTGCAGTGGGATCTCGGCGACCTGTCCGTAATCGACGCCAACGTAACGCGCATCGAGGCCGAACTGGGTTCGGTCGACATATTGATCAACATCACCGGCGGACCGCCGCCGACACCCGTCTCGGGCCAGTCAGCCGAGATATGGGGCAAGCACTTCCAAAGCATGGTGCTGTCAGTCATCGCCATCACAGATCGGGTGCTGCCAGGTATGCGCCAGCGCAAGTTTGGCCGCATCATCACCAGCACCTCGTCGGGCGTGGTCGCGCCGATTCCCAATCTGGGGCTGTCCAATGCCTTGCGCCTGTCGCTGGTGGGCTGGTCCAAGACACTGGCCCGCGAGGTCGGCTTGGACGGCATCACCACCAATATCGTGTTGCCGGGACGGGTGGCGACTGATCGCATCAAGTTCCTCGACGAACAAAAGGCACTGCGTGAAAATCGGCCGGTCGAGGAGGTCAGAGCGGAAAGCGCGGCCAGTATCCCGCTCGGTCGCTACGGCGAGCCACAGGAATATGCGGACACCGTGTGTTTCCTGGCCAGCGCACGCGCGTCTTACGTGACCGGCTCGGTGATTCGCGTTGATGGTGGGCTGATCGCAAGCATCTGAGTCAGCGCTCCTACACTGGCTTCATTTTTTCATGCAATCCAATTCCAGGAGATTTTCCGATGGGTGCTGATCCTCTTCCGCTGGACCCGGAGCTGGTCCGTGTATTGTCCGGCATCACGACCGCGACGCTTACTACCGTTTTACTGAAGAAAGGGCTGCGCAATGTCTGGATGCGCGGCACCAAACCGCTGCAGCCCGGGCAGCCGCGCTTGGTCGGGCGCGCCTTTACGCTGCGCTTCGTGCCGGCGCGGGAGGATCTGGCAACGCCGGCGTCCTGGGGTACGCCGATTTCCACGCGCGCCGCAATCGAGGCGATGCCTGCCGGCTGCATTGCAGTGGCAGATGCATTGGGCGTCGTCGATGCCGGCATCTTTGGCGACATCCTGTGTACCCGCATGAAAAAGCGCGGTGTGGCCGGACTGGTTACTGACGGCGTGATCCGTGACCTGGCCGGTGTGCTGGCTACACAACTACCCGTGTGGTGCCAAGGTACCGCTGCG
This sequence comes from Oxalobacteraceae bacterium UBA5157, assembly GCA_002415335.1. Classification (GTDB taxonomy): domain Bacteria; phylum Pseudomonadota; class Gammaproteobacteria; order Burkholderiales; family Burkholderiaceae_D; genus UBA5157. Next base: position 5,102 of record DHXL01000208.1, read on the forward strand.
CCGGCCTCGGTGGCGGGACT
>DHXL01000277.1 GCA_002415335.1 Oxalobacteraceae bacterium UBA5157
TCACCAGCGCCGAGGCGCTGATCCGCTGGAACGATCCGCACACCGGCCTGGTGCCGCCGGACAAGTTCATCCCGATCATGGAAGATACCGGATTGATCCATGAAGTCGGGCGCTGGGCACTGCACAAGGCCATCGCAGATTATCTGCGCTGGCGCGCCGCGGGCCTGGCTGCCGTGCGCATCGCGGTGAACGTGTCTCCGCTGCAACTACGCAATCGCGGTTTCATTGCCGAGGTCAAGCAAGCGATCGGCGTTGACGCAATTGCGGCAGCTGGATTGGAATTGGAGATCACCGAAAGCCTGATCATGGAAGACGTTGCGCACAGTATAGCCAGCCTGAAGGCAATCCGCGCCATGGGCGTAAGCATAGCCATCGACGATTTTGGCACCGGCTTCTCCTCGCTCAGCTACCTCGCCAAGCTGCCGGTGGACACATTGAAGATCGACCGCTCGTTTGTGAACGACATGACGGCCGGGCCGGAGGGACTGGCGGTGGTGTCCACCATCATCAATCTGGCGCATTCGCTGAAGCTCAAAGTGGTGGCTGAGGGCGTCGAGACGGATGAGCAATTACGCCTGCTCCGGTTGCTGAGTTGCAATGAAATGCAGGGCTATTTGTTTAGCAAACCGGTGCCGAGCGAGATATTTGAAACTAGATTCCTGGTGCCCAACCTCAAATATTCTGCGGGCGATCACGTCGAAAATAGCGACTAGAGATGCCGGCACACTCCAAAATTTAGGTAGGGCATGACCGTCCATCCCAAGCCTGTATGCATCTTGCGACTGGGCAGCCGCGACATAACTGGCATTGGAGCGTCTGGTGGATTTCCCTCGCGTATTGCGTGGTGAGCTGGAAGTACTTTCGGCATAAATTATGCATATCGTTTTGTGGCTATTTCTTGTAGTGGTTGGCTACTCACGATAGCTCATTGCCGCTAGCCAGAAATGCACTCCGCATCCACCTGAAAACTACAAATATTTCCCCATCCTGCCGCATTGTATATAAAGGACTGAGCCCGCTTGCCTGGCTAAAGTTAGCGGGATGAGATGTCACGGTTACGACCAATATTAACCGATGCAAAACTGTGCCGTCTATACGCTTTCGTACGCGAAAGGCGAGCATTGGATCGTCAAGCCAACGCGGATTTGATGCGCCACATGGCGGCGGTTCTCAAAGCCAAGGCGGATATGATGAAGTGCAGGAAGTCGCGGTAGAGTTTAACTACGTCGGGTTTAGTTACTTAAAATACATCGAAAATCCTTGTACGGTTGCTACATAATACCGCTTATCTGGGTGCTCGTGGTCGGCCAACTGAAGGCAATGCTAGTTAAACCGAAGTTGGCAGCTTCGAGCTAATTTTACATTTTCGGGGGTTGGGCACAAATAGCCTGATGAGTACCCCGGCCAAGTCCATTTGGATGGTCAAAAGTTCCCAGGCCAATTTGAGTCGTAGTTTTCTTTCTTGGCCCCCTGTATTATGGGCGGCTCATTAGCCTATTCCCTATTTGGCCGACTATGACGACGAAGAAGAAAGGGCCGGCCGGAGCGCCGGCCATGAAGGTTGCGCGTATCTATTCGCGCGTCAGCACCGAAGAACAGGACTTGAGTCGCCCGGCGGTCATCGTGGACAACACACGTATTGCCGGTTGCTATCGAATTATCCTAAATCCGGCGATTACCCGATCCCAGCGGGGATGAATTTGACGTTTTGAGGCGGCGCGAGCCAGTCGATGCCGGTGAAGGCAGTCGTGATGGACTGACACACGCGTAGCCAGACGGCTTGAGAATCGAACTGCTCCGCAGTCTTTTTCCATTCAACAAGTCCGGACAGTGTGGTGTTGGCCTGGCTCTTGTTGCCAGCTTCGACGTTGATATCAAGCACGAGGCGCAATCCGGCCATGATGAAGCTGTGATAGGTATGCGACGGTCGGCCTGGCTTGGTCGGGTTATAGCCGATCTCGGCGCATTCCTAATGGCCGAATAGCGGTTTGACGGTCACATCAATATCCATAATCCATGGCGCCGACAGCAACGGCCATACCGCTCGCATCATGCGTGCCCAGGTTCGTCCTCGATCGCTTTCAGTCCGCGCCGTACTGTGTCTTCGGAAGCAATCCGGTTCATGCCCAGCAATTCGGACAGCACGCCATCGGCGCGCAACGTCGTGATGTGGGCATAACGCCGGTGACCGGACAGTATCGACAAAAACCAGGTGCCGAGAATATCGGCCGTCGGCGAGCCGTTCGGGCCCGCATAGCGCAAAGGGCAGTCTTCGATCCAACGTTCATACAGGTCTGTGAGCTTGAGAAATTCTATGAAAAACGCCATCTGCCCAAACGGTATGGCTGACGATGACGAGTCCCACTTGACCTGGATTCGCCTCTTCATAGTCTCGACACCGATCGCCTGCGCGACCTCTTTTAACGACATTTCGCGTCTGCGTTTCACCTCACCCATCTGGTGACCCCACTCAATGATCTTTGATCTTCGGAATCAAGAGCTTACAAAAAAATGCGCGGAGCAACCGCCGTTTCTAGGATGATGTCTGGATGAAGAAACACTATCCAAACACCCCCCTGGTGCCGGTATGCCGATGATGGATTGGCGCATTAGGACCGAGCAGGAGGCGCTGGCTCTGATGGCGGCGCTCGACGCGAGGTTTGCGCAATGCGAGCTTCAAATGCATCCGGACAAGACCAAGATCGTGTATTGCAAAGACGGTAGCCGCAAGAAGAAATATCCGGTAACGCAGTTCGATTTCCTCGGGTACACCTTCATGCCAAGGCCGGTGAAGAACAGCAAGCGCAATAGCATGTTTGTGAGCTTCACCCCTGCGGTCAGCAACAAGGCGGTCAAAGCGATGCGGCAAACGACACGCAAACTGAATTTTAGAAATCGTACACAACTGAGTTTGGCGGATATTTCCCGATTACACAATCCTGCGGGGTTGGTTGCAGTATTACGGAAAATTCTCCCGCTCGGCAATGTATCCCGTCTTCAGGCATTTCAACAAAACGCTGGTGGCGTGGGCGATGAAGAAGTACAGGCGGCTGAAAGGCCACAAGATACGGGCAAGCAGGTTTTTCGAGCAGTTGGCGGAGACGCAGCCGTATCTCTTCGTACATTGGCAGAAAGGAATGATAGGTGCGTTTGCTTGATGGGAGCGGTGTGAATTGAGAGGTTCATGCACCGTTCTGAGAGAGGCCGGAGGGGCAGTTCCTCCGGCCGACTTGCCATGGGTTACACCGCTGTCTGGACGTGGCATTTCGCGAAGACGCCAGCGCAGTTCATTTGTGCCGTGCGGCGGCGAATTTAGGCGTGATACGCAAACTGGCGAGCCAATTTGTTTCGCCTCGATTCCGGCAGCAAACTGAATCTGCCGCGAAAACGCAAACAGACCGCCTGCAGGCCTGATTATTTGTTTGGCTTGCTCGGCATCCAGCCGATAGGCGAATTTTGATGCTCCGACACCTGAGCGCGATGGCGACTTGTGTGTGTTACATACCGCAACAGCAAACAAGCGCATACTCGCACTATCAGGGGAACTATGGCCATTTCCCTGGCCGAGTCGGTTTTTCTGCGCTCTTCCCGCGATTTTTTCCGCGTGATCTAGCTCCAAGACCATTCCATGTTTCGACAGGAGGTGGCACGTGTCTGCGAGCAATCCAAATTCTGACGTTTTCAACCACGACGCCGGATTTACCCGGCACTGGTGTCGATTGGATCCAAGCCACGATCTAAACTTATCCATCTATCTCTCCAAGGCAATGCCTGAGCATCCAGAGCGGTGAAAGATTTGCAGTCAAACGATGTCTGGAAAAGGGATTCCAATGATTGTTCACGCGAAAGAGTTTATGCCGAAAACCGGTTCTGGTAATAGCGCTGGCGAAATACAGGGTGGCCCTGACGGCGTCAT
>DHXL01000342.1:0-5174 GCA_002415335.1 Oxalobacteraceae bacterium UBA5157
CAGATCTTCAACGTCGGCGCGGAACTCTGGGTGGCAATATAGTCGCAAAGGCTGCGCAGCGAACTGAAAATGTGCTGGTTGTCCGGGCTGTCGCTGCGCAGTTGCAGACCATAGCGCTTGGACACCTCCAACGCGACTTCCAGCACATCAATCGAGTCCAGGCCCAAGCCATCGCCATACAAGGGGGCGTCCGGCGCGATTTGATCTACCGTGACCTCGAGGTTCAGACACTCGATTAGCAATTCGGCAACTTCACGTTGTAAATCGGCGGTACTCGGAGCACTGGGTTTCTGGGTATCTTGCATGGTGTCCATAGAAATGTTGGGTGAGCCAGCAGCGGTAAATGGTTAAGCGCTTACCGCTGCTGGCGATGCCGGGAATTGGCATTGCCAGGTTAATCATGCATTTTATGACTGTCTGACGGGCAAGTCTGGCCGCAAGCTGGCCGCCAGGCCCTGCGCGCAGGCGAATCCGCTGGCCCAGGCCCACTGAAAGTTGTAGCCGCCCAGCCAGCCGGTCACGTCCACCACCTCGCCGATGAAATAAAGGCCGGGGACATTCCGGACTTCCATGGTGGTGGAGTTCAGTTCGCGCGTATCGACCCCGCCGCGTGTCACCTCGGCCGTGCGGTAGCCTTCGCTGCCGGCGGGCACGATGCGCCAGTCCGTCACGGCACTGGCAAGGCGGCGCAGTTTCGCATCGGACAGGTCGGCCAGGTTGCCGGTCGCGCCTTCCGCGTCCGCAATGTCCTTTGCGAGCCTGCGCGGCAGCAAGGTTGCCAGAAAAGTATGTGCCGCCTGGCGGCCATTCTGCGCTTTCGCGGCCTGTAACAAGGCAAACAAGTCCTGCCCCGGCAGCAGCGAGATGCGTATTTCGTCGCTTTCCTGCCAATAGGACGAGATCTGCAGGATCGCCGGACCGCTCAGCCCGCGATGGGTGAAGAGCATGGCTTCTTCGAACGCCGTGCGGCCGCACGCGACCCTGGCCGGAACCGCGACTCCCGACAGGGCATTCAGGCGCTTCAGCAGGGCGGCCTCGAAGGTCAGCGGCACCAGCGCCGGACGCGGCTCGATTAGTTTCAACCCGAACTGCCTGGCGATACGGTAGGCGAAATCGGTCGCGCCGATTTTTGGAATCGACAAGCCGCCGCTGGCGATTACGACCTTGTTCGCCATGATTTCGCCGGCGTCGGTCTCGATGCGAAACGCGTCGCCAAGCTTGCCGATGGCCGCCACTTTGCATGGCATGCGCCAGGTGACGCCACCCAGATCGCACTCTGCTTTCAACATGTCGATGATATCTTCCGCCGAGCGATCGCAAAACAACTGACCTCTGTGCTTCTCATGGTAAGCGATGCGGTAGCGCTTCAGCAGATCGAGAAAATCTTGCGGCGTGTAGCGCGATAACGCACTCTTGCAGAAATGCGGATTCTCCGACAGGAAATTCTGCGGACTGGTGTGGATGTTCGTGAAATTGCAGCGTCCGCCACCGGAGATGCGGATTTTTTCGGCGAGCTTGAGCGCGTGGTCGATCAGCACGACTTTTTGACCGCGTTGACCGGCGACCGCTGCGCACATCATGCCGGCGGCACCGGCGCCGATTACCGCGACGTCGTATTGCTGACTCATTGGCGATTCTTCATGGCTTGATTCCGTTGGAATAAGCCGCGATTGTAAGGCTTCGCCCCAAGTTAATCCGAGTTAATGAAAATGCGGCGACGCGGTATGCGTCATCCACAGCGACGCCGACATGCGCATCAAGTCGTTAAGCGAGCCGCGCTGTTTGAAGGTCTGACGCAACCAGAGCGCGTCATTGACCCGCTCGTACGCCATGTGACGCAACCGGGTCAGCGCCAATTGGTCAGCATCGCTTTGCGCATAGCGTCCGAGATCCTGCAGACGCTCCAGGATGTCTGTGTGCAGCGGTGTGCGTGCCTGCGGCGTCTGTCCGTTGCCGTAGGTTGCGATCTGGCCGTCCAGGCCGTAGCGGCTGGCTTCGAAGCGGTTGTATTGATACAGCAGGTAGAAATCGTCGTCGATCACGAACGGCCGCTCAGTCAGTATCCAGCGCGCCAGCAATTGCGCATAGCATCCGAGCAGCGCCGCGTGCTCCAGCGTCAGCGGCGTGTCGCAGACGCGGATCTCGACCGTGCCGAATTCCGGCTTGGGCCGGATGTCCCAATAAAAATCCTTCATGCTGGCGACAATGCCGAGCGTGCGCAAATGCTCGTAATACGCTTCGAATTCCGACCAGCGCGTGACCGGCGGACAAGTACCGGCCAGCGGGAAGGCACGCACCACGTTGCTGCGCGACGAATCGAACGCGGTGTCGACCCCTTGGTAAAACGGCGACGCCGCCGACAAGGCGATGAAGTGCGGCACAAAGCGCGCAAAGCAATGAGTGAGGTATAAGGCGTCATCGCCGTTGGCCACCCCAACGTGGATGTGCTGGCCGAACACCGTGAAGGTCTTGGCCAGGTAACCGTATTTTCGATGCAGATCGTGAAAGCGTTCATCGGGCGTAATGCGCTGGTCCTTCCAGCGCTGGAATGGATGCGCGCCGCTGCCCGCGACATCGATATTCAAGTGATGCGCGACCTTGATCAATGCACTGCGCAATTCCTTCAGCTCTTGCACCAGATGATCGACCCGCGTATGGATGTCGGAATTCAATTCGATCATCCCTTGCGTGATCTCGAGCTTGATCTGCTTCTTCAGGGCGGGCGGTTCGATCCAGTTCAACAGATCGACCGCATCGGTCGCGAGATTGTAATTGCGCCGATTCAGCAATTGCAGTTCGAGTTCGATTCCCAGGGTGTATGGCGTGGATGAAGTAAATGGCAGGATGTCCATGGGTTTCTCCTATGGCTCGCTTAGTTCGCGCCCGCATTCGCCGGACTTGATCAGCGCGAACTGGGTGATGATGGGGCCGAGCAGTTCCGACACGACCAGGGTGCCGGCCAGCAGCGGCATGAGCTCGGCGATGGTATGCGGATACAGATAAGAAATCTGTTTCAGGCCCAGTGCCGCTTCCGCCATCGGCAGAGTGCCCAGCGACAGCAGCGCCGCCTGCCTCCATTTCAGCTTGGCCGGACGGGCAAACAGGGCCACACTGGCACCCATCGCGACAGCCCGCGCGCACAGCAGGCCGGCGACCAGGGCGCCGATCGTGTACAGCCCCGGCAGCCGCAGCGATGCGCCGATCGTCACGAACAGGATAACGACGAACAATTCGCTCGCGATGCCGAACTCCAGCTCCATCAAGTCATATTGCAGATCGAGATTCTTGGACAGGATGGCGAATGCCAGCATGGTCAGCATCAACGGCAGCTGCAAGGCGTAGGCGGCGCCGATGGTCAGAGTAATGATCGCGATGACCAGCACGAATTGGCGGCTGCGCTGACGCCCAAGCATGCGCGCCAGCGGGATCATCATGCGATAAGTGACATACGCCAACAGCAGCGATCCCCCCAGCGAATACAGTGCATGGAACGCCAGAATACCGACCGGCATCGGACCTTCGGACGCCAGCGCCGGCATCAATGCGTAAGCGGCCAGCAATGCGACAACGTTGCTGATGGCGGCCATCGCGGCGAGCCGTCGCGTGACCATGCCTTCCGCTTTCAAATCCCTGACCACCACGATCACAATCGACGGCGACGTCCCGATCGCCAGCACGCCGGCCAGCATCGCCAACGGCCGCCCGACGCCAAGCCACTCGAGCGCGCCCCAAACCAGTGCAAAACAAAGCAGCGCGCCGCTCATGACGGTCGCCATCAGCCATTTTTCGCGCCGCAGCCAGCCGAGGTCGACATAGCGCCCGAGTTGGTACACCACCAGCGCGATTGCGATATCGGCGAAGATATTCGCCAGTTGGAGTACATCGCCCGAGAGCCAGTTCAAGCCCTCTGAGCCCAATATCAAGCCCACCAGCAGGTAACCGGTAATGCGCGGCATCCAGCGATTCTTGGTCGCGAGGTAACCGCCGACCAGCCCGAACAACAGCAAGCTGCCGAACGACAGCAAGGCGTTCCAGCGAACAGGTTCTGCCAAAATGAAGGACGGAAGAGTCCAGGACATAGGGCTCTTTCAAGAGTATCCGCAGGAGTCGCCGTGCGGTGGATGGATTGAGAAAGGGTTCGGACCGGCAATGTTGCGCCGCTGAACCCGGCGCGCATGCCGCTGTCCGGCGTCGGCTAACAGGGACTCATTGTCGCAGTAAAATTCCCGCCCGTCGAGCGGATAGCGGAAGCTTGTTTTTTCCCTGCGAAAGAGGGAACTAATTCAAGCGGCGGCGTTCGCCTCGGCCGCCAACAGACTGCTCGCGCCGAGAGTCGCGCAGCGCACCACATCGCCGATAACGATGATGCTAGGGCTGCCGATCCGCGATGCCGCGAGCGCTGCCGGCAACTGGCCCAGCGTGGTAATCAATTGCTCCTGCGCCGCAGCAGTCGCCGACTGTACTACCGCGACCGGCGTCGACGGTGACTTGCCGCCGGCCAGCAACGCCGCTTGTATGTCGCCGCAGCGCGCGATGCCCATGTAAATCACCAGCGTCAAATTCAGTTTCGCCAACGTCGCCCAGTCCGGGTTCGATTCGACCGTCTTGCCGTGGCCGGTGACGAAGATTGCACCCTGGCTCCATTCGCGATGCGTCAGCGGCACGCCGATCGCGGCCGGCGCCGCGAGGCCGCTGCTGATGCCGTTGACCACGTCGACCGCGATACCGGCTGCCAGCAGATGGTCACGCTCCTCGCCGCCGCGGCCGAACATGAAAGGGTCGCCGCCTTTCAGGCGCACCACGCAATGGCCTGCATTCGCCTCGGCGATCATCAGCCGTTCGATGAATTCCTGCGGCGTCGATTGGCAGCCGCCGCGCTTGCCGACCTGGACGATGCGCGCATCGCGCCTGGCGTGCGTCAGGATGGCCGGATTGACCAGGTCATCCACCAGGATTACATCGGCGCGCGCAATCGCCTTGACTGCCTTGAGGGTAAGCAAATCGGGATCGCCGGGGCCGGCGCCGACCAGGAATACGTTAGCTGGCTTTGTCATGGAGGAAGTCCTGCTTGGCTTGTAGTGATCTCGATACAAGCAAACATTGTTCCACCTGCTCCAATATGGCGCCTGGGATCGGTTGGTCGCCGCGTAGCGCGGCCCGTATCCACTCGGCCG
>DHXL01000342.1:5308-9307 GCA_002415335.1 Oxalobacteraceae bacterium UBA5157
CCGCGTAGCGCGGCCCCTATCCACTCGGCCGTGGTCGCGGCATCGCGTGCTTCGGGCAGCGGCGGCAACTCATCGACCGGCGACTGCTTCTGCACCAATGTCGTGCATTGGCCGCCATGGAACCATTCGATTTGCTGTGCGCGCTTGGCGCTGGCCACCGTCTCGCCTTCCGTGCCACGCATCAGGAATACATCGCCGCGTGCGGCGGGAGCGGCGGTCGCGAAATAACCGGACAGCATCGCCAGATATTCGGGATGGGTGTACGACGTCAAACGCAGCGCCGGTCCGGCGAATGGCTGCATGATCTTGACCAGCGTATGAGTCGAGTTGCGTACGCCGAGCAGACGGCGCATTGCCAGCAGGCGCGCCATGCGCGGCGCCAGCGCCTCGATCGGCATGAAGACCGGCCTGCGCTCGGAGAAATGCGCAGCGGCCTGTTCAATGTCTTGCGCAAACGAGAATCCGAGCGCCTGCAATATTTCGGCGGTGGTGACCCGATCATGATCGTGCGTCACGCCGTGGATCAGCACCGGCACGCCCTCCCGAGCCAGCAACAGCGCCAGCAGCGGCGTCAAATTCGCCATCTGGCGCGCGCCGTTGTAACTCGGGATCACGACCGGCGCATAGTCTCCGATCGGCGCCGGCAAATGCGCGAACGATGCTTCCGCCGCATCGAGGAAACCGGCAATCTCGTCGACCGACTCGCCCTTGATGCGCATCGCGAGCATGATTGCACCGAGTTCCAGATCGGACACGCGGCCATCCAGCATCGCTGCATAAAGTTGAAAAGCGTCATCGCGCGACAGGCTGCGCGCACCTTTTTTGCCACGTCCGATTTCCCTGATGAAACGGGCTGCGGCAAACGGTTCGGCGATAGGGAAATTAGTCATGCGCAAAGCTTACTATGAACTCGGGTTCGAGGCGAATTCGGTCAGGCCGCCACCTTCGCTGCGGCACTCCGCGCCAGGACCATGTTCTTCAATTCCGGCAAGCAAGACCCGCAATTGGTTCCGCACTTCAGCGTCCCCTGCAGCGACGCCAGCATCGCATCGGGCGTGCCGCGATTCACCAGGTCCTGCGTCGCCAGCGACGCCGCAATTTCACCCTCGGCTATGTTGAAGCAGTTGCACACAATTCGTCCGCGTGACTTGAAGCCTTCGGGCGCCTTGTTCGACGGCATCAGCAGCATCCGCCCCAGCGCCGCTACCGGCAATTCGCCTTCCAGATATTCCTTCAGCCAATGTTCCGCTGACGTATCGCCGGCCAGTGACACGGCGGCCAGCTTGCCGCCGCGCACCAGGATATGCCGCGCGTTGCCGCGCTTGCTGTCGTCGTAACGCAGCACCTCCGTCCCCGCGATGCCGAACCGCGACTCGATCTCCATCGTCAATTGCGGCGCGGCCGGATAATCGTCCGCAGCCCGAAACAACACGCCAACCTTGTCGCGCCCGAACAGCGTACAAGCGCCGTAACTGAAGCGCCGCATATAAGGTCGCAGTGCCGCCTGCAAGGCCAGCACCTGCGACTCGTCGATCCAACCGAATACCAGAAAACGCCACGGCAATTCTGCTTTCAATATCTTGACCGCCGCATGCTTCAGTTCAGGCTGCTTGGAGCTCGGATCGAGCGCCGGTGAAGTCAGCGCATTCACGCCGTAGGTGCCGCCGCCTTCATGTCCGCGCCCCGACACATATTCTTCGCCCCAATGCATGCCGATGAAAGCCTGTCCGCCGCGCATATCGTCGCCGGCCAGCGCCGGCAGGATCTGCGACGCGCGCTTGCTGGTCACGTGCACCAGGTCGCCGTTCTTCAGAAAGCGCCGATCCATATCGCTCTGCGCCAGAATGACGGCCGGCTCCGACGCATGCGCAAACAATTGCGCCACCGTACCGGTGCGGCTCATGCCGTGCCATTGATCGCGCAGACGGCCGGTATTGAGGCGGAACGGGAAGCGCGCGTCGACAGGCTCCGCTACCGGTTTGTACACCGTATTGATGAACCTGGCGCGGCCGCTGGCGGTTGGAAAGATTCCATCCTCGTACAGCCGCTTCTTGCCGGTCGTCGCACCCTCCGGATAAGGCCATTGCTGCGGTCCCTGCTCTTCCAGAATCTGGAACGAGAGGCCGGTGATATCGAGGTCTCGGCCGCGCGTCGATTCGCGATGCTCGTTCCAAATCTCTTCGGTGCCGGCGTAAGGAAACAGCGTCGTCGTCCGCCCCAGCAGCGGCTCCAGCTTGCGCGCAAAATCGATCACGATTTCCCAGTCGTGACGGGTCTCGGCCGGCTTGTCCAGCACCGGCTTGAAACGCGTGATGCGGCGCTCTGAATTGGTGACCGTGCCTTCCTTCTCGCTCCAAGTGGTGGCCGGCAGCAGCACGTCGGCATAGGCGACCGTCGCGGTCGTCTTGTATGCTTCCTGCACAATCACCAGCTCGGCTTTTTCCAGCGCTTCGCGCACCAGCTTCTGGTCCGGCATCGATTGGGCCGGGTTGGTGCAGGCAATCCACAGGATCTTGATCTCGCCGTTGCGTACCGCCTCGAACATTTCCACCGCGGTCCTGCCCGGCGTGGATGGGACGTCGTCCACGCCCCACAGCTTGGCGACTTCGGCGCGGTGCTCGGGGTTGGCCAGGTCGCGATGCGCGGACAGCAGATTGGCCATGCCGCCGACTTCGCGGCCGCCCATCGCGTTCGGCTGCCCGGTCAGTGAAAACGGACCGGCGCCCGGCTTGCCGATTTGATGCGTGGCCAGGTGCAGGTTGATCAGTGCGGCGTTCTTCGCAGTGCCGGACGAGGATTGATTCAAGCCCTGGCAATACAGAGACAGCGTTGCCTTCGACTCGCCGAACCAGCGCGCCGCCTTGGCCAGGTCTTCTTCGCTGATGCCGCACACGTCGGCCACATATTTCGGCGTGTAGTCGCGCACCGTGCGCTTCAGTTCGGCGAAACCTTCGGTATGCGCCTCGATGTAAGCGTTATCGACCAGGTCTTCCCACAAGCAGATGTGCAGCATGCCGTTGAACAGCGCGACGTCGGTGCCGGGCAGGATCGGCAGGAACAGGTCGGCCTCGCGCGCGGTATCGGTGCGGCGCGGATCGGCGACGATGACCTTCAGTTTCGGATTGCTCTTGCGCGCGTCTTCGATGCGGCGGTAGACGATCGGATGCGCGTAGGCGGTATTGGAACCGACAATGAAAATCAGGTCGGCCAATTCGATATCTTCGTAGCAAGCCGGCGGCGCATCGGCACCCAATGTCTGCTTGTAGCCCGCCACCGCGCTCGACATGCACAGGCGTGAATTGGTATCGACGTTATTGGTACCGACCAAGCCTTTGGCGAGCTTGTTGAAAACGTAATAGTCTTCGGTCAGCAATTGGCCGGAGATGTAGAAGCCGACGCTGTCCGGACCGTGGGTGCGGATCGTGTCGGCGACTTTGCGCGCGATGAAATCGAGCGTCGTGTCCCACGTCGCGCGCGCGCGCGGCGCATCACGCGTGACGCGCAGTTCCGGATGCAGCGCGCGCACCTGCTGCTGCAAGGCCGGCCTGGCGGTCAGGTGCAGCGTGCTGCCCTTGGTGCACAGGCGGCCGAAGTTGGCGGGATGATCGGGGTCGCCGCGCACGGCCACCACCTTCTCGCCATCCGACTGCACGATGACGCCGCAACCGACGCCGCAGTAACAACACGTGGTCCTGGTTTCGCGCAGTTCGCTCATGCAGCCGCGAGCCCGATCGCGAGCGTGTTCAACTCATGGGCATCCAGGAAGACCTGGCCGTCTTCGACTTTCAGGCTGAATTTTTGGGTGCAGCCTTCGTCCGGCGACATCGCGCAACCGGATGGCAATTCGATGTTCCAGTTGTGCAGCGGACAGGCGACCCGCTCGCCGAACACGATCCCTTGCGACAACGGCCCGCCCTTGTGCGGGCAGCGGTCCAGCAACGCAAAAATCCTGTCTTCACTATTGCGAAAAATTGCTACGTCCTGGCGCGGCTCACCGGG
>DHXL01000351.1:0-11182 GCA_002415335.1 Oxalobacteraceae bacterium UBA5157
CGCTGACATGAAACGCTACTGGGTTTATCTGCTGCTCGCGGTTTCGCTGCTGCTCAATGTGGGCGTGCTCGCCAGAGCGTGGTTTCAGACTTGGCGCATGGAAGGCGCGACCGAACTGGCTTTGTTCGGGATGGGCCACGAACGCGTGCCCGAATATTTGAAGCTCGATCGCGCGCAGCGCGCGCGCTGGCATGCCATGGAGCAGGATTTCATCCGGGCCTTGAATGACGCCGGCCGCGAGATCCAGACGCACCGTGAGCGCCTGGTGCGCGAGATTTTTTCGGTCCAGCCGAACGCGTCGGTCGTCGAACGCGAACGCGCTGCGATCTTCGCTCTGCAGGAAGCGCAGCAGCGCAGCGTCATCAAGCAGTTGCTGAAGGAGCGCGAGATGCTGAGTCCGCAGCAGCGGCTCGCCCTGGCTGATCTCTTGCTCAAGCAGGATCCGCACAACACCGCCGGCGCGCAGCAACTGCACGCGCGCTGATCCGCGCCGGCGCGGCAGATGCCTAGTGTCCGGCCTTGATTGCCTGCCAGCCATGGTGATCGAAATACTTACCATAGCTGTTTAGCGCTTGCGTCATCTTGACCACGCCCAGCGCCCTTTCCTCGCCGTGCTGCCTGCCTGTTGCCGTCTCGATGCCGTTCATGATGTCGCCCACGATAATGTGGAGTTGCGCGTCGGCTTTCGGGTCGAGCTTGCAGTTCTGCACGATGTAGGTGATTTGCGCGGTGACGTCATTGCCGAGCGTATCGTACTGCACCGGCGTCAACTTGCCCTCGTGGGCAGCAGGCAATGCCGTTGCAACGCGTGTGCGAATCTTGTTCATGGCCTGGCGCAGCGGTTCATCGGTGGGCCATTTCTTGCTGGCGTTGAGTTCGAGCCCGGCATGCGCCGCAGCCCCATGCTCGTGTTTGGCAGCTTCACCGGCCAGGGCGCTCAAAGGCAGCGTCAGGGCTATCGCCAGCAGCAGGGTTCCGGATGATTTCATGGTGCACTCCATATCAGGTTGAATCGGGTTATGTCGAGCGAAATGTCCGACTGCCTGTTTAAACGAGCGGCGTGCACATATGTTCCATCTATCTGCGAGGTGAGCGAAACACCGAAGAGAAATATTCCATTTGCGAATAATTTAAGATGCATTTTAAATATATCTTAAATGAGCGGGCGGCAATTCCATCTTGATTCGTTGCCAGCGATGAGATATTTGTGAGTTCAATCGCTTCGCTTGTTTGGATCGGATCTTTTTACCGCATTTCTTAAAGGGACTTCCATGAACATCGACAAATTCAAACAACAGCATATTGAAATCATCGGCTGCGTTACCGCACTGAGGCAGCGTGCCAGGGACGGGATCAGCGAGAATGCTGCGGAGATATCCAAACTCATTTTTTCCATGAGCTCGATCATCAAATTGCATCTTACCGTGGAAGACACGATATTGTATCCAGCGCTGCAAAGCGGAAACAATTCCGCGCTGGCGATAATGGGCAAGAGGTTTCAGGATGAAATGTGCGGCATCGCTTCGGCCTATCTGGAGTTCGCCAGAACGTGGAACAACGCGGACAAGGTTTCCAGAAATCCCGAAGGCTTCAGGTCGGAAGCCAATAAGGTGCTAAAGATATTGCATGACCGGATGAAGAAGGAAAATACCGATTTCTATCCGGCGATTGAGGCGCTCTGAAGAGTCTGTCCCTTTTTAAAAATGAATATAGGGAGACATTTAAGCTCATGTCATCGGAAGCAATCGACATCAAGTTATCCGATATGGTGCTCTGCTTTTCCAGAGCGATTGATTTCCTTCATCCAAGGATTTTCGAGCATCATCTCAGAGTAGCCTACATTGCCTCCTGCCTGGCCGAGAAACTAGGCCTTGGCCCAGAACAAACACAGGATGTGCTGATTGCTGGAGCGCTGCACGATATTGCCGTCGTGTCTTCTGCAACGCGCCATGACTTGTTTGACGATGCATTGACCCACTACCATTCCGGTAGCATTCATATTCCCGATAATCTCCACAGGCACGGGTTTGAAGGCTACTTACTGCTGCGTGACCTCCCTCCTTTTGCAAAGGCCGCATCAGCCATTCGTTTCCATCATGTTGACTGGGACCCAAGCTGCCAATTTTCGGTGACCCGCTATCGCCATGGCTGATGCAAATTTGATGCAGTGAAAGCGTAAAATACGGTAAGAAAGCATCAAATAGCGTAAAATTTGCACCATGTCAGAACCCATAAAAATAGATGAATATCCAATAAAATCAATAGGTTATTCTGGAAGGCGTGTTTCCGTTGCACCCATGATGGACTGGACAGACCGCCATTGCCGCGTGTTCCATCGTCAGATCACGCGCCACACCTGGCTCTATACCGAGATGGTGACGACCGGCGCATTGTTGCACGGCGACGTGGCGCGCCATCTCGATTTCAGCGAGCAAGAGCACCCGGTTGCTCTGCAACTGGGCGGCAGCGAGCCGGACGATCTGGCCAAGAGCGCCCGGCTCGGCGAGCAATGGGGCTACGATGAAATCAACCTGAACTGCGGCTGTCCGTCCGAGCGCGTGCAGAAAGGCGCGTTCGGCGCGTGCCTGATGGGCGAGCCGCAACTGGTCGCCGATTGCGTCAAGGCGATGCGCGATGCAGTCGCGATCGACGTCACCGTCAAGCACCGGATCGGCATCGATCAAACCGAGTCCTACGACTTCGTGCGCGATTTTGTCGGCACCGTTTCCGAAGCCGGCTGCCACACCTTCATCGTGCACGCCCGCAACGCCATCCTGAAAGGCCTGAGCCCGAAGGAAAACCGCGAGATTCCGCCGCTGCGCTATGCATTCGCCTATCAACTGAAACGCGATTTTCCACAGCTAGAAATCATCATCAACGGCGGCACCAAGACCACTGCCGAAATCGATGCACATTTGCTGCACGTCGACGGCGTGATGCTCGGCCGCGAGGCGTATCACAACCCGTACATGATGGCGTCCTTCGATGCGCGTTACTACGGCGACGATCGCGCGGTCGCATCGCGTGCGGACGTATTGGCGGCGATGCTGCCCTACATTCGCGAACAGTTGCGGATACACGGCAAGGGCAAGGCCGAAGGTGGCGCCGGAAGCGGATTGAAACTGAATAGCATCACGCGCCACATGCTCGGCTTGATGGCCGGCATGCCGGGCGCCCGCGCGTTTCGCCAAACGCTATCCGATTCAAAAAAGCTGGCAGCCGGCGATCCCGCGCTGCTGCTGGAAGCGCTGGCGCGCACGCAACTCCTCGCGGCGTAAACATTCAATGGCAAGGCAGACACGCCGCACCTCAGTGCGCTATGCTGGGCCTCGTCGCCACTCACCAGCCCGTTTCAGCCCATGACCAAGAAACCGTTCTTCTGGATCGCGATCGTGATCGCATCGGCCATGAGTTTCTATTTCTCATGGCTTTTTTTTGCGCAAGCATTTCCGCTGCTGAATGTGGACGTCAGCATCTCGCGCGCGGCCGTGCTGGAGGCTGCCACCGCGCGCGCCGCGGCGCTCAAGCTGGCGCCGGCCGACGCGCGCCATGCGGTGCGCTTTTCTACCGACAGCGAAGCGCAAAATTTCATCGAACTGGAGGCCGGTGGCAAGAGCGCTTTCACCGCATTGCTGAACAATGATATTTATCAGGCGTTGACGTGGGAAGTGCGATTGTTCCGTGAGAAGGACGCGGCCAGCGCGACGCTTTATTACACGCCGCAAGGAAAGCCTTACGGCTTCACGCGTCACTATCCTGAACAAGATCCGGGCGCCGCACTCAGTACGATCGATGCGCGTCGGATCGCAGAAACGGCGGCCATGCACGATTGGGGAGTGGATCTGGCGCCGGGCAAATCGCCCTACACGGCGGTCGAGCAATCATTCCTGAAACGCGCCAGCGGACGCATCGATCACAGCTTCGTGTACGAACGCGGCGATCAGCGTCTGGGACGGAACGGCGAGGGCCGGGTTCGACTGACGCTGGTCGTTGCGGGCGATCAGCTGGCGCAGTTGCGGTACTCGGTGCGCATCCCGGAGAGTTTTCAGCGCCGCTTCGCGGAAATGCGCTCGGCCAATACCACGATCGCCAGCACCGCCGCACTGGCAGCGGGACTGCTGTACTTTCTTGGCGGCTGCATAGCGGGTCTGGTGCTGTTGACGAGACAACGTTATGTCGTCAGCCGCCCCGCGATCAAATGGGCGGCACTGGTCGCGCTGCTGCAAGCGGCGATGGTGCTCGACCAAATTCCTTCGGCCTGGTTCGACTACGACACGGCAGTCTCGGCCAATGCGTTCATTGGCCAGCAAATCGTGCTCGCGCTGGCCGCTTTTTTCGGCATGTGGCTGCTGCTGGCGATAAGCTTCATCGCCGCCGAAAGCCTGACGCGCAAGGCGTTCGGCCACCACCCGCAGTTGTGGAGGCTATGGAGCGCAGATGCGGCACGGACGCCACAGGTGCTGGGGCGGACGCTGGGCGGCTACTTGTGGGTCGGTTTCGGCTTGGCCTTCATCGTGGCGTTTTATTCCCTGACCCAACGCCACCTCGGCTGGTGGTCGCCGATCGAGTCCCTGGTCGATCCGAATATTCTGGCCACGCCGATGCCATGGCTGACGCCGGTCGCCAATGCGCTGCAAGCCGGAATGTGGGAAGAGTGCCTATTCCGCGCGGTGCCGCTGGCGAGTGCCGCGTTGATCGGTGATTATCTGAATACCCGATTCAACGGCCGCTTCGGCGCGCGCAACACCTGGCTCGTGATCGGCCTGGTGGTCGAGGCGCTGATCTTCGGTGCGGCCCATGCCACCTATCCGCAACAGCCGGCCTACGCCAGGCCGCTGGAGCTGTTTATGCCTGCCATCTTGTGGGGCGTGGTGTACCTGCGCTTCGGATTGCTACCGGGGATTCTGTTCCATTTCCTGTTCGATCTGCTGCTGATGTCGCTGCCGATCTTCGCCACCAGCGTGTCCGGGCTGGGGCCGGATCGCGCGATGGTGATCCTGTTCGGGTCGTTGCCGCTGCTGGTCGTACTGTGGTCGCGCTTGCGTGGCGGCGCCTGGCACAGCCTGCCGCAACAGTTCCTCAATGCGGCGTGGCATCGGCCCGACGCCGCCCGGCCACCCGCCGCATCCGTGTTGCAGCTGGCGCCCGATCATGCGACGTTTGCGCGCGTCAGGCGGGCGTTGCCGATACTCGGTGCGGCCGGCCTGATTGCGTGGCTGGTGTGGACGCCGTTCAAACAGGATGTGCCGCCGCTCTATCTCGAGCGGGCGCAAGCCGAAAGCGCTGCCGACGCCGCCCTGCGCGCGCGCGGCGTGACGCTGTCACCCGAATGGAAACGCTTCTCGCAGGCGCGCGACCAAAGCGACGGGACGGAGGCGGCGTTTGTCTGGCGTGAGGGCGGCGCCGGGAACTACGCGAAACTGATGGGCAGCTATTTGGCGCCGCCAACCTGGAACGTGCGCTATGCGCGTTTCGAGGGCGACGTCGCACAGCGCGCCGAAGAATGGCAGGTCGTGATCGAGAACGGGGTTGACGGCAAAGCCGGCCACCGCGCCGCGCCGCATGTGCGCCTGGTTAACCACCAGATTCCTGAGTCGCGCGCCGGCAGCGCACTCAGCGTCGAAGATGCCCGTGTCATCGCGCAGCGCACCGTACGCGAGCGCTTCCTCCTCGATCCAGCTGCGCTGCGCGAAATCTCTGCGATCGAGACAAGGCGACCCAATCGCACCGATTGGCACTTCACCTTTGTCGACGACAAAAATTACCCGCTCAAGGCCGGCGAAGCCCGCGTGGAAGTCAACATCGCCGGCAACGAAGTTGCCTATGCCGTCCGCACGGTACATGTGCCGGAAGAATGGCAGCGCAGCGAGCGCGCGCGGCGCGCGCTGATGCGCAACGTGCAGGTCGGGATAGGCGTACTGGCCGGTTTGCTCGTGGTCGCGGCGTTCATCATCGCCATCATGCGCGGCGCGCACGGCGGTCTGGCGCGGCGTCCGTTTATCGTTATCTCTGCGGCGCTATTCGTGCTGAGTGCATTGTCGATCGCGAATTCCTGGCAAGGGGTGGCGATGGATCTGAGCACGGCTGAGCCATTGCTAAGCCAGTTGTGGCTACGTGGGGCCGCGCTGACATTCGGCGCCCTGCTGCTGGCCTTGGCGAGCGGATTGTTTGCCGGCCTAGGCGCCCAAGCCGGCATGCGCGGGCGCGTAACCGCGCTCTGGCTACCGGGCGTCGGCCTCGGTGCCGCACTCGCGGGACTGGCGGCCGGGTTGGGCCGGCTGGGCCCCGCCGACCTGCCGCATTGGGACAGCGTGTCCTTGCTGAGCGATAGCTCGCCGGCGCTGGGCGCGTTGATCGGCGGTGCACGCGCAGCCCTGCAAATGTTGACGCTGATGACGTTCTTGCTGGTGCTGCTGCGCGATTTCAATGCCGATTTCAGCAAGCGGCGCATACCGACCGTGCTGATCCTACTGCTGCTCGGAATGGTCGCTGCGCTGAAGGCTCCCACGCTGTCTTCCTTTCTGATCCAGGGTATCGGCACCGGCGCGGTGATCGTGATGCTCTACCTGCTGGTCGCGCGTTTCGAGCCAAAAATTGTCTTGATTGCGCTGGTGACGAAACTGATGCTCGTGCAGCTCCAGATCGCCATCGTGCAACCGTATCCGCATGCCGCGCTATTTGCGCTGCTGCAGGCCAGCACGCTTTGCGCGACCGCGTTTTACTGGTTGCGATTGCTGGAGCGGGAATACGAAAAGACGCCATCGATTCCAGAATCGATGGCGTCTGCGCGTTAACTGCGCGAAGGCTTGCAGCCGATGTCGCCGACCGGCGCCGAATTCTGATCGAACGAGCATGATAGCTGACGAACTCTTGTCCATGCGTCTTGGTGCGCATGCAAGAGCGCGCAAATACTTATCAAAACGACCGTCGTATTTTGACGCCGATGGCGGTTTCTTCTTGCTCCATCCTATTGGGAGGAAATATCATGATTGCGAGCCTCTCATTTCGAACAGGCATATCTTGATTCTCACCACATCTTCAGCTCGCGCTGAATCACCACAGGAATTTGCATGAAAATTAAACTCATCGTGTCTGCATTGATCGTTGGCCTGCTCGGAGCGGGCTATGCGCAGGCTGAAGTGGCGGTAACCGGCGATCTGGGAAGCACAGGATTGGGAGCGCACATCAGCGTGCCCATCCAGCCGAATCTGAATGCGCGCTTCGGATTGAACTACCTGAATTACTCGTACAGCAGCTCCACAACGGACGTCGATTACGATTACAAATTGAAGTTGAATACGTTCGATGCATTGCTCGACTATTTTCCGACGGACGGCGGATTTCGCGTCAGTACCGGAATCGTCTATAACGGAAACAAGATCGACGTAGTCGGCAAGCCGACTGCCACCGGCACCTACACATTGAATGGCAACACTTACACTGCGGCGAATGCGGGCACCATCAACGGCAACATCGATTTCCGCAAAGTTGCGCCTTATCTGGGAATCGGCTGGGGCAATGCAAACAAGGAAAAAGGATGGGGATTCTCCGGCGACCTCGGCGTGTTGTTCCAGGGTTCGCCGAACACCACGCTGACCAACAGCGGTTGTATCGCCACGGCAGCGCTTTGCTCCCAACTGGCAAGCGACGTCGCTGTCGAGCAAGTCAAGTTGGCCGACGATGTGAGCAGCTTCAAGGCGTACCCGGTGCTGCGTGTGGGAATCAGCCATCGCTTTTGAGTCGCCATCCGCCCAGTCATCCTGTCCCGTCAGTCGCCAAGAATTCCTGCCGGCGGGGCAGGGTGTCGGTCCGATGCCGGCGACCCGCCTTGCCACTGCTGCAATAACGATTCCTTGGTCAGCGGATGACGGGAGACCAGGAGCCGCTCCAGCAGTTGTTGGCAGTGGCGCACCAATCGCGGATACCGGGCATCGCGCGGATGCAAGCCGAGCCTGACCAGCGGAGCGGACTGCATCATTGATGCCAACGCCGTGGCCACTCGTGGAGACAGAGTGCGTCCTACGGCATTCCGGGACGCATACACCAAGCTGGGCGCGAACAAGGACTGGCGCTGCGGTAAAGTATAGAAATACCGCATCGTCGTCGTATATTTAAACGGATATCCCCGCAATGCATCCCAGGTTCCCTTGCTGAGTAGCCAGGCGGGCGCGACAAATCCCTGGACCGGCCAATCGTGTCGCGCGAACCACGCCAGGCCGAGTTCGAGGAGACGGCTTGCGCGGGCCGCATCGAGTGCGGCAAATTCGCCTTCCCGCTGGGTGTAGACGGTGCGCAGGAAATGGCTTCCCGGGCTCGGCGACATCGGCGCGCAGTCAAGATGGGTGTAGCCATGCAGGGCGAGTTCGTGTCCACGCGCGAGCAGGTTCCCGAGCATGCGCTCGTAGGGAATCGATTCGGTTTCGCGGCCGTGATAGCGTGGAACCACCAGCAAGGTGAGCGGGATATCGGCGACCGCACGAATCGCGTCCAGCAGGCGCTGGCAATCTTGCCATGTGGCTGGAGCGACGTCGTGGAGGGAGACGCACAAGAACTTCTCGTCAGCGTTCCTGTCAGCGGGCGGCAAAGGCAAGCTCCGTCTCCAATTCCGCGCGCTGAGGCGTCGCCAGGACGCTGGCATAGCGGTGCAATAACTGCGGCATGATCCGATCCCAGTCGTAGCGGCTGCAGGCCTTGTTGCGCGCGTTTGCCCCCATCACCGCGAGATCGTTCTGAAAAATTGCCTCGATTCCTTCGCTCAGGCTGGCCGCACAGTTCGGCGTTACGAGGATGCCGGTGCTGTCATCCACGAGTTCGGCCACGCCGCCGGCGCTGGTGCCCACCACCGGCAAACCGCATGCCATCGCTTCGAGGACGATCAGGCCGAAGGTCTCGCAATCGCCCGGATGTACCAGCACGTCGCAGCTGGCGAGCAGGCGGGCCAGGCTTCGCGCGCTGCGCACGAATTCAATGAAGGTCGTCTGGCTGGTGCGTGGCAGCACGGCGCCATCGCCGACCAGAAGCAGGTGATAGGGCGGCCCAAGCCTGCTAACTGCATCGATCAGGACGTCCAGTTTCTTCTCGCGCGTGAATCGGCCCGCGTAGATCAGCAGGCGGGAATCGCGCGGTATTCCAAGCTGTTCACGCAGAGTGCTGTCGTAGTGTTGCGGACAAAAAACAGTGCTATCGATTCCGAGCGGCTGATGAATGGCGTCGGGAAGACCCATCATGGCAAGCTGTTGCACCATCATATTGCTGGGCGCGAGCAGCATGTCGCAGCGGCGATAAAGCTGTACCAGGTATTTTCTCGCAAGCTGCGAAACCGCGGACCCGAAGCGGCTTTCAATCAATTGCGGCAGGTCCGAATGGTAGGTCGCCACGACGGGCACGCGCAAGGCACGTTTTGCCTTCAGCGCAGCCCACGCGCAGGGGCCCGCATCGCCGATCTCGATCAGGTCCGGCTGCAAGGTCCGCAAGAGATGCGCGGCCGCCCCCACGGATTGCGGGAAGCGGTACCGGGGCACACCGGGCAGGGAAAAGCTGGGAAGGCTGAGCACGGACAACGCTGAGTTGCTGGAGGGCACGCTGGGGCTGATAATCGTATGCTGGATCCCGCTCTGCCGCGTCAGCCACCGCATCTTTGCGTTCAGGTAGGTGGAGACGCCACCGCCTTGCGCAGCATAGAACATGGTGATGTCCACGAAATGCATGCGAGCCCGCCTTATATCGACTTACTTTCGCACCATCGTATGGTTCGCGCGATAACCAAATGGTTGCCAGACAATTGCCAGCATCGAACGGGCTGGCGTTGACCGACGAGCAGCCGATTCGACGACGGAACGGTTTTTCTTCATAGCCATTTGTGCCGCAAGACCCGGGCCGACACAAATGCGTTGTTCCACTCCACTGGGAGCCGCCGTGCTGGGAAAGACGGTATCCCGAAACAGCGCCGCAAGAAAGCGCTTGGCTGTCAGCTGTTTGCGCTGGCAGCGCGCCTGTCATACAACATCCTACGAAAGCCTGCGAGGCTGCGGCCGCTCACTTTACTTCGGCCCATGCTGATCCCCCGCGACTAACTCGCAATCAATTTTGCGTGACTTCAGGAATTCGATTTTGATAATTCTCAAGGCCGATCAGTAATCCTCGGCAGAATGGCGGAAGCGGTCAATCCTGGTTGTGCTGCGGTAATCGACGCTGCGGCAACTGGTGCCGGTGCAATCGCCGATGGATGCTCGGGCTTGGCCGGTACGGACGGCGCCACCGGGACGGCCAGTTCACCGTCGTCCGGCGCCAGATTGAAGTCCATCGGATTACCCATCGGATGCTAGCGGGAATCGGCGCGCGGCGTCACCACGGTGATCGTGGCTTCCTCCCCCTGGCGCAGGTTCACCGTGATGCTGGCGTCCTTGTTCTTGTTGGCGGCCATGCTTGCCAGCGCCCACTGCACGAACGGGCTGGCCGCGCCGGTATTGCCGATGCGTGCGGACAGGTCGATCCCTTCAGCGGGCTTGAACAAATCGAATCCCGGCAGGCTGGCATGCGCGACGAGCGACAGCGGCACCACATGGCGACCGGTGGCGGGGCCGCCGGCGTCGTAAAACACCCGCGCAGGTTTACCGCCCGGGATCTCCTGCAAGGCGGCGTCGAAGCCGGTCTTGAATGCCGCCTGCTGCTCTTGCTCATGCATCAGGCTCGTCTTTAGCTTGGCGTCGAACGTCGGTATTTAAAACGACGAATAGCCCACCTTATCCAATTGCTGATGTTTCGGTATAGAGTAATTAGGATGTACGCAACGGGTTATTGTTCACCTTGCCGCTAAACGTTTCGCATCCATGCAGCCAAGAAAAACGCCCTCATGGGTGAGGGCGTTCAGTAAATCAATCAATCACGTTCAATTTGGCCGGTTTCTTCTGCTACTTCTCTGAGCCGGTCGGCAATTTCCTGGGATGTGACAAAACCCTCTTCGTCGCCATTATCGGCAATTCGAAAGAGCGCCCAATACCATCGGTCGTACGTGCGGAAGCACTCTTCATATCCCTGGTATTGTTCCAGAAATTCATCGAACACCTCCGTGGTTGCGAAAACTTGTGATACCCAGTTGTCAGTATCGATAGTCCCCGCTTCGACCGCGGCGGTGATTGCGTCCAAGATTTCGTGGACCTCAGTGAATTCGTCAAACGGCGTA
>DHXL01000351.1:11299-13176 GCA_002415335.1 Oxalobacteraceae bacterium UBA5157
TGCTGCGGTTTATTTTCGTATGCTTTGATGAGTGCCATGAATTGTCCTAGTTGTGGTTTTGATGTCTAGGACTCGTATAGCGGTTGCAACTCCGTTTTTTCGCTAAACCATAAAAATATTTCGTGGACGTAGGGCGCCACATTTTTAGTGGCACATTTACCGGCTTGCTAAATGCGTTTCAATATAGTTCAGTCTGCACCGTCCAGCGGGCCGCTCTCTTCGACGATAACCTTCAGTTTCGGACTCGCATGGAACGTGACGACGCGGCGCGCCCTAATGGGAATTTCTTCCCCTGTTTTCGGATTGCGGCCCGGCCGTTGCGGCTTATCGCGCAGCTGGAAATTGCCAAAGCCTGACAACCTGACCGTTTCGCCGCGCTCAAGGGAATTGCGGATTTCGTTAAAAAAGGCGTCGACCATGTCCTTCGCTTCGCGCTTGTTCAGGCCAATCTGGTGGAATAACGGTTCCGCCAGTTCTGCCTTGGTCAATGCCGGCAGCTCTTTTTCGGCGTCCTGGCGCGTCTCGGTAATCCTCACGATGGTCGACGCCAAGGTTGCGGAGCTAGTGGGAAGACCGCCCATCGTCTGCCAGAAGTATCGTGCATGCCACGTTTCACAGTCATTGGTGCTTTGAGGGTGTGCCAACCCTGATTTTTGACCGGCGATACTGAACAAGCAGACACTACCTTCCGCTTGCAGCTGGCCTTGGCTCTACACATTGTCTCATCGGGCACACGTAGCAGCTTCTGACTGCTGTCGCTCCATTCTGGATAACGACCGATGCCAATGCTCGCCAAGATGCTAACCAGCACGCCATTCCAACACGGGAGCGATGCAGACGGCCACCACCAAAACAACGCGGGAGAGGATGGAAGGAATAGAGCGGCTCACTATATGTAATGCCAACCGGCGCGCATTCGCATCGTGAGGCCATGCTGGATATTTGTGCCGATATGATAACTTCTTGTACGTCTAAGGCAAACTTCGCGGCGCGGCGTGACTGGTTGTCGATGACGGTCAGTCTCAGAATGCGAAAGTTCTACTACGGAACCAATAGGGCAAAGGTATCATAAGTTTCTGCAATGGACATCCCATAGATACGAGCATATTTGCAGGTGTAACAAAGATTAACAATTGGCAAAGGTGCGAGCGACATGGGTTGGAAATAGAAGACAGAATACGACACTAAAATTGATTTAAATCAATGTCATTTGTTAGGCAGCTTATTAGATTCAACTATGCAATAAGTGAGTTGAGAGCGATGCTGCGCAAATTGCGGGAGAACAGCTCACGGAACCGGGGTCGGTGCAATTAATTGTCGCCGAAGTTTAAGAGTCCGATGCTTCTTAGTCAAAAAAACAAATTGTGCCGCTACGGAACGGCCGTAATTAACTATGCTTTTTGAAATGCCGCGCCACGGTACTCCTCTACGCAGTAGAATCTAATGCCTTCAGGCATGTATGATTAAGCACGGCACGAATATTGTGGTTGGCCTCTCGCCGGTGAACATCGCGGAATCGAATGGTGAGACTCCTTAAAATTGTGTATTTCTGGTATTTGCAGGAGCGGCGAAACCATCACTTCGTCAAAGAGAACTGGCGGCATGTTTTTGTCTGGCCTTTTGTCGGTGCCGTATTGGCAACTATCCTCTGGGGTGCCGCGCTCTCCAAGTTTGAAAGTGAAAAAAAAGACACACAGACCCGTATTGCGCATGAGGCAGTGGGTCTCTCAAACGCCTACGCAAAGCAGATGTCAGGGTCCATCGAAAAGATGGATGAGCTATCCCGGTACGTGAAGCACGATTGGGAAGCTTCAGGTGGAAAACTGAAATTCGAAGACTTGGCGGCAAAGGGTTTGTTCACCAGCGCAGATTTTGAA
>DHXL01000290.1 GCA_002415335.1 Oxalobacteraceae bacterium UBA5157
AGATCCTGGCCGCTGATCATCAATGCCAGCAGCGCGCCGACACCGGCCGACGGCAGCGTCGACAGCACGGTGATCGGATGCACCAGGCTTTCATACAATATGCCGAGTACGATGTAGATCACCACGAGCGCGGCGGCGATCAGCAGCGGCTGCTGCTGTTGCGATTCCTGGGCGCTGCGGGCGGTGCCCTGAAAACTGCCGCGCACGTTGTTCGGCAGGCCGATCTCCGCTTCCGCTTGACGCACGGCGGCCTGACCGTCGCTCAAGGCGCTGCCGTCGGCCAGATTGAACGACACCGTGGTCGCCAGTTCGCCGTCCTGATGGCTGACCGAAGTGGCCGCCGAACTTTCGGCGAAGCTGGCAAAGGCCGACAAGGGCACCATCGTCGTCGCGGTGCCGCTCAATGCCTGGCCGCCGGATGGGTCGCGCAGTGCCGGATTGGCGACCGTGCCGGCTGCCGCAGCAGGTGCCGCGCTTGCGCCGGCCGCGGCCGCGGTGGAAGCTGAAGGGGCCGCCTTGCCGGTCGTAGTGCCTGACGTGCCGGCGGCGCTGCCTTTCGCCGGCACGTACAAGTCCTTCAGCGATTCCGGACTGCGCGCAAAGCGCGGCGCGACTTCCATCACGACGTGATACTGGTTGAGTTCATCGTAAATGGTCGCTACCTGGCGCTGCCCAAATGAATCGTACAGCGCATTGTCGACATCGCGCGCAGTCAAGCCCATCCGGGCGGCGCTGTCACGGTCGATCGTGACGAAGGTTTCGACGCCGTTTTCCTCCTGGTCGGTATCGACATCGGTCAGCGCGGCTTGCCCCTTCATCGCATCGGCCAGCTTGGTGGCCCACAGGTGCAAGTCGGCCTGGTTGTCGCTCTTGAGCGTGTACTGGTAAGTCGAGTTGCTCTGGCGTCCGCCCATGCGCACGTCTTGTACCGGGTTGAGGAACAGGCTGACGCCGGTCACCCGCGCCAGCTGCGGGCGCAGGCGCGCAATCACGGCCTGGCCGGCGTCCTTGCGCTGGTTCTTCGGCTTCAGATTGACGAACAGAAAACCGCCGCCGGCGCGCCCGCCGCCGGTAAAGCCGACCACGGTGTCAACCGCAGGATCGCGCTTGATGATGTCGACCAACTGGCGCAACTTGCCCTGCATCGCCTGGAACGAAATGCTTTGATCGGCGCGCAGGCCACCGCTGATCTGGCCGGTATCCTGCTGCGGAAAAAATCCCTTCGGTGCAACGATGAACAGATAGGCGTTGAGGCAGATCACGGCGGCCAGGATCAGCATCACCAGCCAGGCGCTGCCGAGTGCCCAGTCCAGGCTGATCTCGTAGCCGCGATGGATGCGCGCAAAACCGCGCTCGAAAAATCGTGCGAGCCGGCTCGGCGGCTTGCCGCCTTCGCTTGGCTTCAGCAACCACGCACACATCATCGGCGTGGTGGTCAGGGAAATCACCAGCGAGATCAGCACCGCCGCCGACAGGGTGACCGCGAACTCGCGGAATAGCCGCCCGACTTGTCCGCCCATGAACAGCAGCGGGATGAACACTGCCACCAGCGACAGGCTGATCGACAGCACGGTGAAACCCACTTCGCGCGCTCCGAGCAATGCGGCTTGCATGCGGCCCATGCCGTTCTCGATGTGGCGGCTGGTGTTTTCCAGCACCACGATGGCATCGTCGACCACGAAACCGGTCGCGACCGTCAGTGCCATCAGGCTCAGGTTGTTGAGGCTGAAACCGAGCGCATACATGACGCCGAAGGTGCCGAGCAGCGATACCACCGTAGCCACGGCCGGAATGATGGTGGCGCGCACGCTGCGCAGAAATGCACTGACCACCAGCACCACCAGCACGATCGAAATCAATAGCGTGACTTCGATCTCGTGCAGCGATGAACGGATCGAAGTGGTCCTATCGGTTGCCACCTGCAACTGGACGTCCTGCGGAAGTTGTGCCTGCAGTTCCGGCAGCAGCGCGCGGATGCCATCGACCACCTCGATCACGTTGGCGCCCGGCTGGCGCGTCACCAGCACGATCACGGCCGGCTCGCCGTTGAACAGTCCCAGGGTATTGGTATTCTCGACTCCGTCCACCACCTCGGCGACGTCGGACAGCCGGATCGCGGCGTTGTCGCGCCAGCCCACCACCAGCCCGCGATAGTCGGCGGCACTGCGGCCGCCGGTGGCGGTGCTGGCCTGCGAATAAATCTGCAGCCGGCGCTCATCGCCTTCGATCGCGCCTTTCGGCCGGGTGGCGGCGCCGGCCTGGATCGCCGCGCGCACGTCTTCCATGCTGACGCCGTAGCGGTTCAATGCGAACGGCAGCAATTCGACGCGCACCGCCGGCAGCGATCCGCCGCCGAGTTCGACGTCGCCGACGCCTGGCACCTGGGCCAGCTTTTGCTGCACCAGGTTGGATACCTCCTCGTACACCTGCCCTGGCGAGCGGGTCTTCGAGGTCAGCGCCAGAATCACGATCGGCGCGTCGGATGGATTCGCCTTGCGGTAGGTCGGGTTGCTGCGCAGGGTGGCCGGCAGATCGGTGCGTGCTGCATTGATCGCCGCTTGCACTTCGCGCGCCGCCGCGTCGATCTTGCGATTCAGCGCGAACTGCAAACTGATGCGCGTCGATCCGTTGCCGCTCGACGACGTCATTTCATTGACACCGGCGATCACGCCGAGCCGCCGTTCCAGCGGGGTGGCGACGCTGGTGGCCATGGTCTCGGGGCTGGCGCCGGGCAGTGAGGCGCTGACCGAGATGGTCGGATAATCGACTTGCGGCAGGGGCGATACCGGCAGCACGAAAAACGCCGCGATGCCGGCCAGCGCAATGCCGATCGTCAGCAGAACGGTCGCGACCGGCCGGCGAACGAACGGTTCCGACAGGTTCACGGCGCGCCTTTGCCTTGCGCAACGGCGCTGCCGGCCGGCGCCGCCGGATCCCCGCTCCGGGCCGACCAGCGCCGCGCCAGCCGGTCAAAGCCGAGGTAGATCACCGGCGTGGTAAACAGGGTCAGCATCTGGCTGACGATCAGCCCGCCGAAGATGGCGAGGCCGAGCGGACGCCGCAATTCGGCGCCTTCACCCCAGCCCAGCATCAGCGGTACCGCCGCAAACAGTGCGGCCAGCGTCGTCATCAGGATTGGCCGGAAACGCAGCATCGCGGCTTGATGAATCGCCTCGCGCGCCGACTTGCCTTCGTTGCGTTCGGCATCGATCGCAAAGTCGATCATCATGATCGCGTTCTTCTTCACGATGCCGATCAGCAGGATGATGCCGATGATCCCGATCACCCCCAGATCCTGGCCGCTGATCATCAACGCCAGCAGCGCGCCGACTCCGGCCGACGGCAGCGTCGACAGGATCGTCAGCGGGTGGATATAGCTTTCATACAGCACGCCGAGCACGATATAGACGCAGATCACGGCGGCCAGGATCAGCCACAGCTGGCTGGTCAGCGATGCCTGGTAGGCTCCTGCTGCGCCCAGGAAAGTCATCGTCACGCTGCTCGGCAGCGCGATGTCGCGGGCGGCCTGGCGAATCGCGTCGACCGCATTGCCCAGCGATACGCCCGGTGCGGTATCGAAGCCGAGCGTGGTGGACGGATACTGCGCGACGTGCGTGATCTGCAGCGGCGCCGGCCGTTCGGAAATAGTCGCGATGGCCGACAGCGGCGTGGTTTTTCCGGAGCCGGTGTGCAGCTGCAATTGGCCGAGCGACTCGGGCGTCGTCAACAGGTTTTGCTGCGCTTCGAGGATCACGCGGTACTGGTTGGTCTCGGTGAAGATGGTCGACACGATGCGCTGGCCGAACGCGCTGTACAGCGCATCGTCGATCGACGCGGCCGTGATCGACAGCCGCGACGCGGTATCGCGATCGATGTCGATGAACACCGCGAGCCCGGTCGCGCCGGCGTCGGAAACCACGTTGCGCAGCTGCGGCAGCGCTTGCAGTCGCGCTGACAGCTTGCCGGCCCATTGCACGATGCTGGCATTGTCGAAAGATTCCAGCGAGACCCGATACTGGGTCGGCCCGGTTTCCGCATCGATCGTCAGATCCTGTGTCGGCTGCAGGAAGATCGTGACGCCGGCCACGCGGCCGACGCGCTGCCGCAAGCGGTCCATGGTCTGCTGCTGGGTACCGATGCGCGCATGCTTCAGATTGATCAGCATGCGGCCGGTATGCAGCATCGTATTGTTGGCGGCATCCACGCCGATCAGCGAGCTCAAGGTGGCGACGTCGGGGTCCTCCAGGATCGCCTTGGCGGCGGCCTGCTGCAGCTGCGCCATGCGCGCGTACGAGACCGACTGGCCGGTTTCGATCCGGGCCTGCAATTGGCCGGTATCCTGGGTTGGAAACAGGCCTTTCGGAATCACCACATACAGGAACACGGTCAGCACGAACGTCGCCAGTGCAACCAGCAGCGTCGCGGTCTGGCGCTCCAGCACCCAGTTCAGCGAGCGGTCATAGCGCACCATCACGCCGGAGAAGAAGCGCTGCAGCCGGCCTTCGGTGCCGCTCGGCTGCGGCGCGTGACTCTTCAGCCAGCGCGCCGACATCATTGGTACCAGCGTCAGCGAGACCACGGCCGAGATCAGGATCGTGATCGCGAGCGTGACCGCAAACTCGCGGAACAGGCGTCCCACCACGTCGCCCATGAACAGCAGCGGGATCAGCACCGCGATCAGCGACACGGTCAGCGAGATGATCGTGAAGCCGATCTGCGCCGCGCCCTTGTAGGCGGCCTCCATCGGCGGCACGCCTTCCTCGATGTAGCGCGAGATGTTCTCGATCATCACGATCGCATCGTCGACCACGAAACCGGTCGCAATCGTCAGCGCCATCAGGCTCAGATTATTCAGGCTGTAGCCGAGCAAGTACATCGCGCCGCACGTGCCGATCAAGGAGATCGGCACTGCCACGCTGGCGATAATGGTCGCGCGCAGGCTGCGCAGGAAAGCGAAGATGACCAGCACCACCAGCAAGACCGCCAGGACCAGCTCGATCTCGACCTGCTCGACCGAGGCCCGAATGCCGGTGGTGCGGTCGCTCAGCACGTCGACCTGCAGCGTGGCCGGCAGCCCGGCCTGCAACTCCGGCAGGCGCGCCTTGATCGCATCGACGGTGGCGATCACGTTCGCACCGGGCTGGCGCTGCACGTTCAATATGATGGCCGGTTTCAGGCCGGCCCACGCACCGAGCTTGACGTTCTCGGCGCTGTCGACGACTTGCGCCACATCGGACAGCCGCACCGGCGCGCCATTCTTGTAGGCGATCACCAGGCCCTTGTAATCGGCGGCTGCCAGCAGCTGGTCGTTGGCGTTGATCGTGTAGGAACGGGTCGGTCCGTCGAAGCTGCCTTTCGCGCTATTCGCGTTGGCCGCCGCGATCGCGGTGCGCACGGTGTCGAGTCCGAGGCCGTCCGCGGCCAGCGCCCGCGTATCGGCCTGGATCCGCACGGCCGGCCGCTGGCCGCCGGAGAGCGACACCAGGCCGACGCCGGACACCTGGCTGATCTTCAATGCCAGTCGCGTGTTGACGATGTTTTGCACTTCGGTCAGCGGCAGCGTGTCGGACGTGATTGCCAGCGTCAGCACCGGCGCATCGGCCGGATTGATTTTTGCGTATACCGGCGGGGCCGGCAGATCGGCCGGCAGCAGCGAGCCGCCGGCATTGATCGCGGCCTGCACTTCCTGCTCGGCGACGTCGAGCGTTTGGCCCAGGCTGAACTGCAAGGTGACGATCGACACGCCGGCGGCGCTGGTGGAGCTCATGCGCTGCAGGCCCGACATCTGGCCGAACTGGCGCTCGAGCGGCGCGGTGACGGTCTGGCCCATCACCTCCGGGCTCGCGCCCGGGTAGAGCGTCTGCACCTGGATGGTCGGGAAGTCGACTTGCGGCAGCGCCGATAACGGCAGGAACTTGAAGCCGACAATCCCGGCCAGCACGATCGCGACCATCACCAGCGAGGTCGCGACCGGACGCAGGATGAAAGGACCGGATGGGCTCATCGTGTGCGCATCAAGCGGTGCCTGTCACATGCACCAGGTGGAAATATGCCGGTCATGGCGCCGAAGCCGCAGCCGAAGCCGCGCGCCGCCGCCTTCCGGAGCGAGCCGATGCCGACGCATCGGGCACATCGGTCGCCGTCGAAGCCGATGCGGGCGCGCCGGCAGCGGGCGAAGAAGTCCCTGCGGAAGAAGCGGCCGCCGCACCCGGACGTGATCCGCGCTTGCCTCTGTCCTTGCCGCCGACGGCAGCAGCGGGCTTGTCGCCGGCCAGCGTCACCTTGGCGCCATCCTTCAGACGGTCGGCGCCTTCGGTGATGACTTTCTCGCCGTCCTGCAATCCTGCCGTGATTTCCACCTTGTCGACCGTCGCCTGGCCGCGCGTGACAGGCCGCAGCGCCGCGGTCCTTTCGGCGGTATTCAGCACGTAGACGAAATCGCCGTTGCTGCCGTGCCGCAGTGCGGTCACCGGCACCATCAGGCCGCCATGGATCGTGCGCAACAGCAGCTGCACATTGACGAACTGATTCGGGAACAAGGCCAGTTTCGCATTCTCGAATCGCGCCTTGGCGCGCACCGTCCCGGTCTGGACATCGACCAGGTTGTCGAGCGTAGAGAAATGGCCGGTGTCGAGCGTGCTGGCACGCGTGCGATCGGTCGCTGTGACCGGCAATACCGCGCCTTGGTTGACGCGTGCCTGCACCTCCGGCACGCGGTCCTGCGGCACCGAAAATTCCACGTCGATCGGTGTCACCTTGGTAATCACGACGATGCCGTTTGCGTCATTGGCAGAGACGACGTTGCCGACGTCGACCACCCGCAATCCAACCCGGCCGCCGATCGGCGCCACGATGCGGCTATAGCCGAGATTGAGGCGTGCGGTGCCTTCATTGGCACGGTCGCCGACCACGGTACCTTGCAGCTGCTTGACCAATGCCGCCTGCGTATCGACGTCCTGGCGCGCAATCGAATCCTGCTCGAGCAGTGTGCGAAAGCGCTGCAGAGTCACTTTCGCGCTGTCAAGCTGGGCCTCGTCACGCTGCCTCTGACCGGATGCCTGCATCAGCGCCATCTCGAATTGACGCGGATCGATCGTCGCGAGCAATTGGCCGGCCCGCACCGTCTGGCCTTCGCGAAACAGCACCTGCTGCAACACGCCGGTTACCTGCGGACGCACCGTCACGGTGGCGGCGGCTGTCACCGTGCCGAGCGCATCGAGTATCACCGGGATGTCGGCCCGTTCGGCCGTCGCGACACCGACGGTCGTGGCGGGCGCGCCGCGACCACCGCGACCGCCACCAGCAGCCGCAGGATTGTTCGAATGGGTCAGGTGCCACACCAGCCAGGCAAGGCCAAGCAAGACAATCAAGGCGGCCACACTGCCGATGATCGACCTGCGGCGATTCGGTCGTGTCTGGGACGGGGAAACTGTGCCGTCCTGCGGCGCGTCGACTTGCGAATCCATTATTTTTCCTCTCATGCCGGTTGGGTCCGGGCGATCATTGCCGAAAAACGCTGGAATAAACAGATCCGTCTGCTTCGGAAAGGTGACGGCGAGCCCACGTTATCCATGTATGGCGTAATCGATCGAACATACGTCATGGAAACGCTTTGGCTCTGTTCGATATCGAACAGATCGCCGCCTATTCTTCGGGTCGCTTCAATTGCCTGACATCGTCGCTTCCGAGTGCCGGCGAACGCGGAGTTTCGGCGGTCCATGACGATGCGGTATCTTAAGCCATCAGCGGCACGCCCGTCTGTATCGAAATATTGCAATTTGTACGACGCTGAGCGGCGATATCGCGTGTGCCGGCGTGGTGGATTTCCGGGCCGCGCCGGGCAATGACGTACACTCTCGTTAATACTTTTCATTCTCATAACTAACGCGGCAGAATCGCATTGGCGCATGCCGCTTCCGTGTGTGCGCCCAGTCACTTCTTCGCCGTCCATCCCGATAAGGATTGCCACGTCTCATGTCTATCGTCTATTCCGGTCTCAACCATCCTCTGCGCGTCCCTCTGGCGGCGGAAGTGCACTCGCGCCCATCCCTGCATCTGCTGGCGCCGGAAAGCCTGACCCACCTTGCCGTTTACTTGCAGCCGGACGCCAACGCGAATGGCGGCAACGCGATCGTGCAGCACGAAATCCTGTTGGCTCTGTGTGCCCATTTCGGCGTGGCCGGCCCAGGGTCCGAGGCGAAATATTTCTTCCACGACTTTGGCAGGTTCCGGATCAAATGGGAATGCCATACCGAGTTCGCGACCTATACGTTCGCGGAGAGCCACGAACACAATCTCGATCTCGGTCTCGCCTTTGAGCGGGTGCCGCTATCCCATGTTCCGCAAGAGTGGCTGCATCGATTGCAGGGAAAAATCATGGTGGCCGCGCACGTGGTCCTGGACAAGGCCAGCATGAAGCCGGACCGGCAAGCGTTGGAAATACACCCGGTATTCGATGGTAATTTACTAGTCGGCAGCAACGCGCAGGAGGGGGGTGAAATCTGGACCGATTTCCTGATTCAATCGGACGGCTTCAGCCGGTTTGTGGTGCGCGACGTCGACATGCACGAACAACAGGCCGGCCGATTGATCCAGCGTCTGCTGGAAATTGAAACCTATCGCATGATGGCCTTGCTTGGCCTGCCGCATGCGCTACGTTCGGCACCGATCCTGAATGCGATCGAGGGCGAACTGGCGCGCCTGACGGCCGCCATGGTGGATACCGACCAGACTGGCGGCGACGCGCCGGCCGATGCGGTCGATGACGAGCAGGAACTGCTGCGCAACATTACCGGGCTGGCGGCGCGGATCGAGAAGATCTCGCTCGACAATAGCTACCGATTTTCTGCGTCGCAAGCGTATTTTCGCCTGGTCCAGGCGCGTATTGACGAGCTGCGCGAAAGTCGTATCGAAGGCGTGCCGACCGTGGCGGAATTCATGGACCGTCGCCTGGCGCCGGCGATGAATACCTGCGAATCGATTGCGCGACGGCAGGAGGCATTGGCGGAACGGATCGCCCACACCAATGACTTGCTGCGGACCCGGGTTGGGATCGTGCAGGAACAGCAAAATCGGCAGATCCTGCAGTCGATGAATACGCGCGCAGCACAGCAACTGCGGTTGCAGCAGGCGGTGGAAGGCTTGTCGGTGGTCGCCATTTCGTATTACCTGGCGAGCCTGTTCAATTACGCCGGCAAGGCCTTGAAGGCAACAGGCTGGCCAGTCAACCCCGACGTCGCAACCGGCATCCTGCTTCCGGCGATCGCCGTGGCGGTCTGGCTGGGATTGCGCAGAATTCACAAGAAGGCAGGGGTCGCTTGAGTTGCGTCACGCGGTCGTCGCGCCATCGAGAGTGGGG
>DHXL01000419.1:0-1960 GCA_002415335.1 Oxalobacteraceae bacterium UBA5157
TAGCCGCGGGCTGAACAATTACGGGCTACGATGATCTAAAGCCACTGCTGACGAGCGCGGTGGTAGCCTGAATGGCCAAGTCCCGTAATTTGGCAGGCCCAACCAGCCCGGCTCCGTGCCAGTGCTTTTGGCCCAGTGGAATCCAGGGCACATCACCCGGCCGGATTTCTTCAACTGGGCCCCCAACGCTGTACCCGGCCGACGCCTGCCGCCATTCCATCAGAATGCCCCGTCTGTCGACGTGGACAGCGCTTCGAAGGCATGCACTTCCCGCAACCTGGCTTCGATTGCCGGAGGGATCATCGACACGGCATCGCTTCCGGCGACAAACACTTTCGGCGGATTGTCCATCCCGGCGAACTTGACCAGAGCCTCACCCAGCTTTGCCGGGTCACCTAGCTGTGTACCGTTACAACCTGACCAAATCTCTTGGACGTTGCTCCCGGCCGCGTAATCTTCAATACGATTTGCATTCCATTTGACGTTCCGGGGATCCAGGAGATCCGTGCGGAAGAATCCTGGTTCGACGATCGTGACCTTGATACCGAACTGCTCGACCTCCAGCGCCACCGACAGCGAAAGGCCCTCGACGCCGAACTTGGAGGCTGCATAGGCACCGCAATGCTTGAACCCCATTACTCCGGCGCTGAAGCTGATGTTGATGATGTGGCCGGACCGCTGTTTGCGCATGACCGGCGGCGCGGCTCGCATGACATACATCACGCCATAGAGGTTCGTTGCGACCTGGCGTTCGATATCCGGCGTGGCCAATTCCTCAAAATTGCCGATCAGGCTGTAACCGGCGGCGTTGACGACAACGTCAATGCGACCAAATCGCTTCACCGCTTCGTCGACGGCAGTTTTCGCCTGCGCCTCATCGGAAACGTCCAGCTCGACAAACGCAAGGTTATCGCTGTCAACTGCCGGTAATCGGCCAAATCCAAACGGTGGAACCTTCGCGCCCAGAAGACGATGTCCCTGAAAAAGTCACGATGGATAAGAGCGGAGCCAACAAAGTGGCGATTGATGAAATGAAATCAATGCAGACATGAAGGCGCCGATCGTGATTCGTCAGGTCAAATATCTCAACAACATTGTTGAGCAGGACCACCGTGCCATCAAGCGCGTGATCAAGCCGATGCTCAACTTCAAATCCTTTCAGTCAGCTAAAAACGTCTTGGCAGGGCAAATCCGCGCAGGTTAAGGACCGATGGAAAATCCCCAAGGATTCCGTCCCGTCGTCGCTAATGCGACATAATCCTTTTTGCTATGTGGGACCGGTCCAATAACATCCAATATTTACTCCTTGCATCCGGGGCCCCCGGTTCTCTGGCCGCCTTCTCACTATCCGCACGACAACGTTTGTCGGCCTCCGACGTCGATTTGCATTTGAGTCTAAGATGGGCGTTCACGCAAATTGATTGCACGCTATTGTTTTCTGCACTCAGGCATTGACGTAGCGGCGCGTCGTCGCGCCACGCCGCCCCTCTTTCAAAGGATCAAATAATGACCAGCTCCACCACTATCACCGCCGCCGCCCATGATGTCGCGCTCGCGCGCAACGCGTCGAGCGATCTGTTCAAGCCGATGCAGCTCGGTCCGCTGCAGCTGGCCAATCGGATCGTCATGGCGCCGCTCACGCGCAGCCGCGCGAAGGAAGACGACATCCCCGGCGATCTGGCGGCCGAATACTACGTGCAGCGCGCCGACGCCGGACTGATCATTGCCGAAGCCACCCAGATTTCCCGACAAGGCAAGGGCTATGTATTCACGCCAGGCATCTACAGCCAAGCGCAAGTGCAGGCGTGGAAAAAAATTACCGAGGCGGTGCATACAGCCGGCGGCAAGATCTTCCTGCAACTGTGGCATGTGGGGCGCATTTCCCATCCATCGATCCAGGTCGACGGCGCATTGCCAGTGGCACCTTCGGCCATCAAGCCCGAAGGCCAGTCCTATACCA
>DHXL01000419.1:2164-5102 GCA_002415335.1 Oxalobacteraceae bacterium UBA5157
GGGTTCGACGGCGTCGAGATCCATGCGGCGAACGGCTATCTGCTTGACCAGTTCTTGCGCGACAAGACCAACCAGCGCACCGATGCCTATGGCGGCTCGATCGAAAACCGCGCACGGCTGCTGCTGGAAGTGACGGCCGCCGTGGTGCAGGTCTGGGGCGGCGATCGGGTCGGCATCCGGATCTCTCCGCTCAGTTCCTTTGGCGACATTTCCGACAGCAACCCGCAGGCGCTGTTTACCTATGTCGTCGAACAGGTCAACAGCTTCCATCTGGCCTATCTGCATACGATCGAAGGTGACACCGGCGGCGCACGCGAAGTGCCCGGCGGCTTCGACCTGCAGATCCTGCGCCGTTTGTTCAACGGGCTGTACATGGCCAACAACGGCTACGACCTCGATCTGGCCCTCGCCGCCCGCGCCGCCGACACGGCTGACTTGGTCGCCTTCGGCCGCCCGTTCATCGCCAACCCGGATCTGGTCGAACTGCTGCGCATCATCGGCCCCTTGAACACGCCTGACCCGGCCACCATGTACGGTGGCGGAGCAGGCGGATACATCGATTACCCGGCACTCAAGGCATCCTGAGCGTGTTGGCGCTGACCGAAAATTGACCCATTTCGAAGAGTTTTGCTGACCCGAGACTGACCCTGCTCTCCTTGTCCTGCCAAATTTTTGGCGGGACACAAGAAGGATGGTCACCATGGGGAAATGTTTGGAAAGATTCGACGGCTGTAACTTCAAATAAAGGGAAGAAGACATCATGCCGCAAACTATCACGATCAATCGCCGCAACGTCCTCAACAGCAGGCCGCACGGTGTGCCCACCAACGGCAATTTCGCGTTGAAGGAAGAAGCGCCACCGGTGCCGAAAGCAGGACAAATGCTGCTGCGCACTCGAAGGGAAGAACTTCGGCAAGCTGGTGATCCACGTCGCTGACGCCTAGACCGTCGCGACAAGCGCACAGCGCAAGCACTGACCCGATTTCTATTAGAAAGGGAAAAGACATGGCATACCAAAGCACCAATCCCTACGACGGCAAGATTCTTGCCACCTTCGACGAGCACGACGCTGCCCAGCTGGAAGCCAAACTACAGGCCGCGGCAACTTGCTTCGAGGCCGACTGGCGCAAGCGCGGCTATGCCGAGCGCGCCGCCATCCTCAAACGCGCCGCGGCGCTGATGCGCGAGCGCGCCGATGAACTGGCTAAGCTGGTGACTCTGGAGATGGGCAAACTGCTGCCGCAAAGCGCCGGCGAAGTCGCGCTCAGCGCGGCCATCCTCGACTACTATGCCGACCATGCGGAAGCGTTCCTGGCCCCGGAAAGGCTGACCTCGGCGCGCAGCGGCGAGACCATGGTCGAAAGCAGCCCGGTCGGCGTGCTGCTCGGCGTCGAGCCGTGGAACTACCCGTACTACCAGATCGCCCGCTTTGCCGCGCCGAACCTGATGGCCGGCAACGTGGTGATGGTCAAGCACGCCTCCAACGTGCCGCAATGCGCGCTTGCGTTCGAGCAACTCATGCACGACGCCGGCACACCGGCCGGCGCCTACACCAACTTGTTCATCTCGAAGGACCAGATCGGGCAACTGATCGACGACCAGCGCATTCGCGGCGTCGCCCTCACCGGCAGTGAAGCGGCCGGCGCCGTCGTCGCGTCGCGCGCCGGTCAGAACCTGAAGAAGACCACCATGGAACTGGGCGGCAGCGATGCGTTCATCGTGCTCGACGACGCCGATCTAGACAAGGCGGTCAAGGCTGCGGTGTCCGGCCGAATGGGCAATTCCGGCCAGGCATGCACCGCCTCGAAACGGTTCATCGTGGTCGAGTCGCTGGCCGACAGCTTCCTCGAAAAATTCCAGCAGGCGCTCGGCAAGTTCAGCCCCGGCGACCCGCTCGACAAGCAGACCACGCTTGCGCCGCTGTCGTCGGCTCGCGCGCTGGAAACCTTGCTCGACCAGGTCGAGCGTTCGGTTGCCGGCGGTGCCCGCGTGGTCATCGGCGGCGCACGCATCGCGGGTGATGGCGCCTTCATGCAGCCGACCATCCTGACCGATATCGCCGAATCGAATCCGGCCTTCAAGGAAGAGTTTTTCGGCCCGGTGGCGCTGTTCTTCCGCGTGCCGGACGAAGACGCCGCGGTGGCGCTGGCCAACGATTCGCCGTTCGGGCTGGGCGGCTCGGTCTTCACCGAAGACGTCGAGCGCGGCAAGCGCGTCGCGCGGCGCATCGACACCGGCATGGTGTTCATCAACAGCGCCGCGGTGTCGTCACCCGAGCTGCCGTTCGGCGGCGTCAAGAATTCCGGTTATGGCCGTGAGTTGTCGGCGGCCGGCATTCAGGAGTTCGTCAACAAAAAGCTGATCCGCGTCGCCTGACCGGAGGGCGCGCAACGCCATTAATCCAGCATTTTGTTTCCTATACACTGGTAGACTTCGCCAGATGGATGAGGTCACAGCCTGCCAAATCCGATAGTTTTATGCGGTGCCTTTTTGCCAGCGGATGGTCGCGACGGCAGACAAGATAAAACGGGTCACTACACAATGTTTTGGTCCCGAATTCCGATAAATTCGCGCCCGGTGCGGTCAGCGCCAAATCCACTTTGCCCATGCGCAACAAGCCTAAGCACTGGTCGGATAAGGCATCGAACAACTGCACCGTAATGCCGGGGAACTGTTTTCTATGTTCGGCGATGACGGCGGGTAGTCCGTTGGCGGCCAGCGACGGCAGTGCCGCAATGGAAACGCGCCCTTTGCGGCGCGTGATGTAATCCGTCATGTCGGTAAACGCTGCATCGATATCGGACACTAATGCGCGTGCCACTTCAACAAACATCACCCCTTCCGGCGTTAAGGCCACGTTGCGCGTATCTCGTTCGACCAATTGGGCGCCTATGGCAGCTTCCAACTTTTGAATCACGACGATATCCTGACTGGCGCG
>DHXL01000266.1 GCA_002415335.1 Oxalobacteraceae bacterium UBA5157
TATTTTCTTTTATCACCTCGAACTGGCGCGGAGAATCGTTGCGTGATTACGAAACGATCGTCAATCTAATCGCCAAGACGACTACGGCGAAGGAGCTCAAAGTGACGTGCCGATTGGATCGCCGAAAATATCCAACCGGGCGCAAGATTAGTGATGAAGAAATGGAATGTCTCAATGTTGAGAGAAATGCATTTCATGGTGACTGGAATTACGTCATAAAACCGAAAACTAAAGAATGTAGTTGATACCTTTATTTATTTACGGAGCCTTAGGGCAACGGGGCCGACTGCCAACAGTGCTGAGGAACCCCATAAGATGCCAGCAATGGCAGGCAGAAACGCTGCATAGAGTCCAGCTTCCGGAGGCATACCCGCGAGAGTTGCATACGCAAGAGATTGGGGAACCAACACGAGCCCCACCGTGATTCCCGCCCACGCATCGCACTTTAGCGTATGCGCCGTCGGACGAGGCCATCGAAGGAATGGAAATAATGATGAGATGTTGATATGCTGCCTCCACTGATATCAATCGGTTTCGATTGGCTTTGCGACCGCATAAAATGGCCAGCAGACTGCAGCGTACGGCCACCATGTCTACCGGCGGATTAAGTTCTTGTCGGAGATTACTGCAGCCCCAGGGGGACTGGATCCTAAGTCGGCTTGCTCAATGACTGCTTGGCGCGCGCCGTGCGCGTCAAGCAGTTCTCCCTGGCGTTATGGCCGAAAACCTATACGACCAGCAAAGCGAGAAATGGCAGTGTCACTGCTAGACAGAGCACCCAAATAAGCAAATCCCTATAGACGCGCTCATCAGTTCCCGACTCTGCCAGCACCAGTGCACCACCGATATGAAATGGGCTGCTGGACATCACTACAATGATGCCGGATAGGATAGCGAGTTGCAACGTCGCAGCTATGGCGCTTAAGTCGCTTGGTATTGACTTGATAGCGATAGGAATAACGAGACCGAGTACTGCAACCGAGGAAGACTCAAAATTGGCGATAATGGTGCCAAGAAAGGAAAGCCCGACTCGTACCAGCACTGGGCTGTCCATGCTTATCAAAAGACCCCCGATCGCCTTCAACACACCGAGGACATCAAGAAGATGAACGTACACGAGTACTCCTGCGATCATGATCAAGATGGCCCATGGAAGTTTTTGAATTATATTCTTTGTCTTTTCAGGGAACGCAACCATCAACACAAAGCCCAATGCAAAGCCAGTCAAGCCAATATCAAAATTCATCAACACCATAGCGATAAAGGCCATGATTGACGCCGCGGACGCCCATTGATAAATTGAAATTGGAATTGAGGAGATCTTGTTTGAACTCTGAATGCATTCCTCTATCGAACTTTGGGATGGGTGACTTCGGTTTAACAACTCGATACCTCCGAAGGCAAAGAATGCTGCGAGGCTGACAGCAATGCCCAGCGCCGCATTAAAAAGAAAAAATTGACTGCTAAGAAGATTAATATGTTCGTTTTTAGCCAGGGTAGAGACCAGAGCTGCCCATGGGTTAAGCGGCGAGAAACCGCCAACACATCCGCCCTGAATGCATATAATACCCATCAAGCTTGGCTTGATTTTCTCGCGCCTCGCGATCTCTAACGCCACTGGAATAGTTATCGCAAATGCAGCGGCGGGCAGAGCCCCAATACCACTAATCACCGCCGTCAGTCCGAACATTACCCACGGTAATAGGTACGCTCTGCCGCACGCGACTTTAACGGCATTTTTCACAATGATTGCCGCCAGTCCGCTCTCCTGCATGTGGTGCCACAAAAACATTACACCCAAGACCAATATCGTAAGTTGGGTAGGATAGCCTGCGTACAAGATTTTCGAAGGAATGTGTGCAGCTTGGGCAAGCACAAAGACGGCGGGAAGCATGGCGAGCCCGAGGTTTATATGCCGCCAAAGACTTAGGCAGAAGACAAAAGCGAGTAGTGCAAGGGAAAAAATTTGTATAGTTGTCATATTAGTTGTCTCCGAAAGAATGGGTCTGTGACCTCTTTTAATGGCAGATAGTCTATCGATTGATGGAACAAGAACTTCTGCAGACTTAACTTCGACATTTCCCTGTCGGTGCGGGCGTGAAATGCGAACAACGTTACTGCCTAATCAACGTCAGCAGTTCCGGAGACAGCCCTTTTGTTGGCAAGCGTTGGATGGTGCTGATCGAGCTTGCCATTTGTTTCCCGCAGTCCGATCAGCATCGCAAACTATCCCAGCACCTCCACGGTCTTGCGTTCGGGGTTCAACCGCAATTTCGCACCGTTACGGATCAGTGCGGTAATAT
The DNA here is from genome assembly GCA_002415335.1 of Oxalobacteraceae bacterium UBA5157. Lineage (GTDB taxonomy): Bacteria > Pseudomonadota > Gammaproteobacteria > Burkholderiales > Burkholderiaceae_D > UBA5157. The sequence continues at coordinate 2,304 of DHXL01000266.1, forward strand.
CCCCTTCAAACCCCGCAAGCATGGTAATGCCTGCATGTGCAGCTCCTTGGGCGAGAATAGGGTTGACGGTATTGAAGATGATGGCTGCGGGACACAGGTTGCGTGACTTCATTTCATACAGCATCCAGGCGCTGGCTACGCCGCCTTTGGCGGTGTCCAGTACCAGAATCTTGCCTTGGTAGGACTGGCCGAACATCTTATGCGAGGGGCGCGAAAAAGTACCCTCGAGGCGATTCAGGTCATAGCGGGCGGAGAAGCCGTCGTGAGCACTGAGGCAGTCGGCCTCAAGCGCTTGGCCCATAGCATGGCGGGCGGTGTAGGTGGCTACGACAATCTTGTTCATGCAAGTCTCCCTGTTACTGCAGCTTCAACACATTCTTCCATTGAGGCCAACATGGGCGTGTAGCCATAGCCACCGAGGATGTTGACCAGCTTCGCGCTGTTGGTAGCCAAGCGCTTCCAGCCATTAGCTTCCGCGATCTCGCGGGCGTAAGACTGGTAAAAACACATGCCAGAGAACACCGTTCCGCCCGCTGCTTCAATTGTTTCCGTGAAGCCCATGCGATCGGAATCCGGTTTGACTTGCGGGCTGGTGATTGCCAAAAGCGGTTTCTTGAACTTTTTCCCCTCGCACAAAGCAGCGACCGACCGCATCTCCAGCAGACTTAGCTGCGGCGCTGAGAATACGACCACATCAACCTCATCGGTGACCCGGTACGCCTGTTGTAGCGCCATCACATCGTTGTACGATATGTGTTCGACAGGCAAATGATCTAGGGCCAGGTCCCTTGCGTGTATCGCCTCTGGCGTGATACCCAAGATGTGGAATAGCGCAGTGGACCCAAAACTGGCCATCGCTGCACCAAAGTGCTTAAGTGAATCCGAACCCGGGTTGCAGTCCACCCCCTCCAGCACTGGCACGCCCCAATAGTTGCCGGACCTCTTGCCGATGTAGCCGCCTAATGCACCCCATTCGTTTAGCGATTTTGGCACCCAATCAATCCGGAAGCGGCTTGTGGGGCGGCGATGTTCGTCCAAGTGGTAACCGTAGCGTGGGGTGCGACCTGTCATACCCGCAGAAAATGCTGAAGGGCCTCCCTCAAAGTTCGATCTGGCGCCACAAATCGAGTTTGAATAGATCACCACACCAGTATCGCCAAACGCCACATGCTCCCCAAAGACCGGGGCCATGATGGTTTGGTAGTTGATGCAGGTGTCTGTCATTGAGACGCCCATCTTGACAAATGCCGCGATGGCCCGGCGCTCCAAGGAGATCATCAGATCGGTTTGTCCCAATTCTTTAGCTTTGTTGAAATCTGTGCCTCGTGGATCGGTGATGGTTGGAATGCGTACTACCCGGTCTTTGCCGGGGTTTTTAGTCAACGATTCCAGCCATTGCAAACCGGCTTCGCCTAAGCTTTCCGTGTCGGCCATGATGTGGGCTTGTGAAACGTGCACCATGTCGGCAGCACCGAAAAAATCGCCAACCTGGATTTGGTGCTTGATGGCCACCTGTCGGACGGCACCAAGTTCGCCAGCCAGCATAGCCTGTTCTTCTGCGTTGAGTTTCATATGTTCCTGAAAAAATAAAAGGGTGGACCATTCTTGGTTAACCGTGGCATCCGAGTCGCGTACAGATGTCCGAGTCTGGCGGGCATAACACTCCACTCACCAGGCTGTAGACGGGCTTGCTTCGCCGCGGTCTGGATAACCTACTGGCCGCCAGAACGTTACAGAAAAAAGATGGAAAACCGCCATCTCGAATTCTTTCCGGCTTGCACCATGGAGCGTAATTTACCCAGCCGGGAATTAGGTGTAAAGTTATATTTTTGCTTGATAAATATTAGCTGTGCTTATGAATCTAATGACCATCGAATTACGCTTGCTACGCGGATTCACTGCCATTGCTCGCACTGGAAATTTTGTTGCTGCAGCACAGCAAATGCACGTCACACAGTCGGCCTTGTCGCAACAAATGAAAGACTTGGGTGACCGTCTGGGATTAACCTTGTTTGAGCGTCAGGGAAGACGCTCAATTATTACGGACGCCGGGCGCGACTTGCTTCAACGGATTGTTCCGTTGATTGAACAATTAGACGAAACGCTTCTGCAATCCAGCAGTGCTGCTAAAGGTGTGACCGGTCGTCTGCGTGTAGGTGCTACGCAGACCTACTTGCGAGCGATTGCCTTGCCTGCAGTCCTCGCATTGATCGACCTACATCCAAATTTGCGGGTCGACACGCGGCAACTCCCCGCGCAGCGTCTGCTGGCAGATTTGCTTGACGGCGAAATTGATATTGCGATTTTCCCGATCACAGGACCTCACAACAACTTGGTGCAGACTTCGTTGTTGACAGAGCGACTCGTCGCCATTGGCACGGCGACGACCTTGGCCAAGCTAGGTCGCTCGTTCCATTTAAAGTCACTTGAGGGCTATCCGGTGGTAGTGTTAAACCGGCAATTTCTAATGCGCCAGAACATTGACAGGCAGCTGCGCTACGACAAGGTAGAACTAGACGTCAGGCTTGAAGTGTCCAGTATGGATGATGTGACCGCCGCCGCCACGCATGGCCATTTAATTGCGATCGGCACCAAATTGGCTTGTCATGGCCATCCCATGTTGGAGTTCAGGCCCCTGGAAGGAAAATTTCTTTCTAGGTCTGCCGGGCTGTACTGGCGCCGCGGTAGAGTACTGACCGGCGCTCTGTTGGCGTTTCAGGCCGCCGTGACACGCATCAGCGCAGAACTTTCAATCCGGAGATGAGGGCTCGAAAACTGGTTCTGTCGCAGTAAGGGGGGCGTGGCCGAGAAAAGGTGAGCGGTTGGTTGGCGATCAGACTGCCAAGGTGTAAAACTGGTCGGCGGCGGAAATGATTTGCCCACCGGGGCACTTGAGCTGCCCCTTGCGAATCATGTGCATCGTCTCAATGCCAGCAGTGATGATTCGAGCACTCCAAAATGACTTGAGCCCTAAGGAAACGCGGAACAAATCAAGTTCCGCAGGTTCAGCGGCGCAGCCTGAATTTTTTATTGGCGTTACGCCGAATTTTCGCGACATCTTCCGTTGTCGCGCACGTTTTTTCCTATTTCAGGCCTCTTTCGAGGGTATTTCTGATGCATTTCGTGCCACACCGCGCACTATGGGCGTAACTGTCCCCTCATCATGTACAAATTACTCAAGGCAAACAGCACGTTGAGCTGCGCGTCGTTCTTGGCCAAACCCTCGTAGCGCGTCTTCTTGTACTTGAAGATGTTTTTGACGATGTGGAATGGATGCTCCACACGCGCCCGTACTTGCGCCTTGAGCTTCTCGTAGGCTTGCGCCAGATTCTTTTGCCAGCCTTCGGCCAGCTTTTCGATGGTCTTACGGCGCTTGGCAACGTGCCATTGCACTGCTTGTCCGTTGGTGGCCGGCGCCTGTTGCATGTCCTCGCGCTTTTCCACGCCAACATAGCCGGCATCAAGCCAGACATCCTGCCCATGCAACAGCGCCGGCGTCTGGCTGATGTCGCTCACGTTCGCCGACGTCGTCACCAGCGTGTGCACCAGGCCCGAATCTTTGTCGACGCCGATGTGCGCCTTCAGCCCAAAATGCCACTGATTGCCTTTTTTTGCCTGATGCATTTCCGGATCGCGCGCATGGTCCCGGTTCTTCGTCGAACTCGGCGCCGCGATCAAGGTGGCGTCGACCAGCGTGCCTTTGCTCATCAACAGGCCGCGCTCGATGAGCATCGCGTTGACCTCGACTAGCATCGCTTGCGGCAAGTCGTTGGCTTCGAGCAGGTGGCGAAACCCCATCAGCGTGGTGGCGTCGGGCACGCTTTGTTTGCTTAGGTCAATGTCCATGAAGTTCCGCAATGCCTGCGAGTCATAGATCTCGTCCTCGACCGCTTCGTCGGCCAGTCCATACCATTGCTGGATGAAGTACATGCGCAGCATTCGCTTCAGTCCAATTGGTGGGCGCCCGCGCTTTCCACTCTTCGGATAATGCGGCTCGATCACTTCCATCAGCCGGGACCACGGCACCACTTGTTCCATCTTCTCCAGAAAATTTTCGCGCCGCGTGCGCTTTTTCTTTTTGTCGTATTCGGCTTGCGCGAAACTGACTTGGCTCGGTGATATTGGCTTCATCTCGGGACTGTGTTGATGGCGATCTTGCTACAACGTTTACGCTTTAATATCGGTTGGCAAACTCAGACGAATAAATCTCCGTTTCCTTAGGTTTGTCGGATGCCTGCCCACGGCCGCAGGCTATCAGGAACGACAGAGCCGAGTGGGCAGGCGTTGGATAAACCTAAACAGTAGCGGTCCTTCAACCTGTAATGCTCGATCGACAGCTCTTGGCCGGTGGTCGCCTGTCACACAAAAAAATTGAATGAGTGCTGACGACCCGTTGCGGTCATTTGAGCATTCATCCTCCGAATGGCAGCTTTGGGGGCGACCGGTCATTCCCGCCAAAATCACGGCTTCCGGCCCGTCAGCAACGGCCTCCGACCACTAGCCAATCAAGATACTCAATCTATCAATCCGGCTTTTCAAAGGCCTCAACTTCCACTTTGCTCTTCAGCTTAGCCATCGCAACTTACCAACAACAACGGCAAGTTTTGTGAACTTGCAAATTTGCACCAGAGCCGTAAAGCCGACCCTACAGTGCCAACCCCTGGCCCGCCGCCCACGCAGCCGTTGAATCCTCGGTATCTCGCCCTTCATGCATTAGCCACTCGCAGAAGCTATTCACCAGTGGGAGCGTTTTGGATTTGATCGCGTAATTGGCGTAATAGATCCGACGCTTGGCGGCTAGCGAGCCGAACGGCAAACACAGGCGCCCGGCAACGATATCGTCGATGACGAGAAAAATGGGCACCAAGACCAAACCAAGTCCTTCGGATGCCGCCTGCAAGGCGAAGTACATCTGCTCGAAATTGAGCGTACTGGCGGGTTTTAGGACAGGGGTCCCTGCCGCCTCCAGCCAATCGGACCAAGAATAGGGTTCGGTCGCATAGGTAATAAGCGTCTGGGTCTTCAGATCCTGCGGCAGTTTGAGCGGCAGCGTCCCCAGAAGGTCCACATGGCAGACCGGCACAATTATTTCGGTCATGAACGGCAGGGAAATACAGTCTTCGGCCGGCGCGTAATTTCCGCGGATCGCGATATCGTATGCCTTGTCTTGAAAGTTTATCGTCGCGAGCGAGGCAGTCAGGCGAATCTCGGCATCTGCATGTCTGCGCTGAAATACCGACAGGCGCGGGAGCAGCCAACGCATGGTAAAGGTCGGCGGCGCGTTCACGCGGAGTGAGGTCGGCACGGCCTGCTGCTTGACGTACATGGACGCCACCGCAAGGCGGTCAAGCACGGCCGAGACCTCGGTGAGGTATTCGCGCCCGACATCGGTGAGGGTAAGTTGGGACGACGACCGAAGGAAGAGCGATGCCCCGATCCATTCTTCAAGGATGGCAACTTGGCGGCTAACCGCGCCGTGTGTGACGCTCAGTTCGGACGCCGCCTTGGTAAAGCTGATGTGACGCGCGGCAGCTTCAAATGCGCGGACGGCGTTTAGCGGAGGAAGCTTTCTCATAATGACCTACATTCTGTTACGACTAAGGCTTGCTTAGCGTGTCAGTTTTTCTCACGCCACGTGAAGAATACTGTGTTGCCGAACGTTATCTCAAGATTCACACTACGTCCATGAACATTCTCTTATCCATGCCGTGCGCAGCACTGCGGTCCATTCACGTCGGCTCGCGAGATTTTCTCTCGGCAGACATATTACGCGAAATTCTGTGAAAGCTGCTTCCTTCGACTATGTGCGCGCTGAAACTGTCAGCCACGCACTGGAATTGCTGAACCAGTATGGCGGCGACGCCAAGCTAATTGCGGGCGGGCAGAGTCTGGTGCCGATGATGGCTATGCGCTTGGTGCGCCCAGCCGTGTTGGTGGACATACATCGCCTGCAGGAATTAAAAACCGCCTCGATCCGCGACGGCTCGGTGATCACTGGGGCGGCCGTCCGCCAGCGCACGCTGGAGGATGATACGGATCTGCGCGCGCGGCTCCCGTTGATCGCACAGGCCTTGCGATGGGTCGGGCACGAGCAGACACGCAACCGCGGAACGGTGGGTGGCAGCCTTGCACACGCCGACCCCTCGGCCGAACTGCCGCTGGTCACGCAGATATTGGGCGCCACGTTGCATTTGTTGAGCAAGAAGGGAGGGAAGCGGAGCGTGTCGGCTGCCGATTTTTTCCTCGGCCCCATGTTCACCGCGATCGCCGAAACGGAATGTCTGACGGCTATCGAATGGCCTGTATGGGAGGCGCGCGGAACCGGTAGCGCCTTTGACGAGACCGCTATTCGCCACGGCGACTTCGCGATGGCCTCCGCCGCGGCGCAAGTCCAAATCGACCCAGCCGGTTTATGCCTACGTGCCAGCGTTGGCGCGGGAGGAGTTGACGGCGTGCCACTGAGTTTTCCGCAACTCGCTCAGCGGCTGGTCGGCACTCGCCTGGACGACTGCCTCGTGCGCGAAGTGGCTACTGATGCCGCTGCAGCTTGCGATCCGGGCGGCGATATGCATGCGGATGCCGACTTTCGGCGCCACCTGGTGTCGGTACTGGTTGCGCGCGTGTTACGCCAAGCGACTCTGGCCGCCAATCTTTCCTTGCGGAGTGTTTAAGATATGATAACCCCAAAACTCGTGAACATTTCCGTTAAGGTCAACGGTGTCGTGAGGCAGGCGCTGGTCGAACCGCGCACGACCTTGGTCGACTTCCTGCGCGACACGCTTTTCTTGACCGGCACGCACGTCGGCTGCGAGCATGGCAGTTGCGGCGCCTGTTCGGTGCTGCTCGATGGCGACCCGGTACGTTCCTGCTGCATGTTTGCAGTGCAAGCAGATGGACTTTCTGTCACAACGGTCGAAGGACTTGCGCCGGAGCGCGGCCGGCTTTCCGAAATCCAGGATGCATTTTGCGAGAAGCACGCGCTGCAGTGCGGCTATTGCACTTCGGGCATGTTGATCGCGACTCACGCGCTGGTTGAACGCCACCCGCATCCAAACGAGGGACAAATTCGCGAGGCCATTAGCGGTAATTTGTGCCGCTGCACGGGCTATCAGCAGATAGTAGATGCGACGCTGTACGCCACTGCCGAGAAGGAATCGACACATGGCTGAGGATCGCAAGTTTCGTTACATCGGGCAGCATCGCCGTGCAGTCGAGCACCGTCGTTTTGTTACTGGGCAGGGGCACTTCGCGGCAGACGTCCAGTTACCGGGGATGCTTCACGTCGCCATCGTCGCCAGCCCTTATGCCCACGCCAAGATTCTGTCGGTGAACGCATCGGCAGCACTTGCAATGCCTGGCGTGCATACGGTGCTGAGCGGTGACGAGCTTTGTGCAAACACCGATCCAACGCTTCCTGGTGTCGACGCACCGCAGGTTACACGTTTTCCGCTGGCCAATGGGGTGGCCCGTTATGCCGGAGAATGGGTGGCCGCCGTTGTAGCCGACTCGCGCGCCTTGGCCGAGGACGCTGCGGAGGCGGTATTGGTGGATTACGAGCAGTTGCCGCATGTGATTGACCCCGAGGCAGCAATGGATGCCGCGTCTCCGCAAGTACATCCGCGCCACGGATCAAACGTAATCTTTCGGCGAGTTTTCAACTGGGGCGAGGTGGCCGCCCATTTCGATGCCGCTCCTCACGCGCTGACTTATCGTGTGCACTGGGCACGCAGTTCCACGGTACCGATCGAGACCTTTGCGGTCAATTGCTGGTGGAACGACGCCACCGGTATCCTTGACGTCTGGGCGTCGATACAGATGCCGAAGTATCCCGACCAGCTTGCCAAGGCGTTGCGCATACCGGGCAATGCGGTGAGGGTGCATTACGACGTGGATGTTGGCGGAAGTTACGGTCTCAAGCGCGGATTGAAGCATTCTGTCCTGGTAGGTTACCTCTCAAAGAAACTAGGTCGACCGGTACGTTTTGTCGAAGACCGGCTGGAGAATATGCGCGGCGGCGATATGCAGGGACCGGATCGCATTTTCGATGTCTCACTTGCCTTTGATCGCGACGGCATCATACGCTCGATGCGCATGCGTGCGCTCGACGATATCGGCGCATATTCCGGGCGTTCGCCACTGCAACTGGGCAAGCCGGTAGGCGCCATTATCGGACCGTATCGCATTGCGAGCGTGCAATACGAGGCCATTTCAGTCATGACCAACAAGACGCCGCAGGAAGCGGTGCGCGGCTTCGGCCAGGCGCCGACCAACTATGCGATCGAGACCGGGATCGACAAGGTGGCGCGCTTTCTTGAGCTGGACCGAATCGAACTGCGCCGGCGAAACTTGATCGGCAAGGACGAATTCCCCTATTTGATTCCAAGCGGCACTTCTTACGATTCGGGCGACTACGAGACCGTGCTTGAAAAGGCGCTTGCCGCCGCGCCGCTTGCTCGTATCGAGGAGGAGCGCGATGCGCTGCGCGCGCGAGGCCTGCTGGCCGGAATCGGAATTTCCACTTGCCTAGAACCTTCAGGCGGCAACGCGTCTTTCGAGCCGCTCTTCAACCCCAAGAACGAGACGACAACCTGGATGGATTCATGCCTGGTGCGGATCGACCTATCTGGCGCCGTCACGGCATTGATGAGCACTTCGACCTCCGGACAGGCGCACGAAACGTTGGTCTCAACCGTGGTTGGCGAGATTTTGGACCGCGAGCCGGACAGCATTCGTGTGTTGCATGCAGATTCGCTCAACGCATTGCCGTCCAATAGCCCAGTTGGCAGCCGGATGGCCATCATGCTCGGCGGCGCTGCAGCGGGCGCGGCGAAAATACTCCGCGCCAAGCTAATGAAGATTGCGGCCCACAATCTTGGCCTCGATGTTTCCGAACTCGACTACAACGGCGGGCACGTAACGGCGAAATCCGATCCGACCAAGCGCATGTCATGGGATCGCCTCGTCGAGATCGCTCACCGTCAGTTTCATAATATGCCCGAAGGGACCGAACCCGGCTTGCAGGAAAAATTTGTCTGGGAGGTCCCCACGGGCGGCACGTTGCCCACTGCGGACGGTCGTGTGCAAATGTACCCATGCCATTCTTTCGAGTCGCACGTGCTGTTGGTCAGCATTGATCCCGAAACCTGCAAGGTCGCCATCCACCGCTACGTCTGCGGCCACGACTGCGGCGTCATGATTAGCCCTGATGTGGTACATGGCATGACCTATGGCGGCATAGCACACGGGCTGGGGGCAGCGCTGATGGAAAAGTTCGCGTTCTCTGACGAAGGCCAATTGCTCGCGGGGACATTTGCCGATTACCTGCTGCCGAGTGCACTGGAGGTACCGACAATTACGATAGTCGACCATTGCACCCCGTCGCCACTGACCGAGTTTGGCCAGAAAGGTTCGGGCGAGGCGGGGTACCTCGGCGGCCCGGCTGCGATCGCGAGCGCGATCAACGATGCACTGGCCCCGGTTGGCGCTAGCATCGATGCCTTGCCCATGAACCCGCAGGCGATTTGGCGTGCGCTTCGGGAAGCGCGCAAGTCCGGGAGCGTAGCGGACGTCTGCGCGCAAACCAATATTTAACACGGAGCGACCGACTATGACCACCTCGGTAAAATCTCTACGCGTGCCTGGCGCCGCTGGCGACATGGCTATCTTCATACAGGGCGACGACTCGGCACCTGCTATCTATATGACCACATCGATTCTTTCATCGAGCATGATGTGGGACGCACAAGCCGCCATGCTCGCGCAGCGCGGTTGGCAAGTAATTCGGGCCGATACACGAGGCCACGGCGAATCGCAGGCGCCAATAGGGCCGTATGCGATGGATGACTTGGTCGCCGACGTGGTTGCCGTGCTGGATGCGTTGCGCATTGATCGGGTGCATTACGTCGGGTTGTCGCTAGGCGGCATCAGCGGCTTTGGTCTCGGAATCGACCACCCTGATCGCTTGTTGAGCTTGTGTTTGTGCGATGCACGCGCCGATGCGCAGGCGGCCTTTGCCAGTCCTTGGGATGAACGCATCAATGCCGCCCGACGGCACGGATGCGCCGCCTTGGCTGAATCCACCACCGAAAGGTGGTTCGGGACGGCATTTCTCGAAGCGCATCCGGCGATTGCACGTCGCTTTCGCGAGGCTGTCGCAGCGACTTCGGTCGAAGGATTCGAGGGCTGCGCACGCGCTCTACAGAAATTCAATTATCTGCCGCATGTGGCGCGCATTGTGACGCCGACGACATTGGTGGTTGGCGCTAATGACGGCCCCTTGCCGCAAGCAATGCAGAACATTCAGGAGCAGATTCCGGGTGCCAAGCTGGAAGTGATCGCTGGCGCAGGCCATTTGCCGAATATCGACCAGCCCGATGCATTCAATGACATGCTTCTCCGGCACTTTCAGCGGGTCGCTTTAGAAAAGCCATATTGAGCCAACCTTAACGTACCAATATTAAACCCACTACCTGGAGTCAGCATATGAACGAGCACCTTTTGATAAAGCAGGACGGGCGCATTCTTCGGATTACTTTCAACCGAACCGAAGACAATGGCATTTCAGACAGCATGGCCGTTGCCTTCGCCGACGCGATCAATAATGCCCACGAAACCTCGGATGTGATCGTACTGAACAGCACCGGCCCCGATTTCTGCACGGGCCGGGTACGCGATCCGGGCGCTCCGCCGCCCGCCGCTGAGGCCTATGCGCGCCGCCCGGAATACGACCCGATCTTCAATAGCTACAAGGCGATCCGAAATTCGCCGATACCCGTGGTCGGCGCGATAGAAGGGCGCGCGATGGGATTTGGAACAGCGATCGCCGCCCTATGCGATGTGTCCTTTGCCAGCAACACGGCCACGTTTAACATTCCTGAAATCAATCATAATGTGATGCCGACCATGGTCATGTCGGCTGTGTTCGACCGGCTCAATCGCAATGCATTATTGTGGATGGCGCTTTCCACGGACTTCATCAATGCCGAGCGAGCTCTGGCCTATGGATTGGTCAGTACGGTTGTCGGTGCCGACAAGCTCGCTGCAGAGGTCGAACGTTTCTGCCAGCTGGTGCTGAGCCGACCGCGCGCCGGTGTGCTGGGACTAAAGGAATACCTGCGAGTCGCGCCGCGGATGGACGAGCAAGGCGCCACCGACTATGCGCGTAGCTTGCACTCAATGGTCAACACTTCGGCCGCGATGAAGCGCAAACACGGCTGATAACGAAAAATTCCCATGGAAATCACCGGATCCCAAACGATTGATGCACCGCGCGCGGCGGTGTGGGACGCATTGAACGATCCCGAAACTTTGATGCGCTGCCTGCCGGGCTGCGAATCGGTCGAACGCGCTAGCGCCGAGGAATTCCGCATCATACTCACTGCTGCTGTCGGGCCGTTGCGAGCCCGTTTCAATGGTGTGCTGAATATGACCGAAGCCGATCCCCCTAAATCCTGCGTCATGACGTTCGAAGGCCAGGGCGGCGCGATGGGCTTCGGGAAGGGCTCATCGTCGATTACATTGAATGAAACTACAACCGGTACCGAACTGGTCTATACGGCGAACGCACAGGTTGGCGGCAAATTGGCACAAGTCGGATCACGCTTGATCGATAGCGTGGCCAAGAAAATGTCGAACGATTTTTTCAAGAAGTTTTGCTTGGAGTTTGCACCGGCGGAAGCGGCGGAAGAACCGGCAGAGAGGGACGGTCTGCTGGTTGAGCCGGCAGTTGCGGCGTGTGCACCAATTTCCACTGCGCGGCCTGCAGGCGTTCGCGTACAAGCTAGGCGCGATGTGGCGGCGACGAATGTGACCGTGGTCCCTGGGTGGTGGCTAGCAGTTGCGTTGGCGCTTGGTGCGGCGGCAGCGATTGCTGGCATGTTGGTCGGCCACTGACGAGCACTCATTGAGACGACTGGGAGCAAAATTCAGTACAGGAGGTAGCGGCGCATGAATTGGCATCGCGTTGAATGAGGCAACGGCTTGGCGCAAGACACTTAGGTTTTGTCATGGACACGGCAAGACCTTTATAAAATATATGCGCATACGCGCACGGAGGAGACCATCATGCATAAATTAACTCGTTATCTCTTGAAGGCGGTTCTTGGTTTCGGAATCGCCGGGATGTCCACGCAAACATTCGCGCAATCCCTCCCAAGGATTGATATGGTCGTATTCGGGGCGCCCTCGCTGGGCGCATTCCTGACGCCGATTATCAAGCAGCGCAAGCTCGATGCGAAGAACGGTATCGACATCAATTTTGTGGAGCGCACGCCGGACGCTTATATCGCACAGTTCAATTCAGGTGAATTCCAGGTCGGCGGTAGTGCCGCGCTGCTGTCGGTTGCCGTTGCCAGCAACCAGGGCGTAAAAGTGTCTTACCTGTTCAACTTGTTTGACTATTATGGCGCGGTCGTCACTGATCGTCCGGATATCAGAACATTGAAGGATCTGGAAGGCAGGCAATTGGTTGCCGCGTCGGGCTCGACCAACTACGCGATGTTCAAGTGGCTCGCAATGAACCAAGGCGTGGCCCTCAACAAGGTGGCCGTGCAAAACACCGCAACTCCCGGCCTGATCGGCTATGCACTTGCCAATCGCGCGGAAGCGGTACAACTGTGGGAGCCAGCGTACTCGATACTACTCGCCAAGAAGCCGGGACTACGCACAATCGACCTCGATATGCATAACCGCTGGAAGAAATTCTCCGGTACCGACAACGTTCCCTACCTGGGCGTCGCCGCACACGACGCATGGATAAAGAAGAACCCGCAGCTGGTTGACAAGATGTATACAACCTTTAAGGATGCCGCCGAGTGGTTGCGCGCCAATCCAGCTGAAGGCGCAAAGATGATCTCGATCTCGATCAAGGGTTCAGACGAGGCAGTGATTCGCAAACTGATCGAAGACAACAGCCGCCTTGGCATGAATGTGCAGACTGCGGCCACTTTGAAAAAGAGCATCGAAGCAGTATACGCAACGGGCGTCCAAAGCGGTTACCTGTCAAAAGACGTAGACGGTGCCACCATCTATACCGGCGTCCGCAAATGAGCGACGGCCGGAGCTTGATATCGAGGTTACCATGCGTTTGAGAAAAGAGCCCTGGATTTCGGCAATTGCACTTATCGCTTTGTGGCAAACGGCGGCGCATTTCTTCCCCCCGTTTTTGTTTCCGTCCGCGCTAACAATCGCCAAAGATGTATTTACGATCCTGACCGATATGAGCCAGGTTGGCGACGCGGCCGCCACATCGCTGCGAATCTTGGGCGGCATGCTTGGCGCATTCATAGTCGGAGGCCTGCTTGGAATCTGGATGGGCGCCTCCCCCAAGGTTGAGCAATACGTGCATCCCCTGTTGACTTTCAACCAGGGGATTCCAGCGCTGTCCTGGGTAGTGTTTTCGGTCATTTGGTTTAAGTCAACTGAGCTTCGGATCTGGTTCATCATTGTGATGACGACGCTGCCGGCTTTTGCGTTCCAGATTCACGATTCCTACTGCGCGATGTCCAAGGACTTGAAAGAGATGTGCTTATCCTTCCGGCCGAGCCCGTGGGATAAGTTCAGGACACTGATCGCGCCGAGCATTCTGCCGGGCGTTCTTACTGCGTGGAAGATCAATCTTGGCAATGTCGCCCGCGTCGTGGTCGTGGCGGAGCTGGTCGGCGCAAGCATCGGGGTTGGGTACCAGTTGCTACAACGACAGCAATTGTTCGACATGTCCGGTGCGGTCGCATGGACCTTGATACTGGTATTGTTCGTCGTTGTCTCACAGGGTGTAGTGACCTTGCTTGAAACAAGCTTCCTACGGTATCGCCCAAAATCGGAGCGTGGATAATGAGCATCGTCAAATTTAGCGGTGTCGGCAAGCATTTTGAGCGCGATAATTCCGACCTGCACTTTGCAGCCAAGGACTTGAGCTTGCAAATTGAGAAGGGTGAACTAATTGCAGTAGTCGGTAAGACTGGTTGCGGCAAATCGACCATGTTCAACCTCTTGATCGGATTGATTGAACCGACTGTGGGTACCGTCGAAGTGTTGGGCAAGGACCCATTTAAGGAATTCCATGCGCTTTCGGGCAAACTCTCCGTGGTGTTCCAGAACGACCGATTGCTGCCATGGCGCACGGCGTTGGAGAACGTAGCGTACGGCCTTGAGTTGCGTAAGATGCCCAAGAAAGAGCGCCTTGCGATTGGCCTTGATTGGCTGAAGCGTCTTGGACTCGATATGCATGCCCACCAGTGGCCACACGCGCTTTCAGGCGGCATGCGGCAGCGGGTGTCTATCGCCCGTGCCTTCGCCACCGATCCGGAAATATTATTGTGCGATGAGCCCTTTTCCGCATTGGATGAACTGACCGGCGCCAAGCTACGCCAGGAGTTTCGCCGGCTCGTGAAAGAAACGCACAAGACCGGTGTGTTCGTCACCCACTCGATCCGGGAAGCAATCGAGATTGGTGACCGTATTATGGTGTTCCGCGCGCCGGGCCATGTTGCCGACGAATTCAACGTCAAAGAAGCGCTGCAAGAGCTCGGCGAAGAAGGTTTGAAGCAGAAGATTCTTCACGAGATGGGCAACGACGGATCTCCCCGTGAACTTGGCGCAGCGGAAGAGCTATACAAATGAATGGCGGTACGCGTTCCGACTAGATGCCGGCCAGCTCCGCTGAGAAATCATTCGTGAAGTCCTGGTGTGACCGCATGGAACCACTTGAAAATTTCAAATGGGTCGAATATGAATAGTGTAGATGTGCAGGTACTCAAGAGCGCATTGGCATGGCGAAACGAGGGCCATGCCGTCGATTTGTTCACCGTCATTGAAACCTGGGGTTCGGCCCCGCGGTTGCCGGGATCAATACTGGCAATTCGCGACGACGGGCAGGTAGTCGGATCCGTATCCGGCGGCTGCATCGAAGACGATTTGGTCGAGAAAATTCGCAACAAATTGTTTGCCGGATTAGGTCCCGAATTTCTGGTGTACGGCGTGTCGAAAGATGAAGCGACGCGCTTCGGTCTGCCGTGCGGCGGAACGCTACGTCTGCTGCACGAAACGATCGACGGCACCGGTTGGATTTCGGAATTACTTGAACGCTGCGCTAATCATAAGATCACCGCGCGAATCCTGGATCTTTCTTCGGGAAAAATCACGCTAGAAGACGCAGGCCGCCGCGACCGGATAAGCGCCAATGAGGCCATCGTCAAGACCGTGCACGGCCCGCGCTGGCGACTGCTGGTCATCGGCGCTGGCCAATTATCGCGGTACCTAGCAATGATGGCGCAAGCACTCGATTACGAAGTGATTATCTGCGACCCACGCGAGGAATATGCGGACGTCTGGGACTTGCCCGATACGACGTTAGTGCGCGGCATGCCAGACGATGTCGTGTTGGAGCTCAATCTCGACGACCATAGCGCGGTGGTCGCCCTTACGCATGATCCCAAGCTCGACGATATGGCGCTATTGGAGGCGCTGAAGTCGCCCGCATTCTATGTCGGTGCGCTTGGCTCGCGTAGCAATACCGCCAAGCGGCGTGAGCGCTTGAAATTGTTCGACCTCGACGACGTGGAAATCGAGCGGCTGCATGGGCCAATCGGCCTGCGCATCGGCAGCCGCACGCCGCCCGAGATTGCGATATCCATCCTCGCCGAACTCACTGCGGTAAAGAACTGCTACCCATTGGAAAGCGTTACCGACAAGACAGCCGCCAACGTCTACTGCTAACAATGGCCCAGAGCTCGCCAAAATTGAATGTCGGGATGTCCGCCGCCGAGGTTCGCTCGGTGATCATTGGGTTGATGCTCGCGATTTTCCTGGGCGCGCTCGACCAGACTATTGTCTCCGTCGCATTGCCGAAGATGTCGGGTGACCTCGAGGGGTTCGGTCTGCTTGCCTGAGTAGTTGCTGGTTACCTGATCGCGACAGCGGTTTCGACGCCAATCTTCGGAAAATTGGGCGACCTGTTCGGACGTCGCGCGGTCCTATCAACTGCTATCAATATTTTTCTCGTGAGCTCGGTTGCGTGCGCGCTGGCGCGATCCATGCCAATGCTAGTCGCCGCTCGCGTTTTGCAGGGACTAGGCGGGGGTGGCCTTATTTCGGTGGCCCAGGCAAGCATTGCGGATGTCGTAGCACCGCGCGAACGAGGGCGGTATCAAGCCTATATCAGCGGCGCCTATGCGCTAGCGAGCGTTTCGGGGCCGATCCTCGGCGGCATGCTGACAAAGTATCTTTCATGGCGCTGGATTTTCTGGATCAACCTGCCGCTCGGGCTCGCTGCGCTTTTCATTTCACGGCGCGCGCTGGCGCATTTGCCGGTCCCGCATGTGAAGAGGCCAATCGACATTATCGGTGCGGCCATGCTTTCGGCGGCACTGATCTCGCTGCTGATGGGCATCACGCGCGTCGGACAGGGAGTGTCATGGTTGGCGGTGGATAACCTGAACTATTCGCGGTAGGCGCCGTGTTAATGGCGGCATTCATATGGATGGAAACGCGCGTCGAAGAGCCACTGATTCCGCTGCAGATGTTCCGCTATCCGGCCTTCACGATTTCATGTATCGTTCTGTTTATCGCATTTTTCGAGATGGTATCGCTGACTGTGCTAATTCCGCTGCGGCTGCAAATGACAAGCGGAGCAGATGTTGAGCGGGCCGCTTTTGAACTGTTGCCGCTGACGCTTGCGGTTCCGCTGGGTGCCTTTATCAGCGGGCGCATCATGGCTCGGACCGGACACTACAAGCCGTTCCAGTTGGCCGGAACAATGATTGCCCCGATTGCAATTTGTGCATTGGCTCTCATCGATCCACGCCAGACATTGCCGACGCTGTTCTGTATGGCGGCGGCCGGAATCGGACTCGGGGTGCAATTGCCCGCATCAACGGTTGCGGTGCAGAATACGGTCCCCGCCCGGTTTGTCGGCATCGCCACTGCGACCAGTGCGTCCTTCCGCTCATTCGGTGCGGGAATCGGCGTTGCGACTTTGACTTCATTGCTTTTTTCGAAATTGCGCGAGAATGTCCCGGCAATAGCCATATCGCATAGCGGCGCGGAATTTCTGAAGGATGTGATGGGCGAAGCACTCCTTAAAATCGATGAAGGCAATCGCATGCAACTAGCGATACGACAGTCATTTCAGGATGTCTTCTTGATGGGCGCCGCAGTGGCACTTCTTTCTTTCGCATTGGTGACGTTGATTTCCAACGAATCGTTGCGCGATCACGTCTGAAAGATATTTTTTGCGGATTTTGCAGAACAATCGTCTTGTGACGTTGACGGTCTAATAATCATAGCTAAAGTTCAGCTTGCCCGCACAAATTGGTTTGTGAGTAACTGCGCATGCAAATCCGGCCGCGCTTCCGGAGCACCTTTCGGTGGCATGGAAGAAGACGGCATAGAGAACAATTTCCCCACTGCCTTCCGCACTCGTGAAACGGCCGATTTGATCCTAGTGCTGATCATGCAATTGCTCAAGGCCGGTGGCCGCGCCGCACTCCGTGGAGCAAATCGTTAGATGCTCAACCAATTCGCTCCCGCTCGAATCAAAGTTTTCGACTTTAATGACCTGTTTTCGACTTTAATTGGACGGAATAACACATGCATTGCTTCTATTCAATAGTTCGCGGTTACTGACTTCGCCGGATTGCGAAGTTTGTCAACATCAGTAGGTCAGTCGCATCAACTAGCTATCAGCAGGTGCAGATATGTGGCGCCAGTCGCAATTACTTCAGCGCCCTACGTCACTGTCGAAGCGCCACCCGATCAACAGGGCGGCGATCCCGAGGATCGAAGCAGGAATCACGAGCGAGTTCGGGTTCTCGGCGGCGGTCAGCCATCACTACGACCGATTTAAGCGATCATTCAAAAGAATCCGTTGAGGGAGCGCTCAGCCGCTTCATTATCCAGTTTGAAGAACGGATGTCGTCGGCTTAAACAAAGCCCCGTTTATACAAAAATCCCGGACACCCCCTGATAAATCGCCAACGCAATCGTTTTGCGTGCCGCAACAGTGAGGGGACAATCAGCGCTTGTACCATGAGCCTTGCAGCCCGTTTTTCCATCCATTTGTTCACATTTATCCCACCAGTTTTTCGGCGTGACCCGTCCTCCGGCCGGCCCCGGGCTTTCGTGCTGCGCATCGAGCCAGCCAAAGTGACCGG